>JAIPDC010000223.1 GCA_021737865.1 Rhodoferax sp.
GGCAAGACGATGGACGGGGCAACAGCCGCTGGGTGCCGACGCACCAGCGAGCGCTAGGCTATGTTTTTCAGGAGGCGAGTCTGTTCCCGCACCTCACCGTGCTGGGCAACCTGCGCTACGGCATGCGACGCACAGCCCATGCCCACGCCCACCAGGAAGGGCTGGAGCAGGCCATTGCGTTGCTCGGTATTGGTGACTTGCTGGACCGCAGGCCCGATGGACTGTCGGGCGGTGAACGCAGCCGCATTGGTATTGCCCGTGCGCTGGCGATGCGACCATGCTTGCTGCTCATGGATGAACCACTGGCTGCTCTTGACTTGAAGCGCAAGCAGGAAATCCTGCCATACCTGGAACGGTTGCACCGCGAACTGGAGATCCCCGTCATTTATGTCAGCCACGCGGCCGATGAAGTAGCGCGATTGGCCGACCACATCGTGGTGATGGAGGCTGGTCGAGCGGTTGCCATGGGACCACTAACCGAAACCCTGGCCCGACTCGATCTGCCGATTCAGTTGGGCGAGGATGTAGGCGTGGTGCTGGAAGCGATGGTGGCCGAGCGCGATATTGCTTGGCACCTGGCTCGCGTGGATTTTCCCGGTGGCAGCCTCTGGGTCCGCGATGGCGGCCAGTCAGTAGGCCAAGCGGTACGGGTGCGCATTTTGGCACGTGATGTCAGCGTTGCGCTGCAACCGGTCACCGACACAAGCATCCAGAATTGCCTGGCTGCCACAGTCGATCAATTGGCTGACGATCACCATCCTGCGTCAACACTGGTCCGACTGCAGGTTGGAAGGTCGCCGTTGTTGGCGCGCCTGACGCGGCGCTCTGCGGCACGACTCGGCCTCAGACCGGGAGTGCCGGTCTGGGCACAGATCAAGGCCGTAGCCTTGATTGGCTAAGAATTGGTCAGCGCCTACTCACCGCGCACGCGACTTTTTTGCAGCAGGTTTGGTGCCCGTGGCTTCAATGCCCGTATTCAGCGCAGCCAGCATGCCGCTTTCCACTGCCGAAGCGGCCTTCTTCATGCCTTGGGCTACGGGCGCAAATGCGTCTGGCGTTGGGTGTCGCTCCTGTAACAAGTCGACACCCGCATTGAACTGCTCGATGCTCAGAGCCATCGTTTCCTGCAGGTGTGTGGCGGACAAAGCCAGCATCTTTTGCGTGTTGCTCCTAAATGCCTCAAATGCAGCCATGGGGTCCCTGACGCTCTTGAAGTCCTCAACAGCCTCTACGCTGGCAACCTGGGCCGCTTGCGCCTGAGTCTGCACCAGATCACCCCACGCCCGCAAGCTGTCCATCATTTCCTTGGCGGCACTTTGTGCGTCATCGGATGAAAGCTTGCCTGCGCCATTGAGCAGCGCCTTGGCTGCGGATTCAAAAGGGTTATTAGTGAACATTCAAATCTCCTGTCAGGTTTAAGGTGGTAATACCGGCCCATTATCGAGTGAATATTTCCACGGGTAAAATGGAACGGCATCATGCAAGTTTGCGGCTGCCATTGCTCTCTGTCGATTTAGATCTAACTTGCATATGACGCGAGCTCTCACGCGTACAAATTTCAACCGCTCAAAACTCATTCGTGTCCTCGTCGACTTGACCCATGTCGAGACCGTCGAGACAGGGAGTCCGTTTGCGGAAAAATTGGCGGCCTGGGTTGACTTTTCCGATGCGATTACCTTGTGTGCAACGCACACCTCAGGCGCGCAAAGTACACAGCAAGCAACGCCGTCAACCGCCAGTGGCGCCCTGTCCGACGAACTCATCCGCGTGCAGACGAGCCTGGTTCAGGCAGTTACGCTGGGCTATTCGACAATCGGAACAAGAACACGCGTGGAACTGCCTTCACCAAAGCCCGGCATGACCATTGATGACGCGGTAGACTATGAACCCTATCGACGGTACCACCTTGCGCACCAACGCGAGATGGAACTAAGCGTTCGCCCATTGCGTGCAACGGCGCGGAAAGTGCTTAGCATTGCATCCCCGACGCTCAGACAACTTGCCGATCTGGACGCAGCGTTCGATGGAATTCTCAGCGAACGCGAGAGCAAATTGTTTTCGACGATCCCTTCACTTCTGCAAAAACGCTTTGGGCAGCTGATCAGGGAACATCAGCTGGCGCATGGTGACAACCAGGAGTCGATCAATCCAGAACTGTGGATAAAACCTGGTGGATGGCTCATGCGTTTCCGCAGTGAACTGCAGACTGTGCTGCTCGCGGAATTAGACGCCCGATTGCAGCCAACCTTGGGGCTGATGGAAGCCCTTCATAACGAATTGAATAAGAATAAACATGAGTAAACATTTTTTTGCAGGTGCATTTTTTCTGGGCACGATGACACTCGCATGGATTGGCGCCGGATTCATTGGCACGAATGTTCTGGCGCTGGCAGTGACGGCAATCATTGGTGCCGTCTATGGAGTGGGTGCACTCGAGTTGCACCGCTTCCGCCAGGCAACTTCCGCGCTGTCGAGCACACTGGAGACAATTCCAGGCAATCTGGAAAGTCTCAATGATTGGCTGCTCAGTGTGCCCTCAGCGCTACAAAACCCTGTACGTTTGCGCATCGAGGGGGAGCGTAATGGCTTGCCAGGACCGGCGCTGGCGCCCTACCTGGCAGGGTTGCTGGTCATGCTGGGAATGCTGGGCACATTTTTAGGCATGGTCGTGACCCTAAACGGGGCAGTATTCGCACTAGAAGGAACTACCGACCTCCAAGCCATCCGCGCGGCATTTTCAACTCCAATCAAGGGATTGGGGCTGGCGTTTGGAACATCGGTTGCGGGGGTTGCCACTTCCGCCATGTTGGGCCTGATGTCTGCGCTGTGTCGACGCGAACGCATGCTGACTGCGCAACTGCTTGACACGCAGATTTCAACAGCGTTGTACAAATTTTCATTTACGCATCAGCGACAGGAAGCTTTCAAGGCACTGCAGCTTCAATCGCAAGCTATACCGGTCATTGTTGCCCAAGTGCAGAGCATGATGATTCATGCGGAACGGATGAGCCAGCAGTTGAACGACCGACTACTCACCAACCAGGCATCGTTTCACAGCGATGTCAAAAGTGTCTATACCGATTTGGCTTGCTCAGTCGACAAGTCGCTGCGCGGCAGCCTGGCGCAAAACGCCCATGCCGCGAGTGAAGGCATCAAACCCATAGTCGAAGCTGCACTCACCGGTATCGCCAAAGAGTCAAAGTTGATGCACGAGCGGATGATAGCCGCCACACAGCTGCAACTTGATGGGCTTTCTACGCGACTCAGCGCGACGGCATCTACCGCGGGAGACGCGTGGATAGCAACACTCAATCGCGAATGGAAAGAGATCAATGATAGGGGGCACATAAGCGCGACAAGTACTTTGAACGAGATATCGCGGCTGATGATGGTCTCCGAAGAGTTGGTTCGTTCACGAGTCGCCGCCGAATCGCAATGGACAGAACAGCACACAGAGCGCATGGATCAGGTTGTCAGCCTGTTGCATACCGAACTTCAAGCACTCAGAGAGGCAGAAGCCATGCGAGGCAATGCGGCTGTTGAACGTCTGGGGGAATTGCAGACGGCGCTCACAGGTCATCTCACGACCCTTGGAGCGGCGCTGGAGGAGCCGATAACACGGCTCTTGCACACAGCGGCGGAGGCACCGCGCGCCGCCGCCGAGGTTATTGGACAATTGCGCCTCGAAGTGTCCAACAGCGCGGCAAGGGACAACGAGCTGCTGCAAGAACGAAGTCGCATCATGGCGACACTGAACTCCCTTCTCGACGGGATTAATCACGCATCCATTGAACAGCGTTCGGCAATCGACGCTCTGGTTGCATCTTCAGCAGCGGCGCTCAACCGTGCTGGTGACCAGTTTTCCGAGAAGGTTGGCACTGAAGCAGCCAAACTCTCTGATATTTCCGCACACGTCAGCAGCAGTGCAGTCGAAGTGTCGAGCCTGAGTGAATCTCTGCGTTTTGCTGTCGGCTCATTCAACAATGCAAACGAAAAGCTGATTGCCAACCTGCAGCGCATTGAAGGTGCCATGGATAAATCCTTGGCCAGAAGTGACGACCAACTTGCCTACTATGTAGCCCAAGCGCGGGAGATCATCGATCTGAGCATCATGTCGCAAAAGGAGATTTTTGATGAGCTGCGCCGACTCCCAGGCAGACAGGCGTTGTTTGCTGAAGAGGTCGAAAATGGATGACACAGATGGTGGTGTGGAGCAAACGGCTCCCATATGGGCCGTGTTTGGTGATTTGATGTCGGGTCTGCTTGGTGCGTTTGTACTGCTGTTGGTTGGCTTGTTGATCGTCCAGTTGGAGTTGGCGACGCATCTGGAAGACGAGGTAAAGAAGCGCCAAGCAGAGGAGCAGCGACGCATCACGCTTGAGAAGGCGCTGGCCGTTCCGCTAGCGTCCGGGCGGATCACTTTAAATAACGGGCGAATAGGCATCAGTGGGCGAGTGCTGTTCTCGCTGAACTCCGACCAGTTGGAGCCTGATGGGCGCCAACTCCTTAACAGCCTCGTGCAGCCCCTGCGCAGCTACTTAACATCGCGCGATGAGATGCTGATGGTGAGCGGGTTTACAGATGACCGATCAATACGTCCGGGCAACGGTCATTTTGCTGACAATTGGGAGTTGTCTGCCCAGCGCGCCTTGACTGTCACCCGCACATTGATTGGCGAAGGAATGCCAGCGTCCATGGTGTTTGCAGCGGCGTTTGGTGCGGAGCAACCCCTAGCGCCCAACTCTGACGAAAAGGGGCGTGCTGAAAATCGGCGCGTAGAAATGGCACCTGTGCCCAAAGCCGCCCGTTCGCAAGCGCTGCCCCATGGATGATGCGGGCCATGACGACGCTGAGGATGTGCTGGCGGGTCGCTTCCATGATTTCAGCGGGCGGATCGCGGCACTACGCCTGCAGGACGCCGATCAGTTTGATTCAGTCGGACTTTATTACATAGAAGTGCTATCGAGTCGCTTGGGTACCCAACGCGAAAGTGTGAAACGCATTCTTGAGAAGACGTTAAAGCACGCCTTGGCGGATTTTGAACGGCGCTTTGTTCAGGCTCAATCCGATGCACTAAAGGGACCCGCTGGCGCAACGCCGGACGACCCACACACTGACACTAGGCTGAAGCAGTTGGTCAGGCATATTGCGGAATTTTCGCCCTTGAGCAGCGATGCGCTTTTGAGTGGCAACGCAGGGCCACGCACAGAACTGAGGTCTGTGCAGCACTTCCGGAACACCTGGTCCAAGCTCAGCGCAAACAAAAAGGTGGCCGACGCGCTTGACCAGGCCCCATCAAATGCCGGTCCAATCAACTCGCACATGCTAGTGCTGCGCTCACTTGCTTTGATGCGCGGTATTTCTGCAGACTATCTCAACCGGTTTGTCTCCTATGCTGATACGTTGCTGTATCTTGATGAATGCACCAAGACTCATCCCTCGGCCAAACGAATGACGGCGAACAGTGGTGGAGGTAAGAAAGCCGGCGGGCGCTGTCCGCCCCGATAGTGGAAGAAAATTTGCACGTGCCTACCGGCCTTTTCCCATCGATTTTTGCAAGATCCCCAAAACGGTGTTCATGTCTTCAATAGGAATCTGCCCGGGTGCCGATATGGAGGCCCCGACTGCGAAAGTCATGGCCGAACCAAACGCCCCGCCAAACAGTCGGGTCAGCGAACCGAGACCGCCCATCGACATGCTGACGATCGGAATGTCCAGCGTCTGGCTGGATTCCAGGGTGGCTGCCAGCACGCAAAGCACATCTTCGAGTCGCTCGGGCATCACGGCGATTTTCGCGACGTCCGCACCGAGTCGCTGCGCCTGTGCGAAGCGCTGACTCAGAATCTCCTGGGAAGGAGTGGAATGAAAGTTGTGAAATGAAAGCACCAAACCAATACCATTCGCCTGCGATGCCGCGCGCACCCGGGCAATATGCGTAGTGTCGCTATTCATCTCGAAATCGACCATTTCCACCGTGCGACTCGCACAGACTGCGGTTATCAGGGCCACTACCTGCTCCTCGCCCAACGGAGTAGGCTCACCGCCTTCCCTTGTAGACCGGCGTGTGAACAGCAGGGGTATGCCAGTCGCAGCCTGGCGTATCTCGCCAGCCATCGCAATGACCGCTTCCTGATTGCCGATTTCCTGAAAATAATCTACGCGCCATTCGAGCAGATCGGGCTGCTTGGCCACCACCGCCGCGACTTCTGCCAGCAGTAGTTCGCGCGTGCGCCCAACCAGCGGTGTGCAGATGCAGGGAAATCGTCCGCTCCCCGGGGGGCTGCCATTTATCAGGATGGGCTTGCCAATGTGCATGTCAATTCTCTATTACAGTCAGATCGGTATTGGGCAGATTTGTAGCCATATTGTTGGCGGCGCAAGGCAATACTCTATCCGACTTGTGTACCCGTCTGCGCAATCTTGTCCGCTGCGACTATCAAAGGGAGCCATGTGCACAGCTCGCACTACTAGCATCGGTTGCTTGAGCGAGAATCCCGCGTGCAGCTCATATTTCGCTGGGCCCACTTCTTTGCCCATAACCAATGCCCCTTCGTTTCTCACGCGCCTTCCCTCTGGTGTTTGTCCTGCTGTGGTCGACCGGCTTCATCGGCGCTAGGCTCGGACTGCCGCACGCCGAGCCACTGACCTTTTTGCTCATCCGCTATA
>JAIPDC010000224.1 GCA_021737865.1 Rhodoferax sp.
TGGCGCGTGATCTCCAGGTTGATGGGCTTGGTGATGTAGTCGGCCGCGCCCAGCGCCAGGCCAAAGCTCTCCGACTCGAACCCGTGCAGGGCGGTCAGAAAAATCACCGGGATGGCCTGCAGCCGGGGATCTGCCGAGAGCTGGCGAAAGGTCTCGTAGCCGTCCATGTCGGGCATCATCACATCCAGCAGGATCAGGTCAGGCGCCAGTTCGCGGGCCAGTGCCAGGCCAGTCTCGCCCGAGGTAGCGACCTGTAGCTCAAAGTCATCGCCCAGGGCCGCACCCAGCGCCATCAGGTTCGCCGGCGTATCGTCGATGGCGAGAACGGTTGATTTTCGATTAGTCATGTTGTGATTTCCCATCCCTGCTGTGCCGCCATTTGGCGCAAGCGTTGTTGAACCAGATCAAAGCGAAACTCCTGCAACAGGCGTCCGGTCTGCGCCATATCGTCGGCCAGCACGGTGCCGGCCAGAGCCTCCTGCATCTGCCTGAAGCAGGCGATGGAAGCAAACTTGTTGTGTGCGAGTTGCGGGGTGATCTCAGCCATCAACTCGCGCATGCGCACCACATCCACCGGCTCGCCGGCAGGCACCGGGGCAGAAACCGGATCGGCTATGGCAGAGGGTGCTCGCGCCAGCCAGCGTGCCAGCGTGGCCTGGAGCTGGTCCATGGCAATCGGCTTGGTCAGCACCCCATCCATCCCCGCGTCCAAACACTGCTGGCGATCATCTTCGAAGGCACCCGCCGTCAAAGCCACCACCGGCAGACGGGCACGCCCGGTTTGCATCTCCCAGGCCCGCAGCTTCCTTGTGGCGGTGCAGCCGTCCATCACCGGCATCTGCAGGTCCATCAGAACCAGGCCAAACGACTCCGCGGACTGGAGCGCCACCAGCGCATCCAGCGCCTGCTGGCCATCGCCTGCCAGCGTGGCCTGCACGCCGTGCTTGCCCAGCAGAGTCTGGATCACCGCCTGGTTGATGGGGTTGTCCTCCACCACCAGCACGTGGCCGTGAAATGTGGCCGGCAGTTGCGCGCTGGCCGCCCCGTGCCCCAAGGCCGCCACAGAAGTCTGTGTCTCACTGCACGGTGCATACGCCAGTCGCACCCGAAACCAAAAGCGCGACCCCTGCCCGGGCTCGCTGTGCATACCAACCTCGCCGCCCATCAATTCAGCCAGGTTGCGCACAATGGACAGCCCCAGGCCGCTGCCACCATACTCGCGCGTGGTGGATGTGTCAGCCTGAGAAAAGGTCTGGAACAACAGGGACTGCTTGTCCAGTGCAACCCCCACGCCCGTATCGCAGACCGCAAATTCAAGCAAGGCACCGAGTTCGCTGCGGCCAATTTCGCTGGCCTCGATGCGGATGTGGCCCTGCCGCGTGAACTTGATCGCGTTGCTCACCAGGTTGGCCAGCATCTGGCGCAGGCGGTGCGGGTCGCCCAGGTAGCAGGCGTCAAGCGCGCCGTCCCATTTTGACTCGAGCACCAGCCCTGCGTTTCGCACCTGCTCACTAAACAGGGCCTCCGTCTGCTCAATCAACGCAAGCGGCTGCACGGCAATGGCCTCGAGCTGCAGATTGCCGGCCTCCACCCGGGAAAGGTCCAGTATGTCGTTGAGCAGGGCCAGCAGGGTCTGCCCGGAGCTGACGATGGTGCGGGCGTATTCGACGCGCTCGCGGTCTGCAATGCCAGGCAACAGCAACACCTGCGCCATGCCCAGAATGCCGTTCATGGGCGTGCGAATTTCATGGCTCATGGTGGCCAGAAACTGGCTCTTGGCCCGGTTGGCGGCTTCTGCCGCGTCGCGGGCGGCGGAAAACTCTGTGACATCGCTGAACGTACGCACCACATCGCCCGACGGCATGCGGTAGGTGTGCACTTCAAGGCTTCGCCCATCCGGCGTCTTGCGTACATAGTGGGCCAGCAGGCTCTGCTCGAAGTCCAGTCGGTGGCCTTTGACATACATCAGTGCTTGGGGCGGCAACGCTGAATCCCGGGGTCCAAAGTCGCCCCGTTCCTGCTGGTATTGGCTCAATTGCGCAAACAGCGGCTTGCTCCCCAGCAGGCTTCGGGGCAAGTCCAGCATCTCGCACAGCTTGGAGTTAAAAAGCCGGACCCGCAGATCCGGCCCTATGACCAGCAAGCCCTGCGCCATGGATTCGATCGTGGCCGCGAGCAAGGTGGAGTTGGCATGCAAGGCCTTTGTACTTTGCGCCAGGGCATTGCGCTGTTCATCGACACTGTTCAGCAGTGCATTTTTCTCGGTCAGTGAGCGCACTAACTCATCCAGCGCAGCGCGTTCATGCTGTTCAGTGAGCTGTGCCAGATGGGCCTCCTCGGCCGCTTTTCGTTGCTCCCGCAGCAGGGTGGCCAAGCGCACGGCCAACGCAATTTGCATCGACATCGTCACGCCAAAGAGTGTGACCTGCTGGAAATGGATGACAGGCATGCCAGCGGGCAAGTATCCCAATAACATGAGGGCACCAATGGCGGCACCCAGCAGGGTCATGCCGGTGGCCAGCAGCAGAAAGATGGACTCTTTTCGGCCCTGGTGAAACAAACGCACCGAAAGATGCAGGCTTAGCCCGGCGAACAGCGCCGAGCACCCGACGGCGAAGCGCGCAGCTTCCGTGAAATGGCCCGTGAGGACCGAGGGCATGAGCAAGCACGGTACCAGCACCATCGCCTGAAACATGCCAAAGTAGAGGCGCTGACTGCGCTCAATGCGCAGCATGCGCATGTAGAAGGGTGCCGTGGCTGCAAGAAAAATAAATATGCTGGCACCAGTCAAGTGGCTGGCGGCCAGCGGACGGGTCGGCAGCAGATACTGGGCCAGCAGACCATTCGCGCTGACATACATCAGCATATTTGCACCGACCAGCAGGCAGAACCAGCCGTACAACGATTCCCGCAACCGGACCCACAAGATCAGGTTGAACAGAAAAATCATGGCGTAGAAACCATACAGCGCCCCCAGCACGGCGTACTCCAGCGTGTTGGCCGCATGAAACCGCGCCGGGTCCCACAGGCGCAAGACCAGCAGAGAGCTACTGGTGGTCTGCAAGCGCAGGTAGAAGGTCCGCGCTGTAGTGTCCGGCAGGGCCAGCTTGAAGACAAAGCCGCGCGACTCTTCCTCGCGCAACGCAAACGGCAGGAGGTCGCCGCTGCGCCGCTCGGTGAAGCCGGCGGCGCCGGGCACATACAGGCGCAAGTCGTCCAGAAAAGGGGGCTGCACCTCCAGCCACCATGCGCCGGCCACCGGGGCCTGCACGCTAAAGCGCAACCAGTGCACCTTGCGCGTGTAGCCGGCAGCCAAGCCACCGCTGATCGGAACAAAGCGCGGGCTCGCCGCGTGGGCGCTGACAGTGTCTATGGTTTCGGTGCCCTCGGCATCGACCAGCAACGACAGGTTCTGCACTTCCAGCGACTGCGCACCCGCATTGAGCGGCAACACCAGAGCGAACAGCAAAAGTGAGCCACAAAACCACAGGACTAGCCTGTGCATTTCAAAGCCTCCGGGGTGTCTGGCATGCCGATGTCTTGGCGCGCTGTATGGCCTGCTCGGCTTGCGACTCGACCTGACTGCGCTGCGCCGGGTCCGATTCGTAAACGTAGTCACGCAACTGCAAAGACAGCTGCATCAACGCATCGCGCATCTTGTGAAGCTCGGCAATCAGGAGACCCAACCGGATGTCTGACGACGCCCCGGAAGTCGGCTCGGGTGCAGGCTCCGTCATGGCTGGTCGGCTTCCCCGGCGACGGTGTCAACGGGCTGCGTTCGGTACACATGGGGGGGCGATGACTTGTCAAGCAACTGCTGCTTCCTCGACACGGCCCCCTCCAGGTCAAAAAAGACCGCAATGTAGCCGGTCCGGTTTCCAGCGGGATCACTTTCAGCATGGATGGTGAGCCACTCGCAGTAGATTTCGCCATTCTTCTTGCGGTTGAAGAGCAACCCTTGCCAGCGGCCGATGCTCAACAAATCACCCCATAAATCCTGGTAGAAAGCCTCATCCTGCAAGCCAGAGTTGAGTATCTTCGGGGTCTTTCCGATGGCTTCCTGCGCCGAGTAACCCGTGGTGCGTGTAAAGGCCGCATTCACGGCCAGAATGACGCCGTGCGCATCGGTCTTCAAGCCACATTCGGTAATGTGCTCAAACTCGACTGGAGGCCTGGGCAGCTGGAACGATTCCTCGACCTGCTGCTTCACCGGGCGCAGCACCCAGTGGACGACGCTGACCTCGCCGTCATTGATGACTGGCAGGGCCTGCAGCAGAACATCGATCTGAAGGGCGTCCGGCGTGTCACGCTGCACACGCATGTTCCACGTCTTGCGACCGCCTGCGCGCTTCTGGCGGGGAATATCTGCCAGCAGTGACAGAAACTGATTGCGGTGACTGCGTACGATCCAGTCACTGAATTTGGTGCCAATCAGGCGCCTTGCCGGTGACAGAAGCGAACCTGCGGCATTGACCTGCAGTACAACACCCGTCCCGTCGGTCACCAGGTGAATGTCGCGCAGTTCGTGCAATTGCTCGGTCAACTCTTCATAACTCTCGATCAGTTCGCCATAGGCATAACGCAGTCGCTCATAACGCGTCTCCAGCGATTCGCATCGGGTATTGGCAGGTGTGCCGGTGGCGGTTTCAGACATGCATGGCCCCCTTGTCTACAGTCTCCCGGATGAAGGCGGTTAGCTGCAGCGGGCTGAACGGCTTGACGAAGTAAGCGTCGGCCCCGTGCTGCATACCGATTTCGGCATCCCCGACCTGTCCTTTCGCCGTCACAAGGACGATGCTGATAACCTTGAGGCCCGGGTCGGCGCGTATGGCATCAAGCACCTGCAGGCCGTCCATCTTGCCCGGCATCATGATGTCCAGAACAATCAGATCTGGGTAGAGGTCACGGGCCTTTTGCAACCCGCTGACCCCATCCTCGGCCTCGAATATGGTGAAGGTTTTGCCCAGCGCAATGCGGATCAGGCGGCGAATGTCAGGGTTGTCATCGACTATCAGAATTTTTTTCATAGTGTTTCAGGCGCTAGCGCAAGGCATCACGCGTCAAGCTCCATATTGAGGGTGGGAACGTTAAATGGATCAGGCCCGTCACTCTTTGCGGGCAGGGCGCGATGTTTGAACAGGGCGTAGCGATTGCCGCCCGCCTTTCGGGCCAGCCGCATCGTGCTCTCGGCGTTCTTTGTCAGCGTCGGCAAGTCCGGGCCATCTTGCGGAAACATGGCGCAGCCAATACTTCCGCCAATTTGCAACACCTGGTGCTGGATGGTGACGGGCTCCGACAAGGCCTTCACCATCTGGGTGGCAATGACGCCAAGATCAGTGTCATTGTGCGGGCCCGACAGCAGCAGCAAGAACTGGTCTTCATCGGCGCGGGCCAGTATGTCGCAGCCGCGGGTCAGCGTCAGGAGACGCTCCCCCATTTTCATGACCACTGCATCGCTGACGGCGCTGTCATGGGTGTCCTGTATCCACTGGCGTCGGTCCAGCATGATCGACAGCAGTGCAACATGTTTTCCGTCCTGCCGGGCCGCTGCAATGCGTTTGGCCACCTGCTCTTTGAAGTATTTCCGGTTGGGCAGTCCCGTCACCGCATCGTGGTAATGCGCATCGAGCAAAAACCTTTCGGCCATCAGCATTTTTTCGCGATCAACAAACTGTGCCGCATAGGCAACGATGCGCCCGTCCGCGTCGTGTACGGCGGACACGGACGCCCACAGACGATAGGCCAGCCGATGGGGACCCATGCTGCCTATTTCGCCCTGCCATTGCCCGGTGTGACGCAGTTCGGTCAGCAAGTCATCTGCGCCCGGTGCGCTGGCATGCTCAGGGCTGCGAAGCGCCGATAGCTGCAGCGCCGCGATGGCTTGAACATCAAGCCCGGTCATGCCGTGGAACCCGCTGTCGGTGGCCAAGATGGCGCCGGCAGCGTCGAACACAACGGCTCCGCAACGCCGTGCATGGGTGCGCGCGCTGAGGGGGTCGGTGGCGATTTCGCTTTGTTCGCGTTTGTTGAGCTCGTGGATGACCCAGTACACCTTGCCCTGGTCATCGTTGCAGCTGACCAGCGGACTTGTGACATAAATGTGGCCGTTGAGCCCGTCATTTCCCGGGTTCAGGAGAATCTCCGGAGCGTCGTCTGACACCTCCATGCGTTCGCTCTGCTGACGCTCCAGGACCGCATTGAGTCGCTCCAAGTGAAACATGGAGACCACCCGGTGGATAGTGCTCGCGCCGGTGCCGGCCAGCTCAAAAAGTGACCGGGCCCTGTGGGTAGCCTGCAAGATGTCGCCCTTCAGGTTGGTCACCAGGCACAGCACCTGTGACCTGGGGCTCATGCTGCGCAGCACTTCACCGGCCCCTGCCAACTGCCGATGCGACGAGCTGAGGTGTTCATACCGCTGCTCCAGATCGCGGTGCAGTCCAACCAGCACCTGAAAGTCCTTTG
>JAIPDC010000014.1 GCA_021737865.1 Rhodoferax sp.
TTGCACAAGCCAGACTACCACGGTCATCGTCAGGCACACCTCACGCTTATCAAGGCGTCCGAGGTGATGGACTCTTACAAACAAGGCATCACCCGGAAAATTGTCGGGTGGTTGGTCGTGTTCGTCCTCGGGCTTATGGCATCGGGGTTTATGGCGCAAATGTCGGGGCATTTGAAGTAACCACATCCTTTTGGGAGCCGTTATGTTTACAGCACTTTTATCGTTCCTGGGCGGCAATGTTTTCCGAATGCTTTTCGGTGAGGTGGTCAGCTACTTCAACAAAAAGCAGGACCACGGCTTTGAGGTGGAGCGCCTTCGCCTGCAGGGCGACCTGGATGCGGCCCAGCACGCCCGCAACATCGAGGCCATCCGTGTGCAAGCAGAGATGGGCATCAAGACTGTCCAGGTGCAGGCGGAAGCAGTGGTGTCGGGCATCGAGGCCGAAGGCTGGCTCACGGCAGTCAAGGGCAGCACACAGGCCATTGGCATCCGGTTCATTGATGCGTGGAATGGCGTCATACGCCCGTTCATCGCCACCTGGGCGATTCTGATGCTGACCTTGCACTTTGCCAGCAAGGGCTGGGTGCTGGATGACAATGGCTGGAGCATCTGTGGTGCGGCGTTGGGTATCTACCTGGCCGACCGGGCGCTGTTCAAGCGGGGCAAATAAGCATGGCCCCGTTTGCAATCTGGCTCATCATCTGGAACTGGCCAACATGGACGCCATCCAAATAGCGGCAGCGCTGGCCCGGCGCTTTGAAGGGCTGTATCTGTCGCCTTACCTGTGCCCGGCTGGCGTGCCCACCATAGGCTATGGCGCCACCTACTACGAGGACGGCACCCGTGTGCAGCTAACCGACCCGCCAATCACCCGCGCGCGCGCCGAGGTGCTGCTGCTGTGGATGGTGCGCACGGTCTACCTGCCAGCCGTGGTCAAGCTGTGCCCCGCAGTGGACAACCCACAGCGCCTGGCAGCGCTGATTGATTTCACGTTCAACCTGGGCGCTGGCCAGTTAAAGGCCAGTACGCTGCGCAAACGGGTGAATGCGGGGGATTGGGACGCTGTGCCTGGTGAACTGAGGAAGTGGACCCGTGGAGGAGGGCGCGTGCTGCGTGGCCTGGTGATCCGGCGCGAAGCTGAGGCGGTGCTGATTTGAGATTGAATCAGGTAATAAAAAACCCGCCGAAGCGGGTTTTAGTTGTTTGTGCAACCTTCTTAGTCGGCTATTGCGATAGCATGCATTTCAAGAAAAACATCGTCTGCGGCAATCTGTTCAGCCAGATCGTTCGCCATGCGAATTGCCTCGTCCAACACGGCGATATATTCCGTGGGCGACTTTGGCGCGGCCAAAGCATAAATGTTGAAGTTCAATTCTTTCATGGTCCACTCCTAAAAACTATAAAACTGCTTGCTTGTCCAGAGCTTCTACTGCTCTATCGTAATCGGCTTGATTCTTTGCAAGAATCGCCGCCGCTAATTGCTCCATGGTGGTGATTTGGAGCTTTGCATTCAACAATTGCCTCTGTTGCTCATACTCCAATTCAACGCCAGCATCTTTCGAGTTCAACAAAACATCAATAACTGCACTGAAAACCTGCAGGCCCAAAATTCGATCCTGAATGGTTGGGTCAGTAGCTAAGGATACGCCGTCAAATCCAAACTTTAGGTGCTGGTTAAGGATCTTTCCACTATTCAGAAAGACCTTCCCCCACAACTCATTTATTTTCTCTACAACTGCCAGCTGCCCAAAAAAACCATCATCAACAGTCATCATCATCCCTATTTTTATAGCCCTTTAGTATACCAAGGGCATTTTGATGTGATTCGCTACGTTAATCCAAATGCAAAGTCAACCATTCCAAACAAGATAAATATGCTTGACAATCTTTTGGAAATGAACTTGCAAACCTTCCTTGTTTTGATTGTGGTGCCTCGGCTCAATAATAGCAACGCTTTTCTGATGAAAGGCGCAGTGGATTGCATCTAAAAAAATGTTTATATCCTGTGGAAAAATCGCGATTTTGAGAGAGAAGTGGGTTCTTTTAAAAGTAAATATCCATGGCTAAATTAACAGTGCGTAGATGCTACAAAGTTAGGAGTAATATCCACCTTGGGCGACGAGCCCCCAGCTTCACCTCCCTGAGCTGGTCCGTCTTGACGGATTACCAACCCCTCTGGCTTTATGGCTGGAGGGGATTTTTTTTGGCTGCAGGTTTTCCTTGCATCAAACTTACCACTACCGGTAGTTAGTGCGCCGCCCCCGTATAATCCCCAGGCACAAAGCAGAAAGCCGATGCACCCTCACGGGTCACCGGCCTCTTTTTGTGCACTAACCCCACATTGGCCCAAATCTTGGCGGATCAGCCTTTGTGGATTTCAACAGCGCGAGGATTAGTATACATCGATGTTGCATAGCAGCATTTGAGTAGAAACCCTAAGCGTTGCTTTCTATAGAAAGAACTACGCCATGGCCACTAGTAAAAACCAAATCATCCCATTCGACTTTGATGGGACAAACGTTCGCACTGTTACCGACGAATCAGGCGATCCTTGGTTCAACGGCAAAGATGTGTGCGATGCGCTCGGCTACGCAGACTCGATAAACGCAATGAAGCAGCATTGTCGTGGGGTGGTGAAACGCCACCCCATCGTTGACTCGCTGAATCGAAAGCAAATGGCTACTTTCATTCAAGAACGCGACCTTTACCGCCTTGTGATGCGCTCACGTCTCCCGGCTGCAGAGGCATTTGAAGAGTGGGTTGTCGGGACAGTGCTGCCGTCCATTCGCAAAACTGGCCAATACCAGGCGGACTGGAAAACCAAGCGCCATGCAGCGGCGAGTTCCAGCAAAGTGATGACCGGCATGTTGGAGTTTGTGCGTGGAACGATAGGGAAACCGACTCAAGCCCATCACTATATGAATGAACATAAGCTGATCAATTCGAACATAACTGGGGAATTCAAAGGCATTGATCGGGATAGCCTCACTCCTGCTCAGCTTGACATGCTGGCCAGCCTGGAAATCCGCGATACGGTTTTTATGGGTATGGGGATGGATTATGAGCAACGGAAGGCAGCCCTTGCGCATGAAAGTATGAGACTCAAAACCATGAAATTGACCGAGTCTCGTGATTCACCTCGCCACTAAAACCAAAACAAAACCCGCTTCGGCGGGTTTTTTGTGCGGCGTAGGTTTTGGCGTAGGTTTCTGTGAAATAGGAACTTCCCCATTGGGGAAGTTGTTAATCCAGAATCACAATATTCATGGATGCCATTGTGCCTTGTTAACGAGGCCGTTTCGCTCCAATTCGGATCATGTCTTCGTTGTCTCTTGGGACGGTCAAGTGTCTATCAGGAAAGCGCAACTTCACCAGCAGCTAATCGATCGAGCTCTGCACAAACATCGGCCATTCGGCCCGAGATGACGATTCGTCCGACACAGGACCGACTTTGTCCGGCTTCGATCACTCTGACCACGCGTAGAGGTTTGATAGTAGCTTGAGGGGGGGGTGCTGTCCCGGTTATTACTAAGGAGTTTGCTATTGAATTTGGAGCAGAGGAATGCCCGCCGTGCGCGGTCGGTATAACCCCTTGACCGGTTGGAGAGTCGCTCCTCGTCCACCACTGAATCAGAGTTTGAAGCGACCGGAAAATACCGGAGTGGACAAAAAGAGCAATGTTCATAGCGAATTCTCAGAGGTTTACATGAGCATGGTGTTGCGGATCAAGCCGACCGCTAGCCCTTCGATTTCGAAGGCTTCGCCCGGTTCCACGATGATGGTTTGGTAGTCAGGGTTTTCCGGGTGCAACTCAATCAGATTTTTGTTGCGTCGAAAGCGCTTGACTGTCACTTCATCGCCTAGCCGGGCGACGATGATCTGACCATTTTTTGCATCCTTGGTGGCTTGGACAGCGAGTAAGTCGCCGTCCATGATTCCAGCATCGCGCATGGACATGCCGCGCACTTTTAGAAGATAGTCGGGTTGGCGTTGGAAGAGGCTGTTTTCAACGTAGTAGGTCTTGTCCACATGTTCCTGGGCGAGAATGGGTGAGCCAGCGGCGACCCGGCCTATCAATGGCAAAGCTAATTGGGCCAATCCGGGAAGCGGTAGGGAGAATTGTTTGAACCGGGATTCGTTGATGGAGCGCATGGCATCACTCCTGAGTCGGATGCCGCGCGAGGTTCCACTGACCAACTCAATTACGCCTTTGCGAGCCAGGGCTTGGAGATGCTCTTCAGCGGCATTGGCAGACTTGAAACCAAGCTCGTTTGCGATTTCTGCACGGGTCGGTGGTGCGCCGGTGCGTGCAATGGCGCTTTGGATCAAATCGAGAATCTGTTGTTGCCTTGCGGTAAGTTTTGGACTTTCAAGCATGCTGACTCCTTGGTTTTGTGCCGCGGGCTGTTGGTTTGTACACACTGTTTCGGCATCCAGTGGCTGTATTTTTAACCAGTTTTATTTTGATTGCAAGCAGAAAGAGCAAATATGTCGAAAAAGTTGGCTTTTTTGGGGATGGGCGGGACGATTGCTGGTACTGCAGATAGTGCGACGGACAACGTAGGCTACAAATCTGCACAAGTGGGGGTTACTCAGTTGCTGGCCGCAATTCCGCCTCTGGGGACTGCTTTGGGTGATTTGTTGCTAGTGTCAGAACAAGTGGTGCAGGTGGACAGCAAGGACATGGGCCACGGGCCGTGGCGCAGTCTGGTTTTGCGCGTAATCCATTACTTGGGCATGCCCGATGTCCGTGCGCTGGTCATCACCCATGGCACGGATACGCTGGAGGAAACCGCCTTCTTTTTGTCCAGAGTCTTGCCGGTCGACCTGCTTGTGGCCAAGCCGGTGGTACTGACCTGCGCGATGCGGCCGGCAACTTCGCTGGCACCCGATGGGCCACAGAACGTGCTCGATGCTGCGGCCGTTGCACTGGCACCCGCAGCAAGCGGCGTGCTGGTGGTATGCGCTGGAACGGTGCACTCAGCGAGGGACGTGCAGAAGGTCCATCCTTATCGCACCAACCCCTTTGATTCTGGCGAAGCAGGGCCGTTGGGGTATGTGGAGGAGGGCGTTGTGCGTTGGGTGCACCATTGTGACGACCTTCTTGTGGATGCCAGACCATTTTCACTGGACAGGTTTGCCCCCGAGGCTTGGCCATGGGTGGAAATCGTCATCAGCCATGCCGGCGTTACTGGCACAACGGTGCGAGCTATTTGCGGCGGAGGGATACAGGGCACCCCGCCGCTACGCGGCATCGTTGTTGCAGGAACTGGCAATGGCACAATTCACCAAGACTTGGAGTCGGCGTTGCGTGAGGCTCAGCAGCAAGGGATTCGTATTGTGCGTTCGACCCGCTGCGCCCAAGGCGGTGTGGTGCCGGGGGCCGCAAAGTTTGAATTCGCACACTCAAATGGCCTGTCACCGGTGAAGGCGCGCATTGCTCTGATGCTGGAATTATTGCAGGAAGAAATGTCCTGAAGGCGGGCCAAAAAAAGGCCGCATCTGCGGCCATTTTTTCGGACGGAAAAGCACGTGTCAGTTGGCCAGCGCCTCAAACACACGTGTCTTGATAACGTCCACATCACCCATGCCGCTGACGGCTCGGTATTTTGGGGCGCTGGCAGCGTCTTTGGCAGCCCAGTTAGAGTAGTAATCTACCAATGGCCGGGTTTGTGCGCTATACACGTCTAAGCGCTTCTTGACGGTTTCTTCCTTATCGTCTTCACGTTGAATCAGCGGTTCACCGGATACATCGTCGACACCCGTCACTTTTGGGGGATTGAACTTTACATGGTAGGTGCGCCCGGAAGCCGGGTGCGAGCGGCGCCCACTCATGCGCTCGATGATGGCTTCAAAGGGTACGTCAATTTCTACAACGTAGTCCAGCGCAACACCCGCTGCCTTCATGGCGTCCGCCTGGGGAATGGTGCGTGGGAAACCGTCGAACAGAAAACCATTGACGCAGTCGGGTTGTGTCAGGCGTTCCTTCACCAGGTTGATGATGAGGTCATCACTGACCAGTCCGCCAGCGGCCATGACGGCCTTGGCCTCTAGCCCCAGCGGGCTGCCGGCCTTGACAGCTGCACGCAGCATATCGCCAGTTGAAATCTGCGGAATGCCGTATTTTTGGCAAATAAAAGTGGCTTGTGTGCCTTTGCCCGCGCCTGGTGCGCCCAACAAAATGAGTCTCATGGATACCCTCAGATAGAACAAAAACGCGAAGCGCTACGGAGAGTAGCCTTGGGATGACCGTCTCGCGCATGCAATTGGCCTAGAGAATAGCATGGGCTGCCTTCTCACTAACTTACATGCCCACTGACAGGGTGGAAAAACAATGTCCGCACACGTTCCAGATCTTCGGGGGTGTCGACCCCAGCCCCAGGCGCTTGGTCCGCAATATGTACAGCGATGCGGTAGCCGTGCCACAACGCGCGCAGTTGTTCGAGCGACTCTGTCACTTCAATCGGGGCCTGGGCGAGCTGTGGGAACAACCTGAGGAACGCTACCCGGTAGGCGTAAATTCCGATGTGACGCAACGGCGCTGGCTGGGGCAGGGTCCGTATGCCGCTGACAAAGCCGTCGCGCCACCACGCAATCGGCGCACGGCTGAAGTACAGTGCCAGCCCATTGACGTCGATCACTACTTTGACAACGTTGGGGTTTGTAAAGTCGGCAGTGCTGTCGATCGCGTGAGCAGCAGTGGCCATGGTGGCCTGTGGTTGCACAGCAAGGGCCGCCGCTACGGCCTGCACCAGGGCGGGATCAATCAGTGGCTCATCACCCTGGACGTTGACCACGATATCGTCATCGTCTAGGCAGAGCAAATGACTCGCTTCTGCAAGACGGTCGCTGCCCGACGGGTGGTCTTCCCGGGTCAAAACTGCCTCAATACCGTAGTCGTGGCATGCTTGAATGATCGACGGGCTATCGCCGGCCACGACGATGCGCACCTCGGGCGATACGCCAGACCGCACGCGCTGGGCAACCCGTACCACCATGGGGGCCCCCCCAATGTCAGCCAGAGGCTTGTTGGGCAATCGGCTCGAAGCAAGGCGGGCCGGTATCAGTACCGTGTAGCGCATCCGCGCTCCTCAAAGACCGAGCTCTTCGTCGGTCAGTGTGCGGGCCTCGTTTTCCAGTAGAACCGGAATGCCGTCGCGCACCGGGTAGGCCAGCCGCGCGCTGCGCGAGATCAGCTCCTGCTTTTCCCGGTCAAATTCCAATGGGCCCTTGGTCACTGGGCAAACGAGTAGTTCAAGTAGTCTGGTGTCCATGTGCAGATGATAACTTTGCGCCGATGAGGTCAGTCACACATCTATCAAGGGATTTGAAAAAAGCAGGTTCTGGAGTGAACACCAGGGGGACCGATAGCGCGTCCGGCGTGGTCGACCAAAGCTTTGCAGCATCTTTTTCAGTACAAATGATGCTGTAGCCCTTGTAAACATTGCGTGAGAAGCTATCGAAATGATAGTGATCCGGGAGCGCAACGGTTTTAGCCAGTGGAACCCGCTGTGCTCGCAGCATCGAAAAAAATGACTCTGGCTGGGCGATACCCGCTAAAGCCAGCAAGGGTTTGGCACCGGGCATCCCGAGCGCGCTCAGTTGCGTGGTTGACCCCTCGCTACCCTTGGCGAACGGGGCCAAGCTGCGCTGCGCTGTGAAGCCGGCAAATGCAGGATTCTCACCAGTGTGCAGAACCAGCAAACGGTCGTCACGTTGTCCAGCTTGCGGGAGTGTCTTGCGCGGCCAGGGTTCGCGCAAGGGCCCTGCAGGCAGCAGGCAACCGTTGCCAAGGCCCCGGTCGTCAAAGACGCAGATTTCCAGGTCACGGTACAAGGCGTAGTGTTGCAATCCGTCATCGCACAGGATGATTGTTGTCAAGGGATAGCACTCCAACAGTCTGGCAGCGGCCTCCACGCGTGTCTGTCCGACAAAAACCGGTACTTGTGTGCTACGCCGAATGAGCAGGGGCTCATCCCCGGTGTCGTGGGGCGATGAATCCGGCTTGACTTCGGTGCAAGCCATTCCAGTGCGTCCGTAGCCTCGGGAGATCACACCCACCGCGTAGCCCTGTTCCTGAAAATGCTGAGCTAGTGCGATGACGGTCGGTGTCTTGCCCCCGCCGCCGGCTACCACGTTACCAACGACGATGACCAGTGCATCAACCCGCTGTGTCGATAGCAGCCCGTAAGCGTACAACTGGCGCCGCATCCATACCAGCACTCGAAAAAGCAAGGCCAGCGGGTGCAGCAGACGGGGAACCAACCCCTTGTGTAGCCAGGCACGCAACAGGGCACTTTGCAGCCGCAGCCGCCAGTTGCTGTGCATGCTGCTATCGGCCACCCGCCTGTGCAGTCGATTGCGTGGCAAATGTAATCTGGCTCAGTCCTGAGCGTCGGGCCGCTTCCATTACGGTGACAACGGACTGGTGCTTGGCACTGGCGTCGGCACTGATGATGACGACCGTGTCTTTTCCGGCCTTGGCGCCTTCGGTGATGGCCATGGCCACACTCTCCAGGCTGCGGCCAATGACAGGTGTGCGGTTGATGCTGTAGGAGCCGTCGGCGCTGACGGCCACAATGATTTCCTTGGCATAGTCGCGCTGTGCATCTGTGTCGGCTACCGGCAGTTTGAGCTGCATTTCGGTGAACTTGCTGTAGGTTGTGGACAGCATCAAAAAGATAAGCACCACCAGTAGCACGTCGATAAACGGAATCAGGTTGATCTCTGGTTCATCGTGTTTGCGTGGACGAAAGTTCATGGCACTGTTTTGCGGAACACTTTGAGGTGACGCGCCAGGTGTTCGGCTGAGAGTTCCAGCGTCAGTAGATAGGCATCCACCCGGCCACGGAAATAGCGCCAGAAAATCAGTGACGGGATTGCCACAATCAGGCCGAACGCGGTGTTGTACAGCGCAATCGAAATGCCATGCGCCAATTGAGCCGGGTTGCCACCGGTTGCACCGCCGGGGGCCTGCGAGCCAAAGATTTCGATCATGCCAACCACCGTGCCAAAGAGGCCCATCAGAGGTGCCGCCGAGGCAATGGTGGCCAGGGCGCTCAGGCGCTGTTCCAGGCGGTGCGCCACTATGCGCCCTGTACTTTCCATGATCGCGCGCAGGTCGTCTTCGGTACAGCGGGCGTCAGAGTTTATGGCACGCAGGCCACTGGCCAGCACTTCGCCAAGGGCTGAGTTTTTTTCCAGTTGTGATACGACATCGGGGCCGGGTATCGCCGTGCGGGTGACGCTCAACACTTCATCCAGCAAGCGCGCAGGCGCAACTTTGCTGGCTTTGAGGCTCAAAAAGCGGTCAATGACAATGGCCAAGGCCAGCACAGAGCAGACAATGAGGGGCCAGATTGGCCAGCCAGCGGCTTGTATGATGGAAAACAAATGATCACCCTGTCCAAATGAAATGCTGCGCAATTATGGCCCAGCCCCGTTGCGGTGCAACTGTGCATGATTGAACCACCTTCCACCTTTGGGGCGGCACGCGTCTGGCAAGTCGGCGCGTTGTGCCGCGCGGTTGCGGACGCGCTTGAGGCGCGCTTCAACCCGGTAAGCGTAAGTGGCGAGATCACAGGCTATACCCGGGCGGCCAGCGGCCACTGCTATTTTTCGCTGAAAGACGACGTTGGCCAGTTGCGCTGCGCCATGTTTCGACGTGCTGCCACTTTGTTGAATTTCACGCCCCGTGACGGCGACCGTGTGGAAGTGCGCGGGCGCCTTGGCGTCTATGAGCCGCGAGGCGAGTTGCAGCTGGTTGTGGAAAGCATGCGCCCGGCAGGCCAGGGAACCTTGTTTGAGCAATTCCTAAGGCTCAAGGCCAAGCTGGAACAGGAAGGCCTTTTTGAGACCGCGCGCAAAAAGCCGCTGCCTCCGTTGCCGCGCGGCATCGGCATCGTGACTTCGCTGGGGGCTGCAGCGCTGCACGATGTGGTAACCGCACTGCAGCGCCGGGTGCCACATATTCCCGTCGTTCTCGCGCCAGCTTCTGTCCAGGGGGACGGTGCGCCGCGAGAGCTCTGCCAGGCATTAAGCAGCCTGTACACGTTGGCTCTGGCCCCAGACCGCGCGGGTGCTGTCCCGCTGGATGTCATTTTGCTGGTTCGGGGTGGCGGCTCCATGGAGGACTTGTGGGCCTTTAACGACGAGCAACTGGTTCGCACTGTTGCTGGCAGCCCTGTGCCCGTCATCAGTGGCGTCGGGCATGAAACCGATTTCACGCTGACCGATTTTGTCGCCGACCTGCGGGCGCCCACACCCACGGCCGCAGCGGAACTGGTTTCGCAGCCAACGGCGGCACTGTTGGGGCTGATTGATGGGCTGGAAGCACGGCTCCAGGATGCAATGGTGCGTCTTCTTGACCGACAGTCTCAGCGCATGGACCTGGCCATGTCGCGGCTAGGCCGACCGTCTGGTCTGGCGCAGCGCCAGCGCCTTGTGTTGGCGTCGGTTCAGCAGCGACTGCAGCACGGTGTTCGCATGGCCACGCATATCCGGCAATCTGAAGCATTGCGGTTGAGTCAGGATCTCTTGCCTGCTGTGGTGCGATCATGGCAAAGTTCGCAGGACCGCACACAACGTGCCGCCCTGCGGTTGGGGCTGCTTGACCCCTCGCTGGTACTGAAGAGGGGCTACGCTTGGCTTACGCTGGAAGATGGTCATACGCTCACCAGCGTTACCCAAACTCGTCCGGGTCAGCGGGTGCGGGCAAGCCTTACGGATGGTACGGTTGACTTGACGGTCATAAGCCAGAAATTGAATTAATTCCTACAATTGAATATTTTTGCAAAACCACCCGAAAGGATTTCATGGAACATACCCTGCCCGCACTGCCTTATGCGATTGATGCTTTGGCACCTGCCTACTCGAAAGAGACCCTGGAGTTTCACCATGGGAAGCACCACAACGCCTATGTCGTGAACCTGAATAACCTGCAAAAGGGAACAGAGTTTGAGACCATGTCTCTGGAAGACATCGTCAGGAAGTCCAGCGGCGGCATCTATAACAACTCGGCCCAGATCTGGAACCACACGTTTTTCTGGAACTGCATGAAGCCAAGTGGCGGCGGCGAACCTTCTGGTGCGCTGGCAACCGCGATCACAGCAAAATGGGGAAGTTATGCTGCGTTCAAGGAGGCTTTTGTGAAGTCGGCCGTTGGCAACTTTGGTTCTGGGTGGACCTGGCTGGTCAAGAAGGCAGATGGGTCGGTCGACATTGTCAATATGGGTGCAGCAGGCACGCCGCTGACAACTGCTGACAAGGCGCTCTTGACCGTGGACGTGTGGGAACACGCCTACTACATTGACTACCGCAATTTGCGCCAAAAATTCGTCGAAACCTACTTTGAAAAACTGGTGAACTGGAGCTTTGCCGAAGCTAATTTCGTTTAGTTTATTTCTTCAGAAGCATAAAAGCCGACCCCGGGTCGGCTTTTTTACGGGCTAAATGGGCGTCCCGATACTTTCGAAGCAGGCTTGATGCCTCTCTTCGCAAACCAGCCCTGGTTCATTTCCAACACATAGCGTACCGGTTTGGCCGCGCAGTGTGACGCTGTGGTCTGGGGCTTCATGTTTTCCAGATTGACGATGCTGCCGTCATCCGCGATGAAGGCTGCCGTCAACGGAATCAAGGTGTTTTTCATCCAGAAACAGAGGCGGCTAGGACTTTCAAAGATAAATAGCATGCCTTCGTGTGGAGGCATCTCTTTGCGGTACATGAGGCCAATTTCGCGTTGCTCCGGAGTCGTGGCGAGTTGTGCGTCAATTTGGTGAATGCCAACCGAAAGGGTGGTTCGTTGCAGCATGGTTTGCGGTGCGTCTTGCGCGCTGGCGGGCAGGCCGACCAGCAGCAGGGACAGCATGGCGGTAGAAATGGTATTCATGGCATGATTGTGAACTACCCATGAAAAGAGCCCGCTGTAGCGGGCTCTTTAGAGCTTGCAGACGACTATTTTGCAGCGGTCTTTTTTGCCTTGCGAGTTTTCTTGACCTTCTTTGCGGAAGCTTTTTGTTTTTTTACTTCCTTGACAGCAGCAGGCGCTGCGGCGGGGGCGGCCTGGGTTGCCGGTGCCACAGGCGCTGCTGGTGCGGTTGCTTGGGCAAATACGCCAGCTGACAAGAAACCGGCAACGAGAGCGGCGAGAAGTTTGTTCATTTGAAATTTTCCTAAAGTTAAATGTGCAGGAATCAGGGTTCGTCATCTCGCATCACAGGGTGCGTCATTTTTCGGACCACTGTCATCTTACAGTCGTACAGAAGTCATTCGACCATTAGGAATAGAATTTCCGAACATTTTCGACATGTTTGTCAAAAATCCACCTTCTTAGGTCATTGAGATTCCATCAATCAACGGAGACCCCTTTCATGTACAAGCACATCAAAGTTCCAGCCGAAGGCCAGAAGATAACCGTCAACGCGGATATGTCTTTGAACGTGCCTGACCAACCCATCATCCCATTTATTGAAGGCGATGGGACAGGCCTTGACATCACTCCGGTAATGCTCAAAGTGGTCGATGCTGCAGTTGAAAAGGCCTACGCTGGTAAGCGCAAGATTCACTGGATGGAGGTTTACGCTGGTGAGAAGTCGACCAACGTGTATGGTCCGGATGTATGGTTGCCGGATGAGACTTTACAGGCTTTGCGTGAATATGTGGTGTCGGTCAAAGGCCCGTTGACCACCCCTGTCGGCGGTGGCATTCGGTCTCTGAACGTGGCTTTGCGCCAAGAGCTCGACTTGTACGTGTGCCTGCGCCCGATCCAATATTTTGATGGCGTGCCCAGCCCGGTTAAAGAGCCCCACAAAACCAATATGGTGATCTTTCGCGAAAATTCGGAAGACATCTACGCAGGTATCGAGTTCGAAGCCGAGAGTGATAAGGCCAAGAAGCTCATCAAATTCCTGCAGGAAGAAATGGGGGTCAAAAAAATTCGATTCCCGAATACATCTGGCATCGGCATAAAACCCGTGTCGCGTGAAGGCACCGAGCGCCTTGTGCGCAAAGCGATCCAGTACGCGATCGACAACGATAAGCCCAATGTCACCATTGTGCACAAGGGAAACATCATGAAGTACACCGAAGGCGGTTTTCGTGATTGGTCCTACAACCTAGCGCAGAAGGAGTTTGGTGCAGAGTTGATCGATGGTGGACCGTGGTGCAAGTTTACGAACCCTAAGTCCGGCAAGGATATTGTGATCAAGGACAGCATTGCCGACGCCTTTTTGCAGCAAATCCTGCTTCGCCCGGCTGAGTACAGCGTTATTGCGACGCTTAATCTGAATGGTGACTACATCTCGGATGCGTTGGCGGCACAGGTTGGTGGTATCGGAATTGCGCCTGGTGCCAATCTGTCAGACTCGGTGGCCTGTTTTGAGGCAACACACGGTACGGCGCCCAAGTACGCGGGTAAAGATTACGTCAATCCCGGTTCCGAAATATTGTCGGCTGAGATGATGCTGCGTCATATGGGTTGGATTGAGGCTGCGGACCTGATCATCAGTTCCATGAAGAAGTCCATCAACAGCAAGAAAGTGACTTATGACTTTGCGCGTTTGATGGATGGCGCAACGCAGGTCAGCTGTTCCGGGTTCGGTCAGGTCATGATTTCCAATATGTGATTGCCTGCAAAGCGGTCCAGGCGCCGCTGCCAAATAACGCCGAGCAATATATTTGCATGGGGTTTTTGTCGGGCACAGTTATATTTTTGACTGCCGCTTGAATCGGCGCACATTGGCACCAATTCACCTGGGCGGTGCAATCATTGGTGGTGCCGATAGAATCATTCCATGGCTACAAATAACCCGTTCAAACCACCAGAAATCCCCATCAAGCAGCCAGATCGCGAGGACAGCGGCGCGGTTGTCCTGGAGCGTCGCACTCAGCGCGTTAAGCCGCCGCAGATGTACCAGGTAGTCATGATCAATGATGATTACACGCCGATGGAGTTTGTGGTGGTGGTGATTCAGGAGTTTTTCGGCAAAGATTTGGAGTCGGCAACGCGAATCATGCTGAAGATCCATCTCGATGGGAAAGCGGTGTGCGGGGTTTATTCACGCGACGTTGCCGTCACCAAAGTGGATCAGGTGCTTGAGGCTGCGCACAAGGCGGGGCATCCACTGAAGTGTGTATGTGAACCTGTGGAAATTTAGAGTGATCTCCGGCCAGTCAAAACGTAATGCCGGAAACGGTTTACAGTTAATCATCAACGCAAGGTAAAAGGAAGTCACATGATTGCCCAAGAATTGGAAGTCAGCCTGCACATGGCGTTTGTCGAGGCTCGTCAGCAGCGTCACGAGTTCATTACGGTGGAGCACCTCCTGCTCGCCCTGCTGGACAACCCGAGTGCGGCAGAAGTACTGCGCGCCTGCTCGGCCAATATCGATGATTTGCGCAAATCATTGTCAAATTTCATCAAGGACAACACGCCGCAGGTGGCAGGTTCCGACGATGTTGACACGCAGCCCACACTGGGCTTTCAGCGTGTTATCCAACGAGCCATCATGCATGTGCAATCGACTGGCAGTGGCAAGAAAGAGGTGACCGGAGCCAATGTGCTGGTGGCCATTTTTGGCGAGAAAGACTCGCACGCGGTTTATTACCTGCATCAACAAGGCGTAACCCGTCTGGATGTGGTGAATTTCATTGCCCATGGCATTAAGAAGTCCGATCCGCCAGAGTCAACCAAAGCCAATGAGAATCCTGCTGAAGCAGAAGAAGGTACTGGAGGTGAAAAGAATGAAAAGGCCTCACCTTTGGAGCAGTTCACCCAAAACCTGAACCAGATGGCGATGGATGGCAAGATTGACCCGCTGATCGGCCGCGAGTACGAGGTCGAGCGGGTCATTCAGATCCTGTGCCGTCGCCGCAAGAACAATCCATTGCTGGTGGGCGAGGCAGGCGTGGGCAAGACGGCGATCGCCGAGGGACTGGCTTGGCGCATCACACAGAAAGATGTGCCCGAGATTTTGGCCGAGGCCATTGTCTATTCTCTGGACATGGGTGCTTTGCTGGCGGGTACCAAGTACCGCGGTGATTTTGAGCAGCGCCTCAAGGGCGTGTTGAAGTCGCTCAAAGACAAGCCCAATGCCATACTCTTCATCGACGAAATCCACACGCTGATCGGCGCTGGGGCCGCATCAGGTGGTACGCTGGATGCATCCAACCTGCTCAAGCCAGGGCTCAGTTCGGGCGCGCTCAAGTGTATTGGCGCAACGACCTTTGCCGAGTACCGGGGCATCTTCGAGAAAGACGCTGCCTTGTCGCGCCGCTTCCAGAAGGTGGATGTGGTCGAGCCAACCATTGAGCAAACGGTTGATATTTTGAAGGGACTCAAGTCGCGGTTCGAAGAGCACCATAACGTGAAGTACGCCGTGGCTGCACTGCAGGCTGCCGCAGAACTGAGCGCCAAATACATCAACGACCGACATTTGCCCGACAAGGCAATTGATGTGATTGACGAAGCTGGAGCGGCTCAGCGCATCTTGCCACCGAGCAAGCGTAAGAAAATCATCAGCAAGGCCGAGGTTGAGGAGATTGTCGCCAAGATCGCGCGTATTCCTGCGGCCAATGTGTCCAACGACGACCGCGGCAAGCTCAAGACGTTGGAGCGCGATTTGCGCAACGTGGTGTTCGGGCAGGACAAGGCGCTCGACGTATTGGCTTCTGCGGTCAAGATGGCTCGCTCGGGCATTGGCAAGGGCGACAAGCCGATTGGTTCGTTTCTGTTCAGTGGTCCCACCGGAGTGGGCAAGACTGAAGCAGCCAAGCAATTGGCCTACATCATGGGTATTGACCTGATTCGCTTCGATATGAGTGAGTACATGGAGCAGCATGCGGTGAGCCGTCTCATTGGTGCGCCTCCGGGTTACGTGGGCTTTGACCAGGGTGGCTTACTCACCGAGGCCATTACCAAGAAGCCGCATTGCGTGTTGTTGCTCGATGAAATCGAGAAGGCACACCCTGCGATTTTCAACGTGTTGTTGCAAGTCATGGACCACGGTACGCTGACTGACAACAACGGGCGTAAGGCTGACTTCCGCAACGTGATCATAGTCATGACCACCAATGCGGGTGCCGAGACCATGAATAAGGCCAGTATCGGGTTCACGAATCCTCGTGAAGCGGGTGATGAGGCGGCCGATATCAAACGGCTGTTCACTCCCGAGTTCCGTAACCGGTTGGACGCCATTGTCAGCTTCAAGTCGCTGGATGAAAACATCATCTTGCGCGTTGTAGACAAGTTTTTATTGCAATTGGAAACGCAATTGGCCGACAAGAAAGTGGACGTCACTTTCACCGACAAGCTACGCAAGCATTTGGCCAAGAAGGGATTTGACCCGCTCATGGGTGCGCGTCCCATGCAGCGGCTGATTCAGGACACGATTCGCCGCGCCTTGGCCGACGAGTTATTGTTCGGCCGGCTTACCGAGGGTGGGCGACTAACGGTTGATTTGGATGACAGGGACGAAAGCAAGACCGAGGTCTTGCTCGACATCCAGCCGCTTCCTGAGAAAAAGGGTAAGTCCAAACCAGAAGAGGCTACGGCTGGTTGATCATTTGAAGCCAACCCGGTCCAGCATCTGCTGGACTTTGACTTGGTTCATTCCCACCACACTGATCGGAACGGTTTCGCTTTTGAAGTCACCGCCCGTCATTGCTTGAAGGGCCGGGTTGCTGATCTTCACGCCTTTTGCGGCAGGCCACTCATTGTTGCCGTTGGCAAAGTGGTCCTGTGCGGGTGCGCTGGCCAGGTACTCCAGAAACTGGATGGCGTTGTCGTTGTGCTTGGCATTGCGGGCCACTGCACCGCCAGCGATGTTGACATGGGTGCCCCAGCTGGACTGGTTTGGAAATACCACGCCAACTTTGTTCATGATCGCTTGGTCATCAGCAGCGCTGGAGCGCATGATGCGTGCAAGGTAGTAGGTGTTGGTCACAGCGATGCCACACTCGCCCGATGCCACACCCTTGATCTGGTCCGTATCGCCGCCCTTGGGTGAACGTGCCATGTTGGCAACCATGCCCTTGAGCCACTGTTCGGTGGCTGCTTCACCCAAATGCTCGGTTACGGACCCGAAAAGTGACAAGTTGTACGGGTGAGAGCCAGACCGAATGCAGAGTTTTCCTTTGTTTCTGGGATCACCCAGTTTTTCGTAGGTGTCTACTTCATCTTTTGTAACTCGGGCTTTGTCATAGACGACCACGCGTGCGCGCCTAGAAAAGCCGAACCAGGGTGTTTCGCCGCTCGCTGTTGGCTTGCCGCGAAGCTGGGCTGGAATGGCATCTTCCAAGGTCTTAGAGCGAATGGGCTGAAATAGACCGTCAATTTCTCCGCGCCACAGTCGAGTGGCGTCTACCAGCAGAATAATATCTGCCGGAGAGGCGGTTCCCTCCGCCTTCAATCGGGCCAAAATACCGGCATCGTCGGCATCGACCCGGTTGAGTTTGATGCCCGTTATCTTGGTGAACTTGGCGTAAAGTGCCTCATCTGTCGGATAGTGGCGCGCAGAATAGATGTTAAGGACTTGCTCTTGAGCGAGCGTGGCGGTGCTGCTGATTGCAAGAAGGCTTGCTGCTGCAATGTGCATTTTCATTATGGTTGGTTGTACAGAGAGTGTGTTGTTGGTGAATGGTCTGGTGAGTTGATCATAATACAAACGCGAATCATTCTCAATAAATAGGTGCCAGTTTCTGGATTTTGGTCTTCATGCAATTTCTTGCTTCATTGATTTTTTCGTTCGTCCTAGTGGGGTGCGTGACTCCGCCAAAAGACGTTGTGGCACCCGTTGATTCTGTGACTTTGCCTGAGCCGGTGCCGAAACCTCCTCCTGTTGTCATTGTTGTACCCAAGATACCTCCAAAGATTGGTCTTGCTTTGGGAGGAGGGGCTGCGCGCGGATTTGCCCACGTCGGTGTAATCCAGGTGCTGGAAGAGGCGGGCATTCGCCCCGTTCTGGTTTCCGGCACGTCGGCGGGCAGTCTGGTTGCTGCCATTTATGCCAGCGGTAAGACTGGCAAGCAGTTGCAACGTGTTGCTGAGACCATGGAAGAGGCCACCATGGCAGACTGGACCCTGCCACTGTTTAACAGGGGTATGCTGCGCGGGGATGCCTTGGCCCGCTACGTTAATGGGCAGGTCGGTTCGCGTCTGATAGAGGATTTTCCGCTGCCGCTCGGGATTGTGGCTACCGACCTCAACACCGGGCAAAGTATGCTGTTTCAAAAGGGTGACACGGGCACGGCCGTACGGGCGTCCAGCGCTGTACCTGCAGTGTTTCAGCCCGTTCGTATTTCGGGACGTGACTACGTGGATGGCGGGTTGGTGTCACCTGTTCCCGTCCGTGCGGCCCGGCAAATGGGCGCCGAATTGGTCATTGCCGTTGACATTTCGAGCCCACCCGACGGCAATCTCGGCGGCGGTACGCTGGATGTGTTGCTTCAGACTTTCTCGATCATGAGCAAGAGCATCAACTACTTTGAATTGAAGGAAGCCGATGTGGTGGTCCGGCCATCGCTGGCAGGCGTTTCCAGTTCCGATTTTGGTGCCCGCAAACGCTCAATCGAGGCCGGGCGCCAAGCGATGCTGCAGCTGATGCCGCAACTGCGCTCTGCCATTGCTGCAAAAACCCATTAGCGTGTAAGCAAAAAAAAGGCCTCGTTTTGCAACGAGGCCTTGAAGGGATCCCTGAACCTGATGGTTTCGAAAGGACCCGAGGAGACAACTGGCAGAAACTGCAAAACACAGTCTCTATAAATTCATTATGTCAGGGTTTTCCCTTGACTACTAGAGAGGGCGTTCCAAAAATCCACTGGAAGGCGCTTGGTCTGTAAATTAGCGCTTTTTGGCAGCTTGCTTGGTCGCAGTTGTTGCAGTAGCTGCAACTGCGGTGAAGTTGGCTTCAGCCATTTCAGTCGCTTGTTTGACTGCTTTTTGCACGGATTCCAATGCGTTGTTTGCGGCAGCAACCGAGCTCTTCATGATCGCAACAGCAGACTCAGAGCCAGCAGGAGCGTTCTTGGCAGCCGTGTCAACCATACCCATGAATTTCTTCTGTGCATCAGCAGCCTGGCCTTCGAAGTTCTTGCTCAGGTCAGCGGTTGCAGCAGTAGCGATGTCATACAGGTGACGGCTGTAAGCAGCAGTTTTTTCAGCCAAAGGCTGGAACAGTCCGGATTGCAGGGCCAGCAGTTCTTGCGCGTCTTTTACGCTCAACAGCGACTGGGTGTGGCTGTTGGCTTCAGACAAGGCGGCTTTGGATGCAGTCAGGTTGAGTTCGACGAGTTTCTCCACGCCTTCGAAAGCCTTGCTGGTCAGGCCAAAGAGGGTTTCGACGTTTGCTTTGTGGGAAGCCATAACTTGTTCAACGGTCATCATGTGAATATCTCCAAGAGTTGAGGTAAAAAATTTACTATCTGCCCCGAGACTGCGCCTGATGGCTTGTCTATGTTGCAGTGCAGCATGGTTTGAATTATATGGATATGAAACCACTGTGCAAGTCATTTTTGCTGCAATGCAACAAATTAGAGCATTTTTTCTAAAACGCGTTTGTTTCATGGGGATGTCACACGAACACCAGTCTCATTGCGGCGCTGCAGACCATGCTCGGTGTCCACCTGCCAGTGCTGGCAAAATGAAGCCATGCAGGAAACCAAGCCCACTCCCGAGCCACGCAGCGCCTACCGCGTCTTTCGCTCTATAGCGACCCGCTGGATGGACAATGATACCTATGGCCATGTCAACAATGTCGTGTACTACAGTTGGTTCGATACCGCGGTCAACGCCTACCTGATTGAGCACGGTGTGCTGGATATTCACCGGGGCGAAACCATTGGGCTGGTGATCGAGACGAAGTGCAATTACTTCGCCCCGCTGGCCTTTCCGGAAACGGTGGAGGTGGGCATCCGGGTTGGCAAGCTGGGGTCATCGAGTGTGCGATATGAAGTGGGCATCTTTGGCGCATCGGATATGACGGCCGCCAAAGGTCATTTTGTGCACGTGTACGTAGACAAGAGTACCCGCAGGCCGATCCCGCTGCCTGCGCCCCTGAAGACTGTTTTGGAGACTTTGTTATGACCATGTCGGTAGTGGACGAGGCAATCACCTCGCGTATGTCGGTTCGTGCGTTTACCGATCAAACGGTGCCAAGGGAGTTGCTGGAGCAGATTTTGCATGTCGCCAGCCGCGCACCGTCGGGCACCAATTGCCAGCCCTGGCGCGTCTATGTGCTGCAAGGCGCCAGTCGCAACACGCTCGTGGAGCAGGTTTGCGCCACTCACGATGCCATGCGTGCCGACCCCACCCTTGTGGCCCAGTACGCGGAGGAGTACGACTACTACCCGCAAAAATGGGTAAGCCCCTACATTGACCGTCGCCGTGAGAATGGCTGGGGTCTGTACGGGCTGCTGGGTATCGGCAAAGGCGATAAAGACAAGATGCATGAGCAACACCAGCGAAATTACCGATTCTTCGATGCGCCGGTGGGCTTGATGTTCACCATTGATCGCGTCCTGGGGCGCGGCTCGTTGTTGGACTACGGTGGCTTTTTGCAGAACATCATGGTGGCCGCGCGGGGCCATGGTCTGCACACCTGTCCGCAAGCGGCCTGGAATGGATTTTCCAAGATCATCCTGCCGCACATCGGTGCGGCGGCGGATGAGATGCTGGTCTGCGGCATGGCTCTGGGCTATGCGGATGAGTCTGCCGTGGTCAATGGCTTTCACACGCCCCGGGTGCCGGTGCAAGAGTTCACGACCTGGCTGGATTAAGGTGCATGGGTCCGGGCCCGTGCCGGGCTGTTTTTCATGACATTCTTTGCGATCCAGTTGCTCAATGGTTTGAGCTACGCCACGACCCTGTTCCTGATGGCCGCAGGGCTGACGCTGATCTTTGGCGTGACCCGGATCGTCAACTTTGCGCATGGCAGTTTTTTCATGCTGGGGGCCTTGTTCAGCGCGCATTGGCTGGTGAACTGGTTTCCCGTGTGGGGGGAGAATGCATTTTTGTATGTTGCTGCTATGGTTTTGGGAGCATCTTGTGCAGCTTTGGCGGGGGCTACCGCTGAATTCTTTTTGCTACGACGGTTGTACGGCGTGCCTGAACTTTACCAACTGGTGGCCACATTTGGTCTGAGTTTGACTCTCCATGATGTGATGCGTTGGGGTTTTGGGCCGGCCGAGGTGTTTGCCCCACGCTTTCCGGGGCTCAAAGGCGCTATCGAAGTGGGTGGCGAGTATTTCCCGCAATACCAGGCCTTGACCATCGTTCTGGGGCCCCTGGTGTGGCTGGGGCTGCATCTTCTGTTGACCCGCACCGCATTTGGCACGCGTGTGCGGGCAGCCACCCAAGACCGGGGCATGTTAGCGGCACTGGGCATCAATCCAGCCCCGCTGATGCTGGGTACGGTGGTTCTGGGCTGTGCGCTGGCGGGGCTGGGCGGGGCATTGCAACTGCCGCGGGAACCTGCCAATCTGCAGATGGATGTGAACGTGGTAGTTGAGACCTTCGTGGTGGTGGTGACAGGCGGTCTTGGAAGCATCAGCGGAGCTTTTTTCGCAGCGCTGCTGATTGGCTTGGTGCACGCCTTCGGCATTAGCCTGATCCCTCAAGCCACGCTGGTTCTGGTGTTTGTCACCATGGCGCTGGTATTGGCGCTGCGCCCACAAGGTTTGCTTGGCAAGGCGCTGGATGCTGGCCCGAAAGATGTGGCCCATAGATTTCACAGGGTGCCCGGCACCCGACGTGGGTTTTTACTGGTATCTGCTGCGGTGGTTGTGTTTGCGGACATTGCCTGGCTCGCCGGGGACTACTGGCAGTCGTTGGTCAGTGATGCGCTGATCATGGTGATATTGGGTGTGAGCCTGCAGGCCATGATGGCATTGGGCGGACTGGTCAGCTTTGGGCATGCAGCCTTTTTTGCGCTGGGGGCTTATGGAGCAGCTCTGGCGCACTCCGTGTGGGGCTTCAGTTTGCCCGGCGCGTTGGCTGTGGGCTGCACTGGGGCCTTTTGCGTAGCGGCCACTTTCGGGGGGGTGCTGGTGCGCAGCGCTGGTGTCTACCTGGCCATGCTGTCGTTGGCGCTGGCACAGGTGGTGTGGGCCGCCGCCAGTCAATGGGTCACTTTGACGGGTGGCGACAATGGGCTCATTGGTTTGCAGCTGGTCAATGGCGACTCGCGCCCCCTGTTTTTCGCGCTGCTGGTGGGGCTCGCACTGTTGAGCATCGCTGCCTTGGCGCGGTTGAGTCGTTCGACGATGGGTGCTGCCCTGCAAGCGGTGCGTGATGCCCCTCAGAGGGCTGCCGCCAGCGGCTTACCGGTGCAGTGGATCAAGTACCGCATCTACGTTGAAAGTGCCACGCTGGCGGGTCTTGCAGGTGGACTTTTTGCAGCCCATCAGGGTGCAGTGTTTCCATCCGTGGCTGCAGTGTCCACATCGGTGGACGCGTTGCTGGTGATTTTGCTGGGCGGCGTACACCAGTTGTGGGGGACCGTGGCCGGTGCCACGATACTGGTGTGGGCCGCCGCGGAATTGGGACGCGGCTTTGTTTACTGGCGCGGTGCGCTGGGCTTGTTGGTGATGGTCATCATGGTGGCAGCCCCCTCAGGGTTGTTGGGCTTGCGCTGGTCGCCGCGTGCGCACCCGGGAGCCGGGCCGGCCAAGGGATTGGCGTCATGAGTTTGCAGGTTCATGATCTGGTCAAGGATTTTGGCGGAGTCAGAGCGGTCAACGGCGTGACGTTCATGGTGGACCCGGGTGAATGCGTGGCGTTGATCGGCCCCAATGGCGCGGGCAAGTCCACCACCTTTGCGTGCATAGCGGGCCAGCACTGGCTGACCGGCGGACAAGTGTTGTGGAATGGCGAGCGCGTCGATTCTCTTCCACCGGCAAGGCGCCTTCAGCACGGAATTGCCCGGACCTTCCAGGTTGCACAAGCCTTTGAAGCACTGACGGTGCTACAAAATGTGCAGCTACTCACGCAATATCCACGGGGGCTGCAGGCTTATAACGTACTGGAAAACTGTAGCATCGGATCGTCTATGGCGTTGTTGGAGCAGGTCGGGTTACAGGGTTTAGCGCACGCTGACGCGCAGAGTCTGCCCTATGGCGCCAAGAAGCGGCTGGAGTTGGCGATGGCGCTGGCTGGTCAGAACACCGGTCTGCTGTTGCTGGATGAACCTGCAGCCGGCTTGGCCGCACCGGAGCGTGTGCAGTTGATGGCGTTGGTGAAGTCGCTGACCCAGCCGCGGGCTGGGCGCGCAGGCATGGCGGTGCTCTACACCGAGCACAACATGGACGCCGTGTTTGGCGTGGCGGACCGGGTGCTGGTCCTGATTGATGGGGTTGTGGCCGCTCAGGGAACCCCCGATGAGATTGCGAGTGACCCTATCGTGCGCCAGCGATATCTGGGCCAGTGGTGGCAGAGGCCCCTGGATGCTTGAAATACGTGATCTGCGTGCCTGGTATGGTGCGGCGCAAGCATTGTTTGGCGTGACTCTCACGGTGGGCCGTGGCGAACTGGTGGTGCTGCAGGGACTCAATGGGGCCGGCAAGTCGACCTTGTTGCAGGCAATTATGGGTCTTGGACCGCGTGTAGACGGCGTGATTTGCTATCAAAAAGAGAGTGTGTTGGATTTGGCAACCCACCAGCGTGCGTTGCGCGGATTGGGCTACGTGCCGGAAGACCGCAGATTGTTCACGGCATTGACCGTGCAGGAGAATTTAGTGATCGCAGCCCGGCCGGGCACAACACGCGTCATAGCCGAGCGCCAGGACCAGGTGCTACAGCTGTTCCCTGCGCTCAAGGGCATGCTTATGCGCAGTGCTGCCCACATGAGCGGGGGAGAGCAGCAGATGCTCAGTATTGCGCGCACCTTGATGACCAGTCCCAGCATGTTGTTGCTGGACGAGCCCTGCGAGGGCATTGCCCCGGTCTTGGTGGAGTCCATTCGAGATGCATTGCTCGGGCTGAGGGCGCGGGGTATGTCGATGTTGGTGGCGGAGCAGAATGGCGTATTGACCGCGCGCGCCGACCGGGTGATTACACTGGCAGCGCAGACTCCGCTTGACGCTTAAACCATGATCATTACCAGCCTACTGGACACCGACCTCTACAAGTTCACCATGATGCAGGCGGTGCTGCACCAGTTTCCCGGTGCGCAAGTGGAATACCGCTTCAAGTGCCGCACCCCTGGTGTGGACCTGGCGTCACACGCCAGCGACATTCGCGAAGAAATTCGTTCCCTGTGCAGCCTGCATTTTCAGGACAGCGAACTGGCCTATCTGCGCTCCATGCGTTTCATCAAGAGCGACTTCGTTGACTTTCTGGGCCTGTTCAAGCTCAACGAAAAGTACATCACCGTTACAACGAAACCGAACAGCGAGATAGAGATTGTCATCATCGGACCCTGGCTGCACACCATCCTGTTCGAAATACCGGTGCTGGCCATCGTCAACGAGGTTTACTTTCGCAATACCCAGCCGGTGCCCGATTTCCTGGAGGGGCGCAGACGACTGGATGTAAAAATCCATCAGCTGCGCTCCGACGGCCTCTCCGATCTGAAGATTGCCGACTATGGCACCCGCCGTCGTTTCTCCCGTGCCTGGCATGACGAGGTGCTGCGCGTGCTGGTGGCACGGTTGGGCACGGTGCAAAGCCCCGGCAAGAATGCGGGCGCACCGGGTCAGCTGGCAGGCACCAGCAACACCCTGGCCGCCATGCGGCTCGGCCTCACGCCCCTGGGCACCATGGCGCACGAGTACCTTCAGGCCACGCAGGCCCTGGGGCCACGCCTGCGCGACAGCCAGATTTTTGCATTTGAGTCCTGGGCACGAGAGTACCGTGGCGATCTGGGCATTGCGTTGTCCGACGTGTACGGCATGAGCGCTTTCCTGCGCGACTTTGACCTGTTCTTTTGCAAACTGTTTGACGGCGCGCGTCACGATAGCGGAGACCCGTTCGACTGGGGTGAGCGCATGCTGGCTCACTACATCCGCAACCGGGTGGACCCGCGTACCAAGACGCTGATCTTCAGCGACAGCTTGACCGTCCCGCGCACCATTGAGCTGTACCAACAGTTCATGGGTCGCTGCCAATTGGCCTTCGGCATTGGAACCAACCTGACCAATGACCTGGGTTATGAGCCGCTGCAGATCGTGATCAAGATGGTGCAGTGCAACGGGCAACCAGTGGCCAAACTATCGGACACCCCTTCTAAAAGTATGTGCGAAGACGAGAAGTACCTGGCCTATCTGCGCCAGGTATTCGACATCGCATCCCCTACCTGAGGCACCATCATGCCTGCTTGCGTATCCCGACCTCGCATTCTGGTGACCCGTGCCATTTTTCCGGAAGTCGCTCAGCGCCTCTCAGAGCACTTTGACGTCGAATCCAACGCGGCTGACGCCGACTGGAGTGCCGACGAGATCGCCCACCGCCTGCAGGACAAGACGGGGGCGTTGACATTTGGCGTGGAGCGCATTGGGGCTGAATTGCTGACCCAGTGCCCCGCACTCAAAATCTGCGCCAATATGACCGTGGGCTACAACAACTTTGACCTTGGCGCCATGAGCGCTGCAGGCGTGTTGGGCACCAACGCCCCTGATGTTTTGACTGAGACTACCGCCGATTTTGGCTTTGCCTTGCTGATGGCCACGGCCCGGCGCGTGACCGAGAGCGAGCATTTCTTGCGCGCTGGAAAATGGACACGATGGAATTACGAAATGTTCTCGGGCGCGGAAGTGCATGGCAGCACCTTGGGCATCATCGGCATGGGACGCATCGGCCAGGCGATTGCGCGGCGCGGCGCCTTTGGCTTTGGCATGAAGGTGATTTACAACAACCGCAGCCCCCTGGATGCCGCCACTGAGGCGCAATGTCGCGCAAGCTTCGTGAGCAAGCAAGCGCTGCTGCAAACCGCCGACCATGTGGTGCTGGTGGTGCCGTATTCGGCCGCCTCGCACCACACCATTGGTGCGGCTGAGTTGGCCTTGATGAAGCCCACCGCCACCCTTGTCAATATCGCTCGCGGCGGCATTGTCGATGATGCTGCACTGGCTGCGGCCTTGCGTGAGCATCGCATTGCCGCAGCGGGGCTGGACGTGTTCGAGGGTGAACCCACTGTCCACCCTGGTTTGTTGACCGTGCCCAACGTGGTGCTCACGCCCCACATCGCCAGCGCTACGGTGGGTACTCGCCGTGCCATGGCTATGTTGGCTGTGGACAATCTGATTGGCTACCTGGTGCACGGCAAGGCGATTACGCCGCTGAATGCAGCGGCGCTGCAAGGACGGATTTGACGTGAACGATGGAATGGTTTGGGCGTTGCTGGCGCTGTCACTCGTCACGCTGCTGCTGGTTATCTGGGTCGGTTTGGTTTTGGCCCGGGGACGCAACAGTGCCGTGGACGCAGAGTTGCAGCGAAAGGAATTGCAAGACTTGCGCGTCCAGCTGCAATCGGGCCACGAGCGGTTGGAGCGAGAGCTGCGCCGCGAGATTGCTGAGTCGTCGCAAGGCGCCCGGCAAGAGTTGACGCAAAATCTCGCCACCTTCCAGCAGACGCTGACGCAGCAGGGCGCGGAGGCCACGCGCACGCAAAACACGCAGATCGACGCCTTTGGCCAGCAGCTCACCCTGCTGCAGAAGAGCTTATCGGACACGCTGACCACCCAGCTATCGGGTTTGAGTGAATCCAATGCGCGGCGCATCAGCGAGGTGCGCCAGACCTTAGAGGCGCAACTGGCGCAACTGCAAAGCACCAACTCCGCCAAGCTCGACGAAATGCGCGCCACAGTGGACGAAAAGCTGCAAACGACGCTGCAGGCGCGCCTGGGTGAGAGCTTCAAACAGGTGGCTGACCGGTTGGAACAGGTGCACAAGGGCCTGGGCGAGATGCAGACGCTGGCGCAGGGCGTGGGGGACCTCAAACATCTGCTCACCAACGTCAAGACGCGGGGCATCTTTGGCGAGGCGCAACTGGCCAGTCTGCTAGAGCAGGTGTTTGTGCCGGACCAGTATGCGGTGCAAGTCGCTACACGACCCGGCAGCAAGAACGTGGTCGACTTTGCCATCAAGCTGCCCGGCAAGTCGGACACTGGCGAGCCTCTGTGGCTGCCCATTGACGCCAAATTTCCCAACGAAGACTACGAACGTCTGCTCGATGCCCAGGGCAGGGCGGACGTGGCCGCGGCGGAGGCGGCGGGCAAGGCGCTGGAGTTGCGCATCCGCCTAGAAGCCAAGTCCATGGTCGAGAAATACGTGGAGCCGCCCTACACCACGGATTTTGCAATTCTGTTTTTGCCGACCGAAGGCCTATACGCCGAAGTACTGCGCCGGCCCGGCCTGATGGAGAGCTTGCAACGCGACCACCGTGTCACGCTGGCAGGCCCCACCACTTTGCTGGCCATGCTCAGCTCGCTGCAAATGGGCTTCCGTACGCTGGCCCTCGAGAAACGCTCCAGCGAGGTGTGGCAGGTGCTGGGTGCGGTGAAGACCGAGTTTGAAAAATTTGGCGGCGTGCTGGCCAAGGTCAAATCTCAGACTCAAACGGTGCTCAACACGCTGGACAACGCCGAGACCCGCAGCCGCGCCATGAGCCGGGCGCTCAAAAAGGTCGATGCCTTGCCCGACGCGCAGGCGCAATCCCTGATTCCTTCTGACAGGGACTTTGACCGCCTTGAGGCTGAGGTTGATGGAGACGCCGGCTCCGCATGAGTGTCCACCACGTTGATTCAGGCTCCGAGGCGCGAGACCAAACCTGGGCGCTGTTGCGACTGATCTGCGGTCACATCTGCCTGCATGGCAGCATGGCGGGCCTGCGCATGGCTGCACCCCTGCTCGCGTTGCGCCAGGGCCACAGCCCATTGGCGGTTGGCGTGCTGCTGGCTTTGTTTTCATTGACCCAGGTCTTTTTGGCATTGCCAGCCGGGCGCTACGCGGATCGCCATGGTCTGAAGCGTCCCATGGGCCTGGGGGTTGTCGCCGCTTCGCTGGGCGCGAGCATGGCCGTTCTGTGGCCGCAGTTTTGGGTGCTCTGCCTGGGTGCCCTGCTGATGGGGGGCTCCACCGGCGCGGCGTCGATTGCCCTGCAACGGCACGTGGGGCGCGCGGCTCGGGATACGACCGAGCTGAAGCGGGTCTTCAGCTGGCTGGCCATTGGTCCTGCGGTGTCCAATTTTGTGGGCCCGGTGGCGGCAGGTTTGCTGATTGACCATGCGGGGGTCTGGATGGGGGGTGCCGCCGGGGATGACAACGGCTTTCGCGGCGCGTTTGTGATGCTGGCTTTGCTGCCGTGGCTGACCTGGCTGTGGGTTCGCCATACGGTCGAGTTGCCACCGGTGGAACAGCCGCCCGGTGCTACGCACAAGCATGTCTGGCATCTGCTGAGCGAGCCGCGTATGCGCCGGCTGCTGATGGTGAACTGGCTCTTGGCCAGCTGTTGGGATGTGCACACTTTTGTGGTGCCCGTGCTGGGTCATGAGCGTGCTTTCAGCGCGTCAGTGATCGGGTCAATTTTGGGGGGCTTTGCTATTGCAGCCGCGGCCGTGCGGGTAGTGATGCCGTTGCTGGCGTCGCATTTGCGCGAGTGGGTGGTGGTGAGTGGCGCCATGTTGGTCACGGGCTTGCTGTTTGCCGTTTACCCGCTGATGGTGTCGCCCTGGTCCATGGGCGCTTGTTCGGTGCTGCTGGGGCTGGCGCTGGGCTCTGTGCAGCCCATGATCATGAGTACATTGCACCAGATCACCCCGCATGCCTTGCACGGTCAGGCGTTGGGGCTGCGCCTGGCCAGCATCAATCTGTCAAGCGTACTGATGCCGATGCTGTTTGGCACTGCAGGAATGGTGGTGGGGGTATCCGTGGTGTTCTGGACGCTTGGCGCAATGGTGAGTGTCGGGTCTCGTCTGGCTTGGAAACTGCGGCCCTGAGGGCAGGGCATCGCCTGGAAGGCTACGAAACCTCGTCGGCGAGCACATACTGTGCCTTTTCTTTTTGCTTGGCTCGGTACATGGCAGTATCAGCGGCAGACAACAGGTCATCGAAGGAGCTTGCACCGGTTCCCATGGCAATCCCGATTGAAATTCCAACGGACCGCACTTCATTTTTGATGGTCATTGGAGCCGATACAGCCTCGATGCATTTCGAAGCCACGACACACGCGGCAGCCTGGGCAACGTCTTTGGTCGTGTCAAGGTCGCTGATCACGATGACGAATTCGTCGCCACCAACCCTGGCAAGCGTGTCTGCCTCGCGGACAACGGAAGACAGCCGCCGGGCAATCTCAATAAGTGCTAGATCGCCCGCTTCATGCCCTAAGTGATCGTTGATTGGCTTGAACCCAAATTTTCCATTAGCCTGTTTGAGGCGGGTGATTTGCGACGAATTTGACCGGTAAGTCAAACTGCGTGGCCTCGTCCCACAAGCCCTGCATCCACTTCCTGTGTTGCATGGCCATTGCCAGATTTAGCATGTGCTTGCGCCCCTCAGTGGTGGTGTAGGCCGGCTTGGCAAATAGTTTGTAGCGAAGCGTTTGCAGCGTGTGCTGAATAGGCGTGGATACGCCGCCTTTGAGCACAGCCGTCTTTAGCAGAACCTGCCTGAACAGACTCATCAGGTTGTACGCCAGCATCACCGTGTTCAGTGCCGCCTCGGTCGCCCAGAAATCCTTCATGTTGAAGTTGTCTGCCGCAAAGTCGTACTTGAGCTCTTTGATCCTGTTCTCACAGTTGGCCCGACCCCGGTAAGTGCGCCACACCGTCTCAGCAGGTAAGTCCATGTCGCTGACCAATGCACTGAAGCGGTAGCGCCCAATCACCGGATCATCGGCAAATAGATTCAAGGTCTTGCCCTTTGGGTTGTTGCGCTGGTCTATTTGCTGGCGAATGCCCGTCACCCAACGCGGCGTCGACCAGCTATCGGCCTGGTAGCGAAAGCGGGTGAGCTCAATGCCTGGCACCACTCTGCCTTTGCCGTCCTCAAGCCCCCACCAGCCCTTGCCCTCAAGGCTGGCATCAACCAGAGCCCTTTGCAGTGGCTGTGTCTGGCGCAGGGCAATGACGTAGTGCAGCTTTTGTTCTTCCAAATGGGTAAGAAATGCGTTGTCGCTAAAGCCACTGTCGCCGCGCAAGAGGGCAATATGCTGGTTGCCCAGGCGCTGGCGGGTATTGGCCAAGAAGCCTTGTACGTTGTTGGCGGAGCTGGTGTTGCCCGGGCGCAGCCACAGGTTGGCAACC
>JAIPDC010000225.1 GCA_021737865.1 Rhodoferax sp.
TTAACAGCGCATCAACTTTCGAGCATGACACCCATGCCAGCTTCAGTTTTGCCGCCATGGAAAAGCATATGCGCAGCAACGCGGGAGCGGCCATTCTTCTGGGGCAGGCGCTGCACACCCACAGGGCACACCGCGCACCGGGCGCAGAACCGGATGCCAAGGGCCGACTCGGCGTGGTCGTAAACCTGCTGGACCAGAAGCTGTGGAACCAGAACCCCGACTTTTTCAGCTACACCCTCTCCAAAGCCGCGCTGGAAGCGGCCAACACCATGCTGGCGCTGGCGCTGAGCCCCTTGGTGCGGGTGGTGGGTGTGGCCCCGGGCCTGACACTGACCAGCCATTTACTGAGCGAGGCCAAGTTTGAGGCGCTGCACAAGCTGTCTCCGCTGGGGCGCTCGTCCACAGCGCAGGATGTTTCCTCTACGGTGCTGTTTGCGCTGCAAAACCAGTCCATCACCGGCACCACGCTGCTGGTGGACGGTGGCCAGCATTTGATGCGCTTTGAGCGCGATTTTTCCCTGATGTGAAAGCCCAAAAAATCCATGCAACACACCACGGGAAACCAGATTTTGACGCTGACCGGTCTGCGCTTTGACGCCAGTCTGGGCATTCTGGAGTCCGAAAAGTTGGCTCCACAACCGATACAGGTGGACGCAGAACTCAGTTTGGGGCCGCAGCCGTTGCTTCCGCACGACGACGACATCCACCATGTACTGGATTACCGCAAGGTGCGCCAGATCATCATCAACGAGTGCACGGCCGAACATGTCAACCTGCTGGAAAGCCTGATTGGCAAGCTGGCCCATCGGTTGCTGCTGCTGCCCGGCGTGCTGGGCGTGCGGGTCAAAATTGCGAAGCTGGAAATTTTTGACGACTGCGAAGTCGCTATTCGGGTCGAAGCCGGCCAGTGGTGATGCAGTGAATTGGGGTTGTATCCCCATTTTGAGCGACCCGCTTGTTGGAAAATCAAACATTGAACGAAATGGGGCGCTGACCCCGATTCACGTCGCAACCGGAGAAAGTGTCGAATGAGCGCAGACTGGATAGAAGACGAAGTAATTGCCGCACCCCAAGAGGCCAAGACCCCGCACGACGTGGCGCAGCGGGCTGCCTATGAGGTCAACAAACTGGAAAAACGTCTGTGCCGCCAGATGGGGCAGGCCATCATCGACTTCAACATGATCGAAGAAGGCGACCGCGTCATGGTGTGTATGTCGGGCGGCAAGGACAGCTATGGCATGCTCGACATCCTGCTCAAAATGCAGCAGCGTGCGCCCATCAACTTTGAGATCGTGGCGGTCAACCTGGACCAGAAACAACCGGGCTTCCCGGACCACATCCTGCCCGAGTACCTGAAAAGCCTGGGTGTGGAGTACCACATCGAGACGCAGGACACCTACTCCATCGTCAAGCGCAACATTCCCGAAGGCAAGACCATGTGCAGCCTGTGCAGCCGCCTGCGCCGGGGCATTTTGTACAGCGTGGCGCGCCGCCTCAAATGCAACAAGCTGGCGCTGGGACACCACCGCGACGATGTGTTGCAGACGTTTTTTCTGAACATGTTTTTCGGCGGCAAGTTGAAGGGCATGCCCCCAAAGTTGGCCAGCGACAACGGCGAATTCATCGTCATCCGCCCACTGGCCTATGTGGCCGAAAAAGACCTGGTACGCTGGGCAGAACACCGCCAGTTCCCCATCATTCCATGCTCGCTGTGCGGCAGCCAGGAAAACCTGCAACGGGTGCAGATCGGCAAGATGCTGCGCGAGTGGGAGAAGCAATACCCCGGGCGCACCGAAACCATGTTCACGGCGCTTCAAAACGTGGTGCCGTCGCACCTGATGGACCACAAGCGCCACGACTTCAAGAACATACTGGCCACCGGCGTGCCCGATGCCGACGGCGACCGCGCCTTTGACGCAGAAGAGATCACCCCGCCGGCGCTGACGGGCCTGCCTGGCCTGCAGGTGGTGATGGCATGAACGCAACACGCATCATTGCCATCCGTCACGGCGAAACCGCATGGAACGTGGAGACCCGCCTACAAGGCCACCTCGACATTGGCCTGAACGCCCGCGGCCAGTGGCAGGCGCAGCGCGCCGCGCAGGCGTTGACCGACGAAAGCATCGCTGCCATTTACAGCAGCGACCTGTCACGCGCACGCGCCACGGCACAGGCCATTGCCGACCAGTGCAGTGGCGACGCGGCGGGGCAGGTGCGCTTGCACACCGGCTTGCGCGAGCGCGGTTTCGGCATTTTTGAAGGCCAGACCTATGCCCAGATCAACACCGACTGGCCCGAAGAATCACGCCGCTGGCGCCAGCGCGACCCCCACTTTGCCCCCGAGGGTGGCGAGACACTGACGCAACTGCGCGAACGCATCACCCACACCGTGCACGCACTCGCCAGCCAGCATGTGGGTGAGCAAATTGTGCTGGTGGCGCACGGTGGCGTGATGGACGCGCTGTACCGCCTGGCCACCGGGCAGGACATTGAATCGCCCCGCACCTGGGACCTGGGCAATGCCGCCATCAACCGCCTGCTGTGGACGCCCGATGGACTGACCCTGGTGGGCTGGTCCGACACCCGGCATCTGGATGCTGCCGTGCTGGACGAAGCCAGCGCATAAGCAGCGAGATGGATGCATGGGTGCTCTTGGGGCTGCGAGGCTCTGCGCAAGCGCTTTCACAATATGTCGATTCGCACTATTTACTGCATTTGCGATGCCCTGTTTGACGCACACGGCAATTCAACGACAAACAACGAGCCCCCTCCTGCCGCACTTTCCACGCGCACCGAGCCATGGTGCAAGTCAACAACACTTTTAACGATAGCCAGGCCCAGGCCCGCACCCGGCATGCACTCGGCCGCTCCGCCGCGCCGGTATTTCTGAAATATGGCGATCCGGTCTTTTTCTGGCACACCCGGGCCATGATCTTCCAGCGTGATGCGGCAATGCGCGTCGACGCAAGCCACACGCACCGTGACCGAACTACCAGCCGGCGAAAATTTGAAAGCATTGACCAGCAGATTCATCAGCACAATGCGCAGCAGCACGGGGTCGCCGGATACCACAACCGGCGCTGTCGGTAAGTCCATCACCAGATGCTGCGCATCGGACAACGCCTCGGCGCTCTCACGCGCCATGCGGATCAGGTCCACCACATCCACGTCAACCGGGGCCAAGGTGTAGTTGCGACTGTAAACACGATCCTGCGTGAGGCAGCTGTCAAAAAAGTTGCTCAACCGAGCCACGCCACGTTGCACCCGTTGCAGCAGTGGCTGGTGCTGTGGCTGTTCACGCAGGTGCACCGCCAGCAATTCGGTGGTCGCTCCAATCACCGCCAGGGGTGAGCGAACTTCGTGAGACAGCATGGAAATAAATTGACGCTGATCGGCGTCCGCCTGGGTCAGTTCGTCCAGCATGCGGCGCAGGTTTCGATCGTCTTCCTGCTTCGCCAATAACAAGAAGCCCAATCCGTTGGTCAGCAACACCACAAAGGCGGTTGTGTAAATGAGTGCGTTGATGCCGCTGGCAGCATAGGGGACAAGCGTTATGCCGAACAGCCCCATGCCCACCTTGGAAAGCAGTAAAGCGGCAACCAGACAATCAAAGGTGCCCATCACCTGGGTGAGCGAAGAGTCGCGCTGCGGATTGCGCAACATGAGCAGCCCCATGGCCAGGTAAGCGATGCCGGCCAGACCTGTGCCCAGCGCGATGGTGGTGTGCTGATCTACGCCGAAAGGAAAGGACAAGGCAAAAACAACTCCACCCGCCAGCACCGGCAGCCCCACACGCTGGCGCCATTGCGGCACACCCAGAAACGCACAATAGGCGGCCAGTTCCATGCCAATGCCCAGGACCTGCATGACATTGCCAAGTTGGGCATATATCTGCAAGTCCGCCGGCAGCAATGGGCGCAGCCACCCCAGAAAATAGCCACAACCGGCCACCACCTTGGCCAGTTGCCACAGGCTCAGATACGGGTTCTTCTGCTTGCTCGAGCGCGAATAGATCCAAACCAGCAGGGCAAACGCCAGATTGCCCAGCGCCATGCTGGAGATAAGTGTACGAACATCGACCATCAAGGACTCTCACTAAAGTTTGACCCACCCACACTGGCTCAGTGGAAAGATCATACGTTCCTTCGATCGACAGGAAGCGCTGGCAACACGCTGGCAACTGCCGGTTTGTGCCTGCCTAATCGGATGCGCAAAGCACATACCCTCGCAACGATGCCTGTCATTTGGCAAACAAACAAATTCCATAGGGTTGCCCCGCATTAAACAAAGCACCTGCTCAGCGAAAATACCAGCATGAGCAAAGTCATTGTTTTCGCAACCCCGGTCTTCATCTTTCTGATTGCACTGGAATTTGCGTGGAGCCGACGACGCACCAGCCGCACGGCCGGGCAAACCCCCTTTGGGTTGAGCGACGCCATCAACAGCATTAGCCTGGGCATGCTCAGCCAGTTGGCGGGGGCACTGGGCAAGCTGCTGAGCATTGGCATCTACACCGTGGTTTTTGAAACGGTGGCCATCTACCCGCAGCCGGATTTCTGGACCAGCGCCGCAGGCGTGCTGCTGGCCCTGGTGCTATACGACTTTTGTTACTACTGGCTGCACCGCGCCGGCCATGTCGTGGCGCTGTTCTGGGCGGCGCACGTGGTGCACCACCAGAGCCAGCACTACAACCTGTCGACTGCGCTGCGCCAGACCTCCAGCGGTTTGCTGTTTGGCTGGATTTTTTACCTGCCCATGGCGGTACTGGGCGTGCCGCCCGCCATCTTTGGCATCGTGCTGCTGATCGACCTGCTCTACCAATTCTGGGTCCACACCGAGCAGGTTGGCAAGCTGGGCTGGTTTGATCGCGTGTTCTGCTCGCCTAGCAACCACCGGGTGCACCATGCCGTCAACGACGGCTATATCGACAAGAACTATGGCGGCATTCTGATGCTGTGGGACCGCCTGTTTGGCACCTTTCAGGAAGAACACGAAGCCTGCGTCTACGGCACGCGCGGTGCGCTCAACAGTTGGGACCCGCTGTGGGCCAATCTGGAGGTGTACTGGGTGCTGGCCAAAGAGTCGTGGCGCACGCCGCGCTGGGGCGACAAGCTGCGCGTGTGGTTCAAGCCCCCTGGCTGGCAAAGTGCGGACATGGCACGCAGCAACCCCAAGCCCGCGTTCAGACTGGAGTCGGTGGTCACCTTCAACCCGCCGCTCACCCTGGTCCAACAATGGTTTGCCGCCCTGCAGTTTGTTCTGAGCATGGGCGCGGTGCTGGCCTTTCTGTGGCAGGTGGATGCCATGTCACCGGTAACAGCAGGCATCTGGACGGCAGCCATCGCCGCCGGGCTGTGGGCCAATGGCCGCTTCCTGCAAGGCGGACTCGCCATGCTGGAGGTGCTGACCGTTGAGTGCGCCGCCCTGGCCACCGTGAGCGCACTGGGCCTGCTGGATGGCTATCTGGTCTTTAAGCCATTGGTCATGATTATTGCTATTATTTTTGTAGCTGTCCGCGCATATTCCACGGGGGCTAGAACCCGATTTGATGCATTATTTCTGGCTGCGCTGGCGTTCTCGCTGGTGGGCGATGTATTCCTGATGCTGCCGGGCAACTACTTCGTCCCAGGGCTGGCGTCCTTCCTGGTGGCGCACCTGTTCTACATCGCGCTGTTTCGCCAGGGTCAGGACTGGTTTCCCAGCAAACCGGCGTTGCTTGGCGTGCTGGCCGTGGGTGCCAGTATGTACAGCATCGTCTGGGATGGGCTGAACGACCCCGTGCTGAAGATTGCGGTGGCTGCCTATGTCAGCGTGATCTCGCTGATGGCGGCACAGGCCATCGGGCGCGCTGCGAGCACGGGCGACTCACCATCGCGCTGGGTTGCGGTGGGTGCCTGCGTGTTCATGCTCAGCGATTCGTTAATCGCCATCAACAAATTTGTGACGCCGGTGGCACTATCGTCTTTGTGGATCCTGGCGACCTACTACTGCGCGCAGATGCTGATCGTGCACAACGCCAGCGCACCCGGACAATGCGCGCGCAGCCTGAACAAAAATGCGTGATGACCACCCACGCAACTGCACATGCCTGAACCGCTGATCCCCCTGCTGGAAGACGAGATCGAGTTCACCGCCATCCGCGCACAGGGCGCCGGCGGGCAGAACGTCAACAAGGTCTCCAGCGCCATCCACCTGCGGTACAGCATTGCGAACTCATCGCTGCCCGATGAGATCAAGCAGCGGCTGATGGCACTGAATGACCAGCGCATCACCGCCGATGGCGTGGTCGTCATCAAGGCGCAAACCACGCGCAGCCAGGAGCAGAACCGCCAGGATGCGATAGAACGACTGCAGGCCCTGGTCGACAGTGTGGCCGTGCTGCAAAA
>JAIPDC010000226.1 GCA_021737865.1 Rhodoferax sp.
AAATTCGAAATTTTGTCAAACTTCAATTCCGATTAGAGTTGACATCCATCCATTCATCAAACGTAACTTGTTTATGATTTCATGAGCAAAACTGATGATGTTCAATCGCTGTCAGTGTGAGCCTTTTTGAATGTCATACCCTGGCGATAACGGTGAGCCGAATGCTCACTGACCGCCAATCAACTCAAGCGTGAAACCATGTTGATCTCGAACATAGGTCACGCACCGCCCGGCAAATGGTCCGCCAGGCAGCGTCAGGATTCGGCCAGCAACGGCAAAACCAAACCGCTCAATCGCCAGCGTCGTTTCTGACAGGGACTCCACTTCCAGCGCCAGGTGCGCGCCGCCTACATCACAAGGTCGTGGCGCCATGGACGTCGCACTTTCAGGCGCGCTGTATTCCAGCAACTCCACCACATGCCCGCCCGGTAGCGTCACCATGGCCACACGAGCCTGCGCGCCTTCAACACCTGTGATGTGCCCGAGCGTATCGCCAACCGGTATCTGCCGAATTTCGCCCGCTTGGGCGCTCAGACATTGGCTGAAGAAGGCCAGCATTTCCTCCAGGTCATGAACCGTGAGCCCCGTGTGGATCGTGCGAAGAACAGCCATGGTTTTCCTTCAAATCAATCAACGCACCACGCCGATGGGTTGGCTTTCCCAGTACACGTGCTTGGTACTGAGGAAATCGTTCAGTCCTTCCACACCATGCAAGCGGCCATAGCCACTTTCTCGGAAGCCGCCGGTCTCGGCCTCGGGGAAGAGTTTGTTGTGGGTGTTCATCCAAACGGTGCCCGATTTCAGTTCTCGCGCCATGGCCTGCCCAGCGGCGCGATCGCTCGTCCATACGCTGGCTGCCAAGCCATAGCGTGTGGCGTTGGCGCGCGCAATCGCATCGGCCTGATCACGGTAGCGCTCGATCACCAGAACCGGCCCAAAAAGCTCTTCCTGGATGTACTTGGAAGATAGATCAGACACCTCCACCAAGGTGGGCGAAACAAAAGCGCCCTGGCTCAGCGGGCCAGTCGGGACACCGCCCTGTAACCAGACTTTTCCGTGTTGCGAAGCCTCGGCTGCCAAACGGGCGAGGCGGTCACGGTTGGCGTGGTCAATCAAAGGGCCCAATTGCGAGCTGGGCTCATGCCCAGGCCCCATAACCAGGCTGCTCAAACGTTCGGCCAGCGCTGCGGCGGTCTCGTCAAATCGGCTCTCGTGGACCAGCACCCGCGCAATGGCCGTGCACTGCTGCCCCGCCATGGGCAGGGTGCCAGCGACCAAACCGGTCAAGGTCGACGCCAGTGGAGCGTCGGGCAACACAATGGCTGGTGCCTTGCCGCCAAGTTCGAGTGACAGACGTTTGAGCGTACCCGCAGCATCTGCAGCAATCCTTTTGCCGGTGGCAGAAGAGCCGGTGAAGCTGATGACGTCGATGTGCGGGGACTGGCTGATGGCACGCCCGATGTCCGCCCCCGACTCTGTGAACGAACAGACCACGCCTGAAGGCAGGCCTGCGATGGAGGTCAGACATTCCAGTGTCAGTTGGTTCACCAGGGCGGTCTGGTGCGCTGCCTTGATCACCACCGTGCAACCTGCAGCCAGCGCTGGCGCCAGCGATCGAATCAGCAGAATCACCGGCGCATTCCATGGCACGATGATGCCAGCCACGCCAGCAGGTTCACGGCTGAGTTGCGAATAGCAACCGTTGTCGATCTCGGCCACGCGCCCCCACAGGTTGCGCGCCAAACCCGCATAAAAGCGCAGTTCAGACACAGCGGTGGCGATTTCGCCACGCGCTTCGCGTGTCAGCTTGCCATTGAGGGTGACCAGCCAGCGCTCGATCTCGGGTGCCCGCGCTTGCAGGTTGGCCGCAAACTCCAGCAACACCGACTCACGCAGGCGCGGGCTGCGCGACCAAGCGCCATGGTCGAAGGCATGGCGAGCCGCGCCGATGGCCGTCAGGGCATCGTCAAGCGATGCCTCACTGAACTGGGCGGCATGTTCGCCATTCGCAGGGTTGATGCAGATGCCGGGTTGGGCTGTGCCAACGGACCACATGCCGTCGAAGTAATTCTTTGCGCGTTCCACTTTGTTAACTCCTTGGATTTTCGAAAAAGTTCAGTGCCAGATCGGAGTCGCTCCGACCCTATATGGGATGGTGTTGGCGCTGATGAATTCGGCCTTCAATTCAGAACTGTTGAGGTGTGCTGGATGATCTGGGGATCGTCTGCCATCACCAAGTTCCGTAATAGATACCGTGCTCCTTGGCACGATCGGTTCGCTGCGCGACCTCATCATCGCCCATGGTCAGGCGTGGGTGTTGGTCGTTGAGCCAAGCGTGCAGACGTTCGTCCAGACGCTGGCGCTCAGCCGCATAGCGTGGGTCTTTGCCCAGGTCCACATATTCGTCCGGATCGTCTTCCAGGTTGAAAAGTTGTGGCCCGAAACCTTGCCAACGCACGTACTTCCATTGCCTCTCGCGCACCATCCAGCCGCGACACTCTCCTGGCTGACGATTGAGCAGCAGTCGGGCGCGGCGGAACGAGTAGTCAATTTCCGCGAACACGCTGTCACGCCAGTCCGTCGGACTGTCGCCATGAATCCAGGGCATCAAAGAACGGCCCTGAGTCCGGTCCAGCACAGGTCGGATCTGCAGAGCGTCCAGCGCGGTAGGCACCACGTCCACGGACTCGGCAAATGCTGTCACACGCTGACCCCGGGTCGCGTCAGCCTGCGTACGCGGGTCAAACACCATCAGGGGTGAGCGAATGATCTGATCATGGAACAGGTCCTTCTCGCCCAGATGGTGGTCGCCACCGAAATCGCCATGGTCGTTGGTGAAGACGATGAGGGTGTGTTCGAGCTGCCCGTTGTCTTTCAGGGCCTGAATCACACGACCGATGTGGTGGTCGAGCTGTTCGATGAGGCCCATGTAAACCGGACGAACCTGGCGCACGACCTCGTCCCGCGCAAAAGTCTGTGACTCTTCCATCTGCATGTAGGCCGCCACCACCGGATGTGGGTCGATCAATTCACTCGCCCGCTTCTTTACTGGCAGCATGTCCTCAGGGCCATAGCGCTGGTGGTAGGGTGCAGGCGCCAAGTAGGGCCAATGCGGCTTCACATAGGACAGGTGCAGCGCCCAAGGTTTTTGTCCTTGCTCAGCCAAATAGTTCAGGGCACATCCGGTGACATAGGCTGTCTCAGAGTGCTCCTCGGCCACACGTGCGGGCAGGTGCAGGTTGCGCAAAAACCAACCGCTGGCAGTTTCACCCTCGGGTCCATCCGCTCCCACCACATGTTCGGTCCATGGGTCATCGCCCTTGTAACCGTGGGCACGCAAATAGTCAGCATAGCCGCTCTTGGCGTCTGGCGGCCCATGCCCCTCGATGCGATCGACCTCCACAAAGCCACCGCTGGCGTGGTGCAACCAAGCTGGTGAGCCCGGCGTCAGACCTAAGCGCTTCATGCCTTCCGTGTCGGCAATGACATGGGTCTTGCCAATCAAGTGCAGCTGTCGACCTGCGCCCGCGAGGTAGTCGCCCAGTGTCGGCTGCTCCACGGGCAGCGGCACACGATTCCAGGTGACGCCGTGTGAGCCCACGTAGCGTCCGGTGTAATAAGACATGCGTGACGGGCCACACACGCCTGCCTGCACAAATGCGGCGTCGAATCTGACGCTGCGCGCCGCCAATGCATCCAGGTTGGGGGTTTTGATGCTGGGGTGGCCATTGCAGGCCAGGTGGTCCCAGCGCAACTGGTCGCTCATCACGAACAGCAAGTTGCGCAGTGGTGCTTGGGTCATGGGAACTTACACAAAGATGGCACCACCCTCGACACAGAGCGTCTGCCCTGTCATGAAAGCGGCATCGTCGCTGGCCAGGAAACTGACGGTTCCCACCAAGTCGGCAGGCAACGCATCACGCTGGATGGAGCGCGACTTGCGAATGGCCTCGCCAAACTTTGCCATGTGGTCATCATTTTTGAGAATCTGGTCCGAGAGCGTCAAACCCGGCGCTAAAGCGTTGGCTGTGATGTTCCAAGCACCCAGTTCACGGGCCAGCACACGCGTGAAAGTGATAACGGCACCTTTGCTGGTCACATAGTGGGCCATGTTCGACAGGCCCTTGAGTGCCGACGTGGAGGCCACGTTGATGATCCGGCCCCATTGCTGGGCCTTCATGTGTGGTGCCACAGCCTTGGCGCAAATGAAGGGGCCAAGCGTGTTCACACGCATGACCTGCATCCATTCGTCACTGGAATAATCCTCAAACGGCCGATTCTCCAAGGTCGAGAAGAGCGCCGCGTTGTTGATGAGGATATCCACACCAGCAAAGCGAGCTTCGATGGCCTTGACCGCGTCAGCGACTGAGGCCTCATCGGTCACGTCCATCGTTACGCCAAAACAACGCGTGCCTGTGCTGTCCTCTTCTGCTGCGGCGACATCGGCGCCGCGCAGGTCACCGATGACAACACGCGCCCCATCAGCCAGCAAGCGTTGCACGAATGCACGGCCCAAACCTGTTGCGCCGCCGGTCACCAGTGCGGTACGTCCTGCTAGTTTCATGGTTTTATCAAAAGTTGTGAACGATGCCCGCAGCGAATGCAGTTGGGTCTGAACCCTTCACCGCTGGACGCACGCGTGCGAAATATGCTGCTGGAATCAAGCTGAGCATTGAGCCCGCATTATTGTCGATGCGGCCATAGTTGACGTATAGGCTTGTACGCTTTGAAAGACTGTGGCTGTAGTAAGCCGCCATCGTTGTGCCCTTGGGTTCAGGCAAACCTGCGACCTTCAGATCGCCTTTGGTTTCACCCATCTGCATGCCCAGCCTGCCTGTTTTTCCTACGGGAAACACGGCACCAAGCCAATAAGACGTGGTGTTGTTGCTGGGAATAGCCCGATCACGAGAAGCTGCGGGTGTGACTTGGTTGATCTTGTACCATCCGGCGTTTAACGTCACCCAGCCGTAGTCGTATCGACCACCGAACCCCATCTCAGTTTGATCATCTACAGCGAGGTTTGCGCCCGTTCCGGTTCGCTCTTTGCTGCTCTGATAGGCTGCGGCGAGATTCAATTTGCCTGTGCGATAGTAGGCACCCATGCCCATCATGCGCCCCTGATCTTGTGGCGCTGTGGCGTTCTCAAGTCCTGCTGTGACCACGGCACGCAACGTGAGGCCTCGCATATCAGGCGACGTGTAGTAAATGCCATTGCTGGCACGACCGACGATGTTTTGACTGATGCTGCCGTTGTTTCCGTAATAGCCAATGCCACCAAAATCCGTCTGGTTCAGCATCGGAATGAGCGGTGTACCCGTGCGGCCCAACGCCAGTTGACCCCACTCACGGCTTTCGATGCCAACGATGGACGTGCGTCCAAAATTGGCATTAGCGCCTGGCAGCATGTCGCCTGAATCGGTCCTGATGCCCATATCAAGCCGGGTAAAGGCTGAAAGTCCACCGCCCAAATCCTCACGTGCTGAAAAAACGATTCGGCTGCCCGTGACGGTTCCTGTCCCCAATTGGGTTGTTTTTCCGCCGGGATCTCCTGTGTTCACGGATTCAACGCTTGTATCAATCGCGCCGGAAATGGTCACTTGGGCTTGCGCGCCCAATGCCGTCATGGCAAGCATGGCCGCTGCAGCTCGGGAAATGCTGGAACTGTTCATCGTGTTCTCCTATGGGTTTTGTGGGTTGGCTTCGGTCAAGGTCTAGATGATTCTATAAAAAATACGGCGTTTCTCAAATAGATACTGCGTGATCTGCTGCTGGGACTTACCCTAATTGCTGTTCGACCCCACTCAATGAGCCGCGTGGACGGTGCGTGTCTCCACAAAGGATGCCATGCCTTCAATACCGCTCTCACTGCCTATGCCGCTGTCCTTGATGCCGCCGAAGGGCGCTTCAGGCGTGGACACCATGACGTTGTTGATGGCGATAGCGCCTACTTCCAGTTGCTCAGTCACCACATTGGCAATGCGCCTGCTGTCGGTGAACAGATAAGCCGCCAGGCCATACGGGTTGTGGTTGGCGATGGTCAGCGCCTCCTCGAGGGTGTTGAATCCTGTGATGGGCGCCAGAGGTCCGAAGGGCTCCTCCGACATGATCCGCGCCGTGGGGGGCACATTGCGCAGCACAGTCGGTGCATGGAAGTGACCCAGGCCCCCCATAGCGCCGCCACAGGCCAAGTCGGCGCCATGTGCCAGTGCATCGGCCACCAATGGCGCCATGGCTGCTTTTCGGCGCGCATTGACCATGGGCCCCATTTGCACCGCTGGATTGATGCCGTCGCCCACCTTCAAGGCTTGGACCGCTGCAACGAAGCGGTCGCTGAACTCACGCTCAATGGACTGGTGCACCAGAAAGCGCGTGGGCGCTA
>JAIPDC010000227.1 GCA_021737865.1 Rhodoferax sp.
GACTACTTCACTGACGTTGTTGAAGCGCCCGGTAGTCACCTGTTGCTTCACAAACGATTCAAAATGCGGGCTGAGTGCGACACTGGTGGGCATGAACCATCTCCGGGAGTTGTTATCCAATAATAACAAATATTAACAGCAGCGATCAAGGCTAGACGTGGTCCGCATCAAGGCGAATGGGCGCACCAAACAGGTAACCCTCGTTGCGCGACGCGAGGATGAGCCCCTGCCCGGTAGCGTCCTGGATTTTTTTGCGCAACCGGCTCAGGGCTACTTCCAGGTGCCGGAAATCCAGCGGGGTCAATGCGGCATCGCTTGAATCGACCAAAACTTGGCGCGCTACAGCACGGGGGTAGGAACGGACCATATGGCCAAGAAGCTTCGCCTCCCGGCCTGTCAATTTGATGGGCGAACCGGCGGGTGGTACGAGATGCAATTGGGCCGGCTGCAGCCGCCAGACGGGGGGCATTTTTGCGGGTTTGTCCGTTGACTCTGCCCCAATGTCCAGGCGTCGAAGCAGGCTTTTCAGCACCGCCATCAGTTCCCGAAAGTCCACCGGCTTCACCAGATAGGCATCTGCCCCATCGCGCATCCCGCTCAGCCTTTCGTCAAGGCTTCCACGTGCGGTGAGCATGACGATGCCCAGCGCGGGCTGCTGTGCGCGCAGACGCTGCGCGATGGCCAAACCATCTTCATAAGGCAGGCCCAGGTCGAGCAGAATGAGATCACATGGGTGCTGTGCGAGTGTGAGGTCAATCGCATGGCCGTCGCTTTCAAAGGCAACGTCAAATCCCTCCCGGCGCAGGAAAAAAGCCAGGTTGTCGCGGTATTCGATGTTGTCTTCGATCAGGCCAATGCGGGTCATGCCAAACCTTCCTGGGTCTCATGGGCTGGAAGCCAGACGATAAAACCGGCACCCATGCTACGGCCGCTCTCTGCGCGGACGCTGCCGCCATGGTGCTCGACAATGTGGCGCACCAGATACAGGCCAAGGCCCAGCCCGGCCGTACCGGAGCTTTCGCCCAACCGGGTGTATTTTTCGAAAATGCGTTCTTCCATCCCGGGGGGCACGCCAGGGCCGCTGTCTTCGATATGCAACCCTACCCCTGTCACACCCTCTTTATTGCACGGCTTCAGCGTGACATTGATAGGCGATTCGCCCGGTGCGTACTTGCCGGCGTTTTCCAGCAGATTCAGCAGCGCAATGCGCAGCAGGCGTTCGTCGCCTGAGAGCGCGGGCAAGTCTGCATCCGCCAAAACATGGATGCGAGGCGCCACGGTGGGATCGAGCATGCCGATGACGGAGCCGGTCAGTGCGCGCGGATCGAGCGTCACCTTGACCAGTTGCCAGACCTCCGGAATGTCTTTTTCCCGGGTCAGCGCCATATCCATCAGGGCACCCAGGCGGCTGACTGCGCGCTGGATCGTCCCGTAGCGCTGCTGGCGTTCAGGTTCCGGCGGACCGTGCCGGTCCGCATCGAGGACCTCCAGTACCTGCCTGGCTGAATCGATCAGGGCAATCGGGGTGCGAATCTCATGGGACATCATGCGCAGCAGCTTGTCCTGCTCGCCACGGTAGGCCTGCTCCAGCACCAGTTGTCGCTCCACCAGTTCTGATTTGATCAATGCCTCTGCATGGTCATTCTCAACTCGTCGGTAATGCAGCAGGATGGCGAAGTGCAGGAACAGTATGTGGGCGATGTTGCTGGCCATGCCGGCGCGGAAGCTCCACTCGCTGTAAGGCAGGATGGCGAGGTTGCCAAGGATGTTGGTGAGTATGAGCGAGGCATAGAGGAAATAGGCCAGGGCCAGCAGGCGCGCCCAGATTTCACCCGTCTTCCACAGCCGCCACATCGGCCAGGGAACCCCGAACAGGGAAACGGCAGCAGTCAGCATGAGGAGCATCATGAAGATCTGGTAGTGGCCGAGCAGCGTGGCGACGAAGGTGACGAGGCTGAGGGCGATTCCGAACTGGCTGAAGCGATACACAAAGGGGTTGTATTGCTTCAATTCAAGAATCATCATGAAGAACAGCCAGGCCATGGCAGCCCCCAACGAAATCAACAGCCCCAAAGCCAAGTTGACCAGATCCGGCCGCTCGGGCAGGAGAAACTCGGCGGTGAAGCCGTTGGATGTATGCCACTGGACGGTGTTGATCAGCAGGTAACCGACGTAGACGAGAAAAATCCAGCGCCGCGCCACCAGCCAGTTGGCGGCGTTGAACAGCAGCACGGCGAGGATCAGGCTGAAATAAAGACCAAAACCAAAGTAGCTGCCGCGCAAGTGTTGCTCGAAAGCGCGCGGTTGCCACAGCTTGACGATGGCCGTCATGGTGCTGGTGGTTTGCAGGCGGATGAATAGCGCATGCTCACCCGGTTCAAAATCAAGCTTGAACAGGTGGCCGCGGTAGGGCTCTTCCTTGGCCGACTGCGGCAGGCGGTCGCCGCTGCGTCGTTCATCGATTTGCCCGTTGGGACGGATGTGGAAGAGACGAATGTCGTCAAGGTAGGGCGGCACGACTTCCAGCCAGCGCGCCGCCGGGCTTTCCTGTGCAATGGACAAGCGCAGCCAAACGGCATCGGGGATGTAGCCCAGGCCCAGATTGCCGGCGAGGGGTTTGAACTGGCCTTGGGCATGGGCCGCGCGTGCTTGCTCCAGGGTGAGTTGCTTCGATTTGTCGCGCAGGACAGTGATTTGTCCTTGGTCAAAGGTGATGACAGGTGGGGTCTCTGCCGCCAGCGTGGTCTGGCCTGGTTGCACGGAATAGTGGTCGCCGGGCACCGCATCGTTGGCGGCGGCATGCCCTGCCATATGCATGAGAAGGCAGATCCACACGATAAGAGCGCGCATAGCGCTCACTGTGCGGTAGCCAGGACCGCTCACTCCCACTCGATTGTGGCCGGCGGTTTGCTGGACACGTCATACGTCACACGGTTGATGCCACGTACTTCGTTGATGATGCGTCCTGAAACCTTCTTAAGCAGGGCGTACGGCAACTCGGCCCAGTCTGCGGTCATGAAGTCGCTGGTTTGCACGGCGCGCAAGGCCACGACGTAGTCGTAGGTGCGCCCATCGCCCATGACGCCCACGCTCTTGACGGGCAGGAAAACGGTGAACGCCTGGCTGGTCAGGTCGTACCAGGTCTTTGCGGTAGCCTCATCCTTGAAGTTGCGCAGTTCCTCGATAAAAATGGCATCGGCCCGGCGCAGCAAATCGGCGTATTCTTTTTTTACCTCGCCCAGAATACGCACGCCCAGACCGGGTCCTGGGAATGGATGGCGATACACCATGTCGTGTGGCAACCCCAGGGCAACGCCCAATTCACGCACCTCATCCTTGAACAGTTCACGCAATGGCTCCAGCAGTTTGAGGCCCAGTTGCTCGGGTAATCCGCCGACATTGTGGTGACTCTTGATCGTGACGGCCTTCTTGTTGCCCGCACCACCCGACTCGATCACGTCCGGATAAATGGTGCCCTGTGCCAGGAAAGTTGCTCCTTTTTTTGTAGCGTCATGCGCAGTCAGCTTGAGGGCTGCAGCCTTAAAAACCTCTACAAATTCGCGGCCAATGATCTTTCGCTTGGCCTCCGGATCGCTGACACCCGCCAGATGGCCCAGGAACTGGTCGCTTGCGTCGACGCGCATCACTTTTGCGTGCAGCTTTCCAACAAACATATCCATCACCATGTCGCCCTCATTGAGGCGCAGCAAGCCATGGTCGACGAACACGCAGGTGAGTTGGTCACCAATGGCGCGGTGAATCAGCGCCGCTGCGACTGAAGAATCAACGCCACCAGAGAGTCCCAGAATAACCTCCTCATCACCCACCTGCGCACGGATGCGTTCCACCGCCTCGGCGATGTAGTCGCCCATGATCCAGTCGGCACGGGTGCCACAAATATCCAGTACAAAGCGGTTCAATATCGCCTGACCTTGCCTGGTGTGGGTCACTTCGGGGTGAAACTGAACCGCATAGAACTTTCGCGACTCATCGGCCATGCCGGCTATCGGACACGCTTCGTTGGACGCCATGACTGAAAAGCCTGGTGGCAACTCGGTCACTTTGTCGCCGTGGCTCATCCACACATCGAGCATGCCGTGGCCCTCGGGCGTCGCGCTGTCCTGTATGCCATCGAAAAGACGCGTATGACCGCGGGCCCGGATCTGGGCTGAACCAAATTCGCGGGTGTGTCCTGCTTCCACCTTGCCACCCAGTTGCTGGGCCATGGCCTGCATGCCATAACAAATACCCAGCACGGGTATGCCCAACTCGAACACAACCTGCGGAGCCTTGTCGGTCGTTTCCTCGTAAATGCTGGCATGGCTGCCGGACAAAATGACGCCTTTGAGCTTGCCGTTCTTGGCGTACTCGTGAATCCACGCCTCACTGACGTCACACGGGTGGACCTCGCAAAACACATGGGCCTCGCGCACACGCCGGGCAATGAGTTGGGTGACTTGTGATCCGAAGTCGAGAATGAGAATGCGTTCGTGTGTCATGGGGTTCAAACTGAAGAAATGCCAGCCTCAATCGTGCGCTGGCGTTGAAAATGCCTGACCGCAAGGCCCAGGGCAAGCAATTGAATGACGCCGCCCACAAAGAATGGGAGGCCCAGTCGCATATCACCGGGGGGCGCGTGCGAAACCAGTGTCAGCATGCCAGCACCGGCCACAGGTGCCAGCACAGCCATCAGACTGTTAAGAGAAGACACGGCACCCAGCGTGCGGCCTTGAATCTTTTCGCCAGCTGCGCCGGACACGATGCTTTGCAGGGTCGAGCCGGTGGCGGCCGAAGGCATATTGAGCACAATGATCAGAAACAGCATCCAGGATTCGCTGGCGAAGCCATAGGCAAAATAGGCTACCGAGGCACTGCACAAACCGATCACCGCCAGGCGCTGTGGAGAAATACGCCGCAGGATGTGCTTGAGCAACACCCCCTGCATGATCACGCTGACGACACCCACCACCATCAGGGACCAGCCTGTTTCCCGTGGCCCCCAGCCAAACTTGAACGTGGTGTAGAGCACCCATGTGGCGTGCAACATGAATTGTGACAACGTACTGAGCGCTATCACCGCAACCAGAGGACCCACATTTCTCAAATCCAGCAGACCCCGCAAAGCCGAAACGGGATTGGCTTTGCGCCATGCGAAGGGTGTGCGGCGGTCCTTGGGAAGGCTCTCCGGCAGCACAAAATACCCGTAAATCCAGTTGATGACGGCCAGCGACCCGGACGCAATAAATGGCAGCCGCAAATCGAAGTCACCAAGAATGCCCCCCAACGCCGGACCCAGAATGAAGCCCAGTCCCATCATGGCACCCAATAGCCCAAAGCGGCGCGCACGATCTGCGGGTGGAGTGATATCTGCCACGTAGGCGTTGGCCACCGCTATATTGGCTTGCATACCGCCGCCAATCAGCCGCACAAACACCAGCATCCACAAGCTGGTGGCTGCAGCGGTCATGAAGAAATTGAATGCCAGGCCGGAAAAGCCGATCAACAAAACCGGCCGCCGACCAAACCGGTCTGACAGCGCGCCGAGAATGGGCGAGCCAAAGAAGTTGGCGATGCCAAACGCAAACGAAACGGCACCAAACCAGAAGGCATGGTCCGCTTGGGACTGTGTGAATTGCCCGACCAGATGCGGCAACACCGGGATCATCAGGCCAATCGACATCATGTCAATCAACACCGCGATCATGATGAAGCGCATCGCCGCTGGTCGGCCCAGCGCCACCTCGCCGGGTGGATCAGTCGGCACGGTAATTGGGCGCCTCTTTGGTGATCTGGACGTCATGCACATGGCTTTCGCGGATGCCAGCGGTCGTAATCTCCACAAACTCAGCCTTGTTTTGCATGTCGTCGATGGTGGGGCAACCACAATACCCCATGGAAGCGCGAATGCCGCCCGCCATTTGGTACACGATCGAGACCATGGAGCCTTTGTAGGGCACACGCCCTTCAATGCCTTCGGGCACCAGTTTGTCGGCATTCGGGTTTCCGGTGCTTGACTCCTGAAAGTAGCGGTCCGCACTGCCCTGCTGCATGGCGCCAATGGAGCCCATGCCACGGTAGCTCTTGTAGCTGCGCCCCTGGAACAAGATGACTTCGCCAGGTGCTTCTTCGGTTCCAGCGAACATGCCGCCCATCATGACGCTGCTGGCGCCCGCAGCGAGTGCCTTGGCAATGTCACCGCTGTAGCGGATGCCGCCGTCCGCAATCAATGGGATGCCCGAGCCCTTGAGCGCCGAGGCCACGCTGTCAATCGCCATGATCTGTGGCACGCCCACAC
>JAIPDC010000228.1 GCA_021737865.1 Rhodoferax sp.
GGCCGATGCGGTAGGCCGGCGGCGTGGCCTGATCGCCGTAGGTGCGAAACAGGTAGTCAATAATTGCGCCCGATTCGTACAACATCGTCGTCGTATTGGGGTCACTCAGAAAGGGAAACTGCTCCTTGCCGCCCAGCCGCTTGGCCTGGGCACGAAAGCGTTTTCCGCCTTGGGGGCACGGGCAAATCTGCGCATCCAACCCCAGCGCCGTGAGCGCCTCGCGCACGCTGCGGCAGTGCGGACTGCCCTCCATGTCATAGAGTTTGAGCAGTTGCGGTGGTTGAATCGCAGCCTTGACGACACTGGTGCCGCGCCAGGCCGCCAAGGTGGAGGCCGCAACGGAGCCCAATACGCGCATTTGGTGCAAAGCGGTTTTCTTCATGCTGAATCCATGGTTAACGGGCGTCAGCCACGTCCAGGTTGGCAATCTGCCGGCGCACATCCAGATTGACCAGCACGCGCTTGCCGACCAGACGGGTCGTGCCGATCAACTCGGAAAAGTCCGGAGTGAATGAAAAGTCTTCCAGCGCTTCTGGCAAATAGGAGCGCCGCGGGTTCAGATAGCCCGGGATGAAGGCGCCCTCTTTGTATTGAAAATCGTGGACCATTCCGACAGCGATGTCTTCGGCAGTCGGGTCATAGCTCACCTCCCAGACTTCGGCCACATCTTTCAACGCCACAACAAAGCTCTTGCGCAATGGCGCATCGTGAACCACTGCCACGCGCGATGGAGCTTTCCCGTTCTTATCCATCACCGAAAGCACTTTGAGCACGTTTGACTGCGCATCCAGCAACACCAGGGTATGGGGCTGCTCACCGGCCTTGATCGTGAACTTTCCATCTGCCGATACCGCCAATGGGGACGGCTGTGGTTGCCCGCAGCGGCGGGGGAAGCGCTGCAGGAACTCGCATTCCTTTTGCCGCATGAATCGGGTGATGGCCTGCGCCCTTGGCGAACCCTCGGTCACGTCATAGTCGGCTCGCTTGCACACGGACGGGTCTTTGGGACAAGCGGCAACCGGGCCTGCGGCAGCCGCACCGCCCGCCCTCGGCGCCATGGTTGGCTTTGTGATGCTGGTCGCGCCTTCGACCCCCGTTTGGGTCTGCGCGCCCGGCTTCATGACCTTCACGGCAACATCGCCCTTGTCACACTGGGTTGCGTCGACATACCGAGCGCCCACCGGGGTGGTACAGCTCCAATAAAAGTCAGCGGCAATGGCCGACCAGGGCGAGGCTGCAAGTGCCAGACAAAAAACCACACGGCTACAAAGTTTCATGGATCCACTCCCCAGTATTGCTTTAACTGCGTGCACTATACGGTAACCGGACAGCACCATCGCCGCTGGGCAGTTGGACTGGGACCCAAATACGTTACTATCATTTGTATAGCTAGCTGCGCATATTTGACGGGCGCTACAGGCACATTTGACCAATAATTTACACCCGGAGACAACGCTGTCAAATTGAACCATGAAAATCCTGATCATTGAAGACGAGCACAAGACAGGCGACTACCTGCGCCAGGGTTTGGCCGAATCAGGCTTTGTGACTGACTTGGCCAGCAACGGTGTGGACGGCCTGCACCTGGCGCTGACCGGTGATTTTGACCTGCTGGTACTCGACGTGATGCTGCCCGGGCTGAGCGGCTGGCAGGTTCTGGAGCGGCTACGCCTGGCCGGACGCGACATGCCGGTGTTGTTTCTGACCGCGCGCGACCAGATTGAAGACCGTGTGAAGGGGCTTGAGCTGGGCGCCGACGACTACCTGATCAAGCCGTTTGCATTCTCGGAATTGCTGGCAAGGGTGCGCACGCTGCTGCGCCGGGGCAAGACCAGCATTGAGCCCAGCGTGCTGCGCGCGGCCGACCTGGAACTGGACCTGCTGCGCCGGCGCGTCACCCGCTCGGGCACCCGCATCGAGCTCACCGCCAAAGAGTTTTCCCTGCTCGAGTTGCTTTTGCGCCGCCAGGGTGAGGTGCTGCCACGGTCCATGATTGCATCCCAGGTATGGGACATGAACTTTGACAGCGACACCAACGTGATCGATGTGGCCATTCGCCGTCTGCGCGCCAAGGTCGACGACCCGTTTGAGCCGCGCCTCATTCGCACCGCCCGCGGCATGGGTTATGTGCTGGAAGTGCCAGCTTGATTCCGAAATTGTCACTGACCGCCCGGCTCACGCTGCTCTTTGCCGCCGGCGCCAGCGTCGTGTTGCTGGCGCTGGGCTGGTTGATCAGCGGATCCATCGAGCGCCACTTCGAAGACCTGGACCGTGAAGCCCTGCAAGCCAAGCTCATGCTGGCGCGCCATGCCATCGCCCAGGTCAGCTCGCCCGCTGAACTGACGCGTCTGCCACTACAACTCGGCGTGTCCGCCTCCGGCCACCATGACCTGCTGATGCAGATCACCGGGCCCGACCACCGCGTCATTCTGGCTGCGCCAAACGGCGAGTTTTCCGGCGATTGGCAGTCCTCAGACCCAACAAAATCCTTAGACTCCCAAAGCGCACAGATGCTGCAATGGTCACAGGGCGGGCACAGCTACCGGGGTATGCAGGCGACCCTGCCAACCGCAATGCCCGGCACGGCACCGCTTGAGGTCGCGGTGGCAGTCGACATCGCGCACCACCAGGTTTTCATGGACAACCTGTTGCACACGCTGTGGCTGTTTGTCGGCGGTGCGGCACTGGCAACGGGTTTATTGGGCTGGTTTGCTGCCAGCCGTGGCCTGGCTCCGCTCAAAACAATGCGTGCGCGCGCAGCACAGGTCACCGCCCACACACTGGACCAGCGCCTGCCCACCGATGCGGTACCCGCTGAACTGGCTGACCTGGCCACTACGTTGAACGACATGCTGGCGCGGCTGGAGGAGGCCTTCCGGCGTTTATCGGATTTCTCATCCGACATCGCTCACGAATTGCGAACACCGGTTAGCAACCTGATGACGCAAACACAGGTCTCGCTCTCGCGCGAGCGCGATGCTGCCAGTTACCGCGAGATTCTGGAGTCCAACGCCGAAGAGTTCGAGCGCCTGGGCAGCATGATCGCCAACATGCTGTTTCTGGCCAAGGCCGATAACGCACTGGCATCTTCCCAGCCGCTACTGGAACGCGAACCGGTCGACCTGGCGCAGGCCGCGCGCGACCTGTTTGATTTTTATGAAGCACTGTCCGAAGAGCGTGGCGTGCGGTTGCAATTGCGGGGCGAAGCCCACACCCTGGGGGACCGGCTGATGTTGCGACGCGCTTTAAGCAACCTGCTATCCAACGCCCTGCGCTACACCCTTCGGGGCGGTACCGTCCTGGTGACGCTGTCTCAGCGCGACGGAGTGGCCGAGTTGTCGGTGCAGAACCCCGGCGACACCATCGCACCCCAGCACCTGGCGCATCTGTTTGACCGCTTTTACCGCGCTGACCCGGCCCGCAACAGCGCCAGTGGGGAAGGTACCGGGCTAGGCCTGGCCATCACCCAGGCCATTGTGCTGGCACACCAGGGCAGCATCCGGGTCCGCTCCGACAACGCCCTGACCTGCTTCACGCTGAGTCTGCCGGGGGCCTGAACGCCATTACGATAGGCACATCCGATTTTTATTTCATCTACAGGAGTTTGGACATCATGAGCATCACCACAGTCGGCATCATCGGCGCAGGCACCATGGGCAACGGCATCGCGCAGGCGTGCGCCACATCCGGCATTCAAGTCGTCATGGTCGACATCTCCGAAGCCGCCGTAGCCAAAGGCATTGCAACCGTAGCCAGCAGTTTGGAGCGCCTGCTCAAGAAGGAAAAAATTACCGCCGCCGACCGCGATGCAGCCCTTGCCCGCATCAAGGGCAGCACCAGTTATGACGACCTGAAGACATCTCAACTGGTGATCGAGGCCGCCACCGAGAACTACGACCTGAAGGTGAAGATCCTCAAACAGATCGACGCCATCGTTCCCGCCGATGTGATCGTCGCATCCAACACGTCCTCCATTTCCATCACCAAGCTGGCCGCCGTCACCAGCCGCGCGGACCGGTTCATCGGCATGCACTTCTTCAACCCCGTGCCGATGATGGCGCTGGTGGAAATCATTCGCGGACTGCAAACCAGCGACGCCACCCATGATGCCGTCCACGCCATGGCCAAGGCGCTGGGCAAGACCCCCATCACGGTGAAGAACGCGCCGGGTTTTGTGGTGAACCGCATTCTGGTGCCCATGATCAATGAAGCACTCTTTGTATTGTCTGAAGGCCTGGCAACGCCAGAAGATATTGATGCCGGCATGAAGCTGGGCTGCAACCAGCCCATCGGGCCCCTGGCATTGGCCGACATGGTGGGGCTGGATGTCTGCCTGGCCGTGATGGAGGTGTACCTCAGCGAGTTTGGCGACAGCAAGTACCGCCCCTGCCCGCTGCTGCGAGAAATGGTGGCCGCCGGTCGCCTGGGTCGCAAGACCGGGCGTGGCGTGTACCAGTACTGAAGTGCTGATGGGCGATGGCTGCCCCTACCCGGCCTCGCCCGATCTACTCCAAGCCACCATCGAAAAGCTCCACCAACTGCCCGATCCACTCTTCAACTTCGGCTGGATCCATCGCCAGGGTGCTCGCCACATAATCGCCGCCCTTGCTCCATTCGACATTCGAGTGGATCTGGGCATAGCGCTGTATGGCTTCTTCCGCAAGGATGTTCATGGAGATCATTCGTGCCACTTCGCTGGGAACCTTGGGGTCCAGAAAAACCTCGTAGTCGTGGTGCAGCCGAATCGCCAGCGCCACGCTGCCCGGCAGACCCCATGTCCTGGCCATCAGTGCACCGATCAGAGCGTGGTCGGTATGGTGGGCGTCTTGCTCAATCGCTGTGAACGAGCGCTCCTGGTCTTCATTGGCCATCTTTAGGGTTTGAATGTAGGCGGGGAATCTGTGCATCAGCAGCGGGATCCCAACGTCGCAAAACAATCCAAATGTCTGTGCCAGTGTGACGTCAACCAGCCCTGTGAATTTGGCCATGCGAGTCATGGCTTGGGCCCGGCGAGCCGATGTGTCGTAAAAGCGTCCCAACGAATTGCTGTCGCCTTTGAGCAGGCTGCGCAGTGCCAGCGCCGCTACCAATATGCCAAGCTGCTTTAACCCTATCAAGCCAACGGCCTGATCTACGGACTCGGCGCGCCGACTCAGGGCATAGATCGGTGAATTCACAGTTTTGAGAACCGCGATGGTCAAGCCCACATCCTGAGCGATGATCTGAGCGATACGCCGCATGTCCGGGTCGGACTTGGCCATTTCCTCCTGCATCTGCTGAACGATGATGGGCCGAGGGGGAATCGGAATGTCTTTGATTAAGCCGCCTATGGCGGCTGCACCCATTTGTCGTTCGGCGTCTTGTGCAGTGATTGCTACAGCCATAGTTCCCCCTAAGCATTTTCAATTTACTAAGAGCGGGTTATAGCGCACTACCGCTACGACTCACTGACGGGTGCCGCGCCGCGGTGACCCACTCCCCTATACAATCTTGGAATCAGGTCGGCATCCAGCCGCTCTGTAAACGCTAGGGGTGCTGACTGCTGCGAGGCGGTTGGCTGAGATAACACCCTGGAACTTGATCAAGGTAATTCTTGCGCAGGGAAGCGTGACGAAAATGCGGGGCACCTCTTTGCGTGGCGTCCCCGCCAATCTGCACTCCCCTGCCGTCGACTAAGGACTCTCGATGGCAAATCGTACCCGTTTCAAACTCTCCCCCAGCGCTGCCGCGTTGGCCCTGTTGTTTGCGGCTCCTGGCTGGGCGCAAACCACAAATCCCTCGCAACGCCTGGACGCGGTTACCGTCACTGGCAAAGCCGCACCCGTTCTGGACGTCGACCGTGCCGATGTCGGCGGGCTGGGCTTGACCCTGGCCAAGACACCACAAAGCGTGACCGTGCTGGGCGCGGACCTGCTGGCGGCCACAGCGTCCAGCAGTTTGTCGCAAGTGATCAAGCTCGATGCCTCGCTGGCCGACAGCTACAACACCACCGGTTTCATCGAAGGACTTTCGGTGCGCGGCTTCCTGCTGGACCAAGGCAACAACTTCTTGCGTAACGGCTTGCCCGTGTCGAACTATGCCCCCATCGCAATGGAGAACAAGGAGCGTATCGAGGTATTGAAAGGTGTGGCAGGTCTGCAGTCTGGCGTATCTGCGCCGGGCGGACTGGTCAATTTCGTCACCAAGACGCCGCAGCGTGATGCATTCACCACTGCATCCGTCGGCGCGGACGGCCATGGCGGCAGCAAGGTGCACCTGGACAGCAACACGGTAT
>JAIPDC010000015.1 GCA_021737865.1 Rhodoferax sp.
GCCAAACGCGCCGAACTCGAAACCTTCTACCTGAACATGACCTCACCGTTTCGCACGGCCGAGAAGTTCGGCATTCTGGACATCATCGACCCGCGGGAGACGCGCTCTATTTTGTGCGACTGGATTGAGGACGCCTGGGACAACTCGTCGTTAAGCCGCAAAAATGCGTTTCAGCAGCAGGGTGTTGCTACCCTCCGCAACTGATTCAGCTTGAAGTCAGCGCCAAATGCGTGCGTGTGTCGCGCGCATCGAGTTTGAACACTGCCACGGTATTGACCAGTGCTTCGGCCTGTGATTTCAGGCTGCCTGCTGCCGCTGACATGACCTCGACCAGCTCGGAGGTTTGCTGCGTCATCTGATCCATCAAGTGAATGGCAACACCCAACTGCGACACCCCGTCGCTTTGCTCCGTGCTGGCCACACTGATTTCACCCATGATCTGTGTCACGTGCCGAATACTGCTGACCACTTCAGACATGGTGGCACCTGCCTGGTCCACCAATACCGTGCCATGCTCCACCCGCTCCACACTGGCACTGATCAGCGCCTTGATTTCGCGGGCCGCTTCGGCGGAACGACCGGCCAGGCTGCGCACCTCGCTGGCGACCACCGCAAAGCCCCGACCCTGCTCACCGGCGCGGGCGGCTTCCACCGCCGCGTTCAGCGCCAGCAGCAGTTGTGAAATTTCATTTTTGCCCGAGGTGTCAAATTGCACGCTCAGGTCACCCGCCGCCAACGCGACGACCACCGTGAGGCCAATCACGTACACCATGCCTGAAGTCGCTTCATGTGTGGCACTGGCAGACTGTTGCATTTGGCCGTTCTGGTACTTGAGCAGGCCGTCCAGCGCGTCAAAGTAGGTTTTTTGGGCAGGCCTCACCTTGTCCAGCAAAAACGCCTTGGCCTCGAACGTCTGACCGCCAATGGCAAGCTCCATGGTCTCGGCCTGTAACGGTTCATCGGCTCATGATGATCATGTTGCGAAGCGCATCTGCAATCAGGGTCACATCGGCCTTGATCTCGTTGATCGAGGCCACTTTGGGCACACGGTCGTTGATGACCTCTTCAAACATGCCGTTCATGCTCTTGAACTTGACGATCGAAATGCCCGCCATAAACGCCAGCGGCAATGACATCAACGCCCGATCGGTGCCCGCTCCACCTGCACCAGCCACTGGCCCATCTCCTCAATCAGCGCATCCGTTGCCAGCGTCAATGCCCGCACGCCACCGGCGGCATCCTGGCTCGTGGCAGGGCGCTGCACCACAAAACTGCGCTGCGCCACCAGGCGCTCCACGGCGCCGTCTGGCTGGGCCAGCGTGGCGCGCACGCGCAGCAAGCCGCTGCTGCTTTGCGCGGACTCAAACCAGTGGCTGAACTCGTCGAGTTCCAGATGCAAGGTCATGGCCGGTTTCGCAGCGCCTACGCCTTGTGCAGCTTGCAGCACGGCGCGGCGCAGGCCCAGTTGCTCACGCAGGCGCTGGCGCACCAGTTGCGCAGGCGCCATGCTCCAGCGGGCCTGCGTGTAGGGGCGCAGTTGCTGTGCATCGCTGTAGGCCAGGCGGTACAGCACGGCGGTACTGTCCAACGCGGCAGGGGCCTCCACATCGGCCAGCACCAGCGTGGGCAATGGCGCCAGGCGGTCGCTTGCCACGTTGGTTGTGGCGCCTGGACCAAAGTCATACACCACCGAGCGCGGTTGCGGCTGCAATGGCGCACAGGCAGCCAGAACAACAATTATCAAGCAAAAAGAGGCTCTAACCCCCGTCAAATATGCGCTGACAGCTATTGATTTCATAGCAATTTTCCTTGTTGGCATGGCGTTGCGTCTCATCGGGGGGCGGGTGCCGCGAAGCCGGGCTCACCCGGACCGGGCTGGGCCGGACCATTACCCAGCAGCAGCGCCTGCGGGTTGTCAGCAACAGTCTCCGCGGCGCGGCCCACGTGGCGCACCGTACGCGCCGCATCGTCCACCGTGCGGTTCAGGCGCGGCACCAGCGTGGCGTTCAGCGTTTGCCCGGTGACCAGCAGGGTATTGGTACCCTCGGCGATTTGGTCCAGGGTACCGCCGGGTTCGGTCATGCGGTCTGACATGGCCTTGAAGGCGTCAGCCGAAGCGCCCATCGACTCTGCGCTTTCGCCCAACCGGTCCGACGTGCTGTGCATGCTCTTGAGGGTGGCACTCGCCTCCTGCGCCAACGCAGGCAGGTTGACCTGGTTGGCGCGCTGGGTGAGCAGACCGATGTTGGCTGCGGCTTGCCCCATGTTGCCAACCGCGTCCATCAACTTCTTCTGGTTGGGCGCGGACAGCAGTTGGTTGACACGCTGCGCTGCATCGTCAAGCTGGGTCAACAGCCCGACACCCTGGTCCGACAGGCGCGCCATCAAGCTGGGGCGCATGGGAATGCGCCCTGGTTGCTCGTCACTGCTGGCCAGCGCGGCAGCCGAGGGCCCGGTATCGTCCAGCTGAATAAAGGCCAGCCCCGTCACACCCTGAAAGCCCAGCGTGGCGAAGGTTGTTGGCGTGATCGGTGCCGTACCGTCCACAACAATGCGGATCAACACGTTGCCCACCGTCTGCGGGTCCAGCGTGATGGACTGCACGCGCCCCACCGTCACGCCCTTGTACCGAACCGATGCCTGAACCTGCAGCCCGGTGACGCCCTCGCGGCTGGAGATTTCGAACGGCCGATGCTCGCCGGTGTCGCGCGTCAGCCAGGCCGCCAGCGCCACCAGCAGGGCGGCGACCACCAGTACAAAGGCTCCGGCGGCAACCGCGTGTGATTTGTTTTCCATAGGTCTCCCTTTTTACCCGGCATGCGGGTGCTGGCGCAAGAGCTCTTGTGCGCGCAGCCCCCGCCCACCCAGAAAAAATTCACGCACAAAGGGATGGTCAAACCGTATGACCTCTTTGGGCTCCGCATCCACAATGACATGCTTGTCGGCCACCACGGCCACGCGGGTACTGATCTCGTAAATCGTGTCCAGGTCATGGGTCACCATCACCACGGTCAGCCCCAACTCCTGGTGCAGTGAGCGCAGCAGGCTGCAAAAGGCGTCCGAGCGGTCGGGGTCCAGCCCGGCGGTGGGTTCGTCCAGCAACAGCAGCGGCGGGTCCATGATGAGCGCACGCGCCAGCGCCACGCGCTTGACCATGCCGCCGGACAAATCGGCCGGCATTTTGTGGGCGTGCGCCGGGTCCAGCCCCACCATCTGCAGCTTGACCATGACGGCGTCACGCACCAGATCGTCGGGCAGTGATCCGAGTTCACGCAGTGGAAAGGCAATGTTCTCCAGCACCGTGAAAGCCGAATACAGCGCACCGTGCTGAAACAGCATGCCCACCCGGCTGGCGGCCCCCGAGCCGCTGAGGTCCACCGCCGGGGACCCCAGCACATTGACACTGCCACGCATGGGAGATTCGAGCCCCAGCATCAAACGCAGCAAGGTGGTCTTGCCGCTGCCCGAGCCGCCCACGATGGACAGCAGTTCGCCACGCTCGATGGCGAGGTTCAAGTCTTTATGGATCAGCGCATCCACCCCGTCGGTGCGAAACACGGTGTGCAGGCCGCGGATGTCGACCACCGGCGTGGGCACATACGGGTCGGCCGTCACGCATACGCCGCTCATATTCCGATGTCCTTGAACACCACTGCAAACAGGGCATCCACCAGAAGGACCATGGTGATACTGGTGACCACCGAGGCGGTGGTACCCTCCCCCAAACTTTGTGTATTGGGCTTGATGCGCAACCCATAGTGGCAGCCGATGAGCGCAATCAGCAAGCCAAACACCACCGACTTGCCCATGGCCAGCCACAGGTTGGAGACCTGCACCACCTTGGCCAGCGCGGTGACAAAATAACCGGGCGTGAGGCCCATCACCATATCGGCCGCCAGAATGCCCCCCAGCAATGCCGCCAGCGTCGTCCAGACCGCCAGCAGCGGCATGGCCACGGCCATGGAAATGGCACGCGGCAGCACCAGCCGAAATCCCTGCGGGATCCCCATGACCTTCATGGCATCGAGCTCCTCGGTTACCCGCATCACACCAATCTGCGCGGTAATGGCCGAGCCCGAACGCCCGGCAATCAAAATGGCAGCCAGCACCGGACCGAGTTCGCGGATCAAGGACACGCCCAGAATATTGACGATAAAAGCGTCTGCCCCAAACTGGCGCAACTGCTGCGCCATCAGATAAGCCAGCACCACACCAATCAAAAAACCCACCAGCGCCGTGATGGGCAAGGCGGTGGCACCGATGCGGTACAGGTTGCCGGAGATGTCACGCCAGGGCCCGTTGCGCGGCGCACGCAGCAACTGCAACAAGTCAAGCAGGAGTTGCCCCACCAGACGCAGGGCTCCGACGATATGCTCTTCCCTGCGTATCACCCAGGCACCCAGGCGCAGGTACAGATCGATTGCCGTTTGCGCCCTGCGGGGTGGCAACACTGAAGAGAATTGCGCCACGCGCTCCAATAAGGCGCGCTGGCCCGCCAGCGCCTGCACCGTGTCGGGCCACTGCCGATACCAAGTGTTCCAGAGCAACTGCGCACCCACATGGTCCATGCGCAGCAGTCCGCGCAAGTCCCACTCGCATGTTCGCCAATCCTGCGGCAACGCACCCAGATTGAATTGCAAATCCTGCCAGTTGCCTCGCGCTGCCAGATTGCCGGCATTCCAGCGGCCCAACAGTTGCACCCGCACGCCACCGGGCATATGCTCGATGGCAATGCGGGGTTTGGACTCCTCCATGGCGGCCTGCGGCATATTTTTGCAGTGGTAGCGGCGGTATCGGCATGGTACAGGCTGGCAGTCCCGCAGAGAATAGCGATTTCCCCCATGGCGGCACGGAACCTGCGGCAAAATAGGGCATGGCCCCCGTCATCATTGCGCAGACAGCTATTAAAAACATAGCACAACAGGAGACACCATGAGCATTTCCAGCGGCACCTTTACCTCGTCACCCGAACTGTCTGCCGAGCAGCGCGGCCCTGTGCTGTGGCTGACCATCACCCGCGAAGAGCGGCGCAACGCCATGAGCCACGGCGTGCTGGCGGGCATGGCGCAGGCAATTGGCACAGCGCAGACGCGACGCGACATCCGCGCCATCGTCATCACCGGCGCGGGCAGCAAGGCCTTTTGTGCGGGGGCCGACCTGCAGTCGGCCAAGGCCTTCACCACCGACTATTCCGAACCCCACGGCCACCTGGCGCAACTGCTGCGCGTGGCCAAGGCCAGCACGGTGCCACTGGTGGCACGCGTCAACGGTGCCTGCATGGCCGGCGGCATGGGCCTGATGAGCATGTGCGATATGGCAGTGGCCGCCCACCACGCCGTGTTTGGCCTGCCCGAGGTCAAGGTGGGCGTGTTCCCGGCCCAGGTACTCAGCGTGCTGCAACATTTGATTCCCCGGCGCAAATTGGCGGAGATGTGCCTGACCGGTGAGCCCATCACCTCGGCCCAGGCCCTGGAATACAACCTGGTCAACTATGTGAGCGACGAGGGCAGCGATGTGGACGCCAAGCTGCAGTGGCTGCTGGACCGTATGCTGGACAAATCGCCCGCAGCCATCCGCCGCGGGCTCTACACCATGAAGAAGGTCGAAGCCATGGCGTTTGAAGAAAGTATGTCATTTACCGAGAGCCAGATCGCGCTGTTTACCTTGACCGAAGACGCGAAGGAGGGGCAGAAGGCATTTCAGGAGAAGCGCAAGCCGGTGTGGCAGGGGCAGTGAGGTCTTGCGCAAGCGCACAGACTCAGAAACTGCCCCTCAGTCCTTTGCCACCACGGTGTCATACAACCCGCAGTGAGTCAGTCCATCGTGGCTTAGGATGCCGGTGTAACGCAGTGATGCATCTTCATACCGCCGAAACGCAAACACCGCCGCATTCATCTGCTCGGTGTTGAACACCTTGAGCCGCACCAGCAGGTGAAAGTCCTGCACCGATATGGTCCACGCGCTCTTGTAAGTCCGGCATCTGCTGCGCCAGGCCCTCGGTCAAGCGGCTGGTGATCTCGCGCAGAAACACACCTGATTTGGTGAACGGGTCCAGAAACCGCACGGTTTTGTCTGCCCACAAGTTGGCCCCACCGTGGTCTGCAGCCCAGGCTTCGGCCAGCATGTCCAACATACGGCCCGCCAGCTCGGGCGGTGTAAAAACCTCGTCGTTCGATAGGTTGGCAATGCAGGTCAGCACATCGGGGTTGCGCCCGCGCAGGGTGAAGGAAACTTGCTCGTTCATGCCAACCTTCTTATTGTGGCTAATCCGCCATAGTTGAAATCGGTCAGGCCTATCACTTCAGTCTGGTTCATGGTGTTTAGGGAATTGCGTCGAGACTTGGGCGGCGATAGGTCAAAGGAAACCAATGGGGGGTTTGGCTTTGCGCGTTTTGTCCTCGGTGATGAGTTGCTTGATGGCATCAAACACCTGCGAGAACTGCTCGTCGTAGCGGGTTTCCATGGCTTCGATGCGCAGACGCAGGTCGCGGTTGGAGTCCATCAGGCGGCGCAATTGCACAAAAGTGCGCATGATGGCGATGTTGACCTCAACGGCGCGCTGGGAACGCAGCACGCTGGAGAGCATGGCAACGCCTTGCTCGGTGAAGGCGTAGGGAATGGCGCGACGGCCACCGTGTGCGTTTGACATCACAAACTGTGATTTCAAAGCCTGGGTTCTGTTGCCACTCATCACAGCTTGTGACGAGATGCTTTTGGAACTCGCTGATGCACTTGAGATGCCAATTTGGCATTTCAAGTTTTCCCACTCTTGCGGGGTCAGTTGCAGCATGAAGTCGGCTGGGAATCTATCGATATTGCGCTTGACCGCACGGTTCAACGCACCGGTTTCCACACCATAAAGGTCTGCCAGATCGGTATCGAGAAGCACTTTTTCGCCACGGATCAAAAACACCAACTTGGCCAAATTTTCTGGTTTGGGAATGATTTGCGTCATGGATTCGATTGTTGAACAGCCAACTCGCGCACTGTCATGGGCGGGTAGGTTTTGATGGGCGTAAAAATCTCATGCTTGCCCAGATCGGCAAACAGTGAACCTTCCTCGCTATATTTTGACGAGCCGGTGAGCACGTCAAACCGGAAGTCACGCCGTTGAAACTTGCCCTTGCCGAGGTAGCCCCATTCGGCAAAGGTGATGGGCGGGCGGTCCTTGACGGGCTGGCCGTCCACGGCGCGCATGGTCAGCGCGTCGCCGTGAACCAAATTGACTGAAAGCACATGCGTTGCGGCCAGGTACAGGTCATCAGACTCATTCAGGTTGAGGTACTGGGCAAACACATCCAGCACGTTGGCGCGGCACTCGGCAATGTTGTCGACCAGCAGCTCAATCCCGTAGATGCACATCAGCACCAACAATGCGTAATGCTGGCGCTCGAAGTCAGACTTGCCGAATTTGACTTCTACCGCCGCAAGCTTGCGTTTGAGTATTTGCACGATGAAGTTGCCACTGCCACACGCGGGCTCCAGAAAGCGGGAGTCAATGCGCTCGGTCTCTTCCTTCACCAGGTTCAGCATTGCCTCGACCATCCACGCTGGCGTGAAGACTTCGCCGTGATCGGCGACGCGCTTTTTTGATTTGACGAGGCTCATGGGATGGCAACAGGTTAGTGGGTTCGGTTTAGCGCAATGCGAGCTACGCATTGTCAACCACATCAAGACTGCTACACGAGCAACGATGTGCCCGCCAGTCGCGATCGCCGCCAGAACTTTTCCAACTCGGTTGCCACCCACACCGTAGCGGCGGCGGCCAGACACACGCCGAGCTCTAGCAGGCTCAGGGGCTCGGTTTTGAAGATCGGGTTCAGCACGGGCACGTAGATGGTGGCCATCTGCAGCGCAAACGTCAGCAGCACGGCGCCCAACAGCGGGCGGTTGCTGGCAATGCCAATGCGCCATAGCGGGTCATGCTCGGACCTGATACCCATCACGTGCGCCATCTGCCCCAGCGTCAGCACGGTAAACACCATGGTTTGCCAATGGGCATGCCCGGTGGAAATGGCCCAGGCCTGCACGCCCAGACACAGGCCCGCCAACAACAAGCCGATTCCCAGAATGTGCTGCCACAGGCCATTGGCAAACAGGCTCTCGCTGGGTGGGCGCGGTGGGCGCTGCATGACGCCGCGCTCTGCAGGCTCGGCGGCCAGCGCCAGACCCGGCAGCCCATCGGTCACCAGATTGACCCACAGGATGTGAATGGGTAGCAGAGGAATGGGCAAGAGCAACAGCGGTGCCAGGAAAATGGTCCAGACTTCGCCCGAATTGCCGGTCATGGCGTAACGCACAAACTTGCGAATATTGTCGTAAATGCGGCGCCCCTCGCGCACGGCATGCACGATGGTCGCAAAGTTGTCATCCAACAGCACGAGGCTGGCCGCCTCACGGGCCACGTCGGTGCCGCCCTTGCCCATGGCCACGCCGATGTCGGCGCGCTTGAGGGCCGGCGCGTCGTTGACGCCATCACCCGTCATGGCCACAAATTCGCCGCGCGCCTGCAAGGCCTGCACGATGCGGATCTTCTGCGCCGGGTCCACGCGGGCGTACACCCGCACATGCGGCACACGAGCGGTCAACGTTTCTTCGTCCAGAGTCGCCAGATCAGAACCGGTCAAAACCGGCGCCTGCGCGTCGACAACGATGCCCAACCGAACCGCAATCGCCAGCGCTGTGGCGGGGTGATCTCCGGTAATCATGACCGGGGTGATGCCTGCATCCATACACTCGCGCACAGCGGTTGCCGCCTCGGGCCGCGGCGGGTCCATCAGACCCACCAGCCCAATCAATTCCAGGTCGCTTTCCAGCGCCTGGGCCTGTGCGCCGGTGGGCGGCATTTGTGCGTGGCTGCGCCGCGCCAGCGCCAGCACACGCAGCCCCTGTGCTGCCAGCGCCTGGGCACTGTCCAACCAGGCGGCAGTATCCAGCGGGACCGGGAAGCCCGTGACACCGCCCGCTGCGGCCTCCCCGCCAGACCAGCAAGACACACACTGAGGCAGCACCGATTCGGGGGCACCCTTGGTGTACGCAACCAGCCCATCGGGTGTGCGATGAAACGTGGTCATGCGCTTGCGGCTGGCATCAAAGGGCAGTTCATGCACGCGCGGCCACTGGGTATCCAGTGTGACCTTGTCCAGGCCTGAACGCGCGGCCACTTCTGTCAGCGCAATTTCGGTCGGATCGGCCAGCCAGCCCCCTGTTGGGCCCCGAATGGCATCGTTGCACAGCGCAGCGGCCCGCAGCAACTCCTGCTCGCCCGCATCCACGGCAACCAGGCACTCGGCTTGCATACGGTTTTGCGTCAGGGTGCCGGTTTTATCAGAACAGATGACAGTCACCGAACCCAGCGTCTCCACTGAAGGCAGGCGCCGGATCAGCGCATTGAAGGACACCATCTTGCGCGCACCCAGTGCGAGCAATACGCTGACCACAGCCGGCAGGGCCTCGGGGATCGCGGCCACCGCCAGACTGAGTGCCACCAGCACCATCTGCAAGGGTGCCTCGCCGCGCAGCACACCGACGGCAAATATCACCACACAAATGCCTATCACTGCCAGCGCCACACGCTTGCCAAACGCGGCCAGGCGCAACTGCAAAGGCGTGTTGGGGCTCGCGTTCTGATCCAGCAGGCCAGCCACCTTGCCCAACTCGGTGGCCATGCCGGTGGCGACCACCAGCCCGCGCCCGCGCCCATGGGTGGCCGTTGTCCCCTTGAATGCCATGTTGAGCCGCTCACCCAGCCCATGCGCCGCACCCGACAACACACCCGCATGCTTGTCGACCGTGACCGATTCACCGGTGAGTGCGGACTCATCCACCTTGAGCTGGGCAATTTGCAGCAACCGCAAATCGGCTGGCACCTTGTTACCGGCCTCCAGCAACACAATGTCGCCAGGCACCAACCCGTGGGCCGCAACCTGTTGCACCTGCCCACCGCGCACCACCGTGGCCTGTGACGCCGCCAAACGTTGCAGGGCAGCCAGCGCCTGATCCGCCCGCCAGGCCTGCACCAGACCAATCGCTGCGTTGAGTAGCACGATAGTCAGAATCACCAGCGTGTCCACCAGATCACCCACCAGCCCGGAAATCAGCGCTGCCCCGAGCAGCACCAGAATCATGAAGTCGTGAAACTGCTCCAGCAGCAGCGCCCAAACACTGCGGCTGGTTCCGCTGGGCAGTGCATTGGGCCCATGCAGCAACACCCGTTGGGCCACCTCGTGCGCGTGCAGACCGTGCGCGGGGTCGACACCGTGTTCACGGGCCAGTTCGTCGGCGTCACGCAGGTGCCAAGACCCGTCCTGGGCGCGGGGTGCGGGTTGTCTTTGAGTCGCCATAGTGGTATCAAACAGGGGTGATATCCGGACAGCCAGCATAGAACGAATGAGGGGCCTACTTATTGCGCCATCACAAGTCCGGCTTTCAAACACGTTGGTGGTTTACGATCGGGCATGAGCGAAACCACGTTTGACTACATCATCATTGGCGCCGGCACGGCGGGCTGCCTGCTAGCCAACCGCCTGAGCGCCGACGCATCCAAGCGGGTCTTACTGATAGAGGCCGGCCGCAAAGACGACTACCACTGGATCCACATCCCCGTCGGTTACCTGTATTGCATCGGCAACCCGCGCACCGACTGGCTTTACAACACCGAGCCGGATGCCGGCCTCAATGGCCGATCGCTGCGTTACCCGCGCGGCAAGACGCTGGGGGGCTGCAGCAGTATCAACGGCATGATCTACATGCGCGGCCAGGCCCGCGACTACGACCAGTGGGGCAAACTGCTGGGCGATGCCACCTGGGGCTGGGAACACTGCCTGCCCTACTTCAAGCTGCATGAAGACCACTACAAGGGGGCCAATGAAGCCCACGGCGCACGCGGCACCGAGCCCACCCTGATGCAAAAAGACGGCAGCCTATACCGCAAATTGCTGCGCCACCACAATGCCGGCGGCGAGTGGCGAATCGAGAAGCAGCGCCTGCGCTGGGATGTGCTCGATGCCTTCGCCCAGGCCGCAGTCCAGGCAGGCATTCCAGCCACCGACGACTTCAACCGCGGCGACAACGAAGGCGTGGGCTACTTTGAGGTGAACCAAAAAGCCGGCTGGCGCTGGAATACGGCCAAGGCATTCCTGCGGCCAACCTGCTACGCGCGACCCAACTTTGAGTTGTGGAACAGCGCCCAGGTTGCCAAATTGCTATTTGAACCTGCTACCGACTCAACGCCGCTGCGCTGCACCGGTGCCCAGGTGTGGGATGGCCACAGCATGGTCAACGCCACCGCGCGCAGCGAGGTGATTTTGTGTGCCGGCGCCATTGGGTCGCCGCAAATCATGCAGCTCTCGGGCCTCGGCGATGCCGAAAAGCTGCAAGCGCTGGGGGTCCAGGTCGAAAAAAACCTGGCCGGTGTCGGTGCCAACCTGCAAGACCATTTGCAGATACGCGCCGTCTTCAAGGTTCAAAACACCACCACACTCAACACGCAGGCGCACTCGCTGTTGGGCAAGGCGAAAATCGGGCTGGAGTATGCGTTCAAGCGCACCGGCCCGATGAGCATGGCGCCCAGCCAGTTAGGCGCATTTACCCGCAGCGACCCGGCCCAGCCCTACCCCAATCTGGAGTACCACGTACAGCCCCTGAGTCTGGACGCGTTTGGACAGCCGCTGCACACCTTTAACGCCATGACAGCAAGCGTGTGCAACCTGAACCCCACCAGCCGGGGCACGGTGCACATCCGAACTGCCCAGTTTGAGGACGCGCCCGCCATTGCACCCAACTACCTCAGCACCGATATCGATCGCAAAATTGCGGCCGACTCGCTGCGCCTGACGCGCCACATCATGGCCCAACCCGCGCTGCAAAAATACCAGCCACAGGAGTTCAAGCCCGGCGTGCAGTTCCAGTCGGATGACGAGTTGGCCAAACTGGCAGGTGACATTGCCACCACCATTTTCCACCCGGTTGGCACCACCAAAATGGGCCGCGCAGACGACGTAATGGCCGTAGTCGACGCACGCCTCAAAGTGCATGGTGTGCAAGGCCTGCGCGTGGTGGATGCAGGTGTCATGCCGCTCATCACCAGCGGCAACACCAACTCGCCAACACTGATGATTGCGGAGAAGGCGGCACAGTGGATCATGGAAGACGCTTTGCTACCAACGAAGGGTTAATCCTGATGTGCAAATGCTTGCCCGTTGGTACAGTCACGCCACTCAAAGGTTTAACGGCAACTGCAAAGCAACTGACGAAAGAAGACGCCGAGGAGACTACGGCAAGCAACAATTAACAATTTCTGCATCCACCTTGAGATGCAGCTCATAAAAGCACTGGCCAGGTCAGTGCTTTTTTTTGCCTTCCACCCCAGTGCGAGAATCAACGCATGGAAATGCTTGTGGTGTCGTTGGCCTCGCTTCTGGCCGGATTTGTTGATTCGATCGTGGGCGGTGGCGGGTTGATTCTGGTGCCAGCGCTGTTTGCCACCTTCCCTGCCACCCATCCGGCTACGCTGTTTGGCACCAACAAAGGTGCATCGGTCTGGGGCACGGCCATCGCCACGGTGCAATACAGCAGGCGAGTCAATATGCCCTGGCAGGCGCTGGGTCCGGCAGCAGTGGTGTGCTTTTGCTCATCCCTGGGCGGTGCCTGGCTGGTGACCGTGGTGTCACCCGACTATTTGCGCAAGGCATTGCCACTGGTGTTGGCGATCGTGCTGGCCTACACGTTGGCCAAGAAGCAGCTGGGGCGACACCACGCACCCCGCTTTGCGGGAAGTCACGAAGCGCTGATCGCCAGTGCCATCGGCGCCGTTATCGGGTTTTATGACGGCTTCTTCGGCCCTGGCACCGGCAGCTTCTTTGTCTTTCTGCTGGTGCGCGTGCTGGGCTATGACTTTTTGCATGCGTCAGCCGGCGCCAAGCTGTTGAACACCGCATCCAATCTGGCAGCCATTGCGCTGTTTGCGCTCAAGGGCCATGTCTGGTGGCACTTTGTCCTGGCCATGGCAATTGCCAATGTGATTGGCAGCCTGGCGGGTACGCACCTCGCACTCAAGCACGGCACAGGCTTTGTGCGCAGTGTTTTCATTGTGGTGGTGTCAGCCCTGATTCTTAAAACGAGCTATGACGCATTCTTGCGCTGAGGCGCTACTGTATCGCTGGCGGGGCGCTGGCTGCGCCAGCTCGGGGCCACGGCACAGTGGTCGCCATCAAGGGCTTGCCAATGGGTGCAGTGGCCTGGCCCTTGCTCACGGCGGCCATATCTTCGGCATTGGGATACTGGCCCAGCAACCAGTAGTCAAAGGCCCGGCGCGCGATGGGCGCCGCTGAGGTCGAACCAAAGCCGGCATTCTCGACAATCACAGCCAAAGCAATTTTGGGGTCATCCGCCGGCGCAAATGCGATGTAAAGAGAATGGTCACGCTGGCGTTCGTCCATCTTGGCCGCGTTGTACTTTTCCTTGCCGCCCATCGACACCGCCTGGGCAGTGCCCGTCTTGCCCCCGCTCAAGTACCCTGCGCCGGCAAAAACCCGCGCCGACGTACCACCCTGCGTCACGCCCACCATGGCGTTGCGGACGATATCGACGTGCTCTCGCTTGAAGCGCAGGTCTTGTTCAGGCTCTGGCGCCACCGGCGTGCGCACGCGGGTCGTTGCGTCCTGTGTGGCAATGACCAACTGGGGCTTGTGCTTGACGCCGGCATTGGCGAGCGTGGAGACTGCCTGTGCGAGCTGCAGCATGGTGAAGCTGTTGTAGCCCTGGCCGATGCCCAGTGAAATGGTCTCACCGGCATACCACTTCTTCTGCTCCTGACGCTTGTAGTAGTTGCGCTTCCAGGCCTGACTGGGCAGCACGCCACGCACCTCGCCTTGAATATCGATGCCCGTGATCTGCCCAAAACCCAGCGGCTTCATGAAGTCATGCATGGTGTCCACACCGAGCTCATTGGCCAGCGAGTAGAAGTAAGGATTGCTGGACTCCACAATAGCGCGGCGCATATCCATAATGCCGCCCTTCTCGTTTTCGGGGCTGCCAAAGCGGTGGCCGCCAAACATGTAGAAGCCGGGGTCATTGATGAGGGTGGTGGCCGAACGTGTGCCAGTTTCCAACGCCGCCATCGCCATAAAGGGCTTGTAGGTCGACCCGGGCGGGTAGGTTCCACGCAGGGCCCGGTTGAGCAACGGTTTGTCCAGTGACTCATTGAGCATGGCCCAGTTTTCCTGGTCAATGCCTTCGACAAACAGATTGGAATCGAATGTGGGCTTGCTGACAAAAGCCAGCACCTCGCCGGTCTTGGGGTTCAGCGCCACCAGCGCACCGCGGCGCTCGCCGTACATATCTTCAATCAGCTTTTGCAGCTTGATGTCAATCGACAGGACGACCATGTTGCCCGGTGTGGACGGGTTGCTGGCGAGCTTGCGCATGGCTCGCCCACCGGCCGATGTTTCGACCCGTTCCACGCCGGTGACGCCGTGCAACTGGCTCTCAAAACTCTGCTCCACACCCAGCTTGCCGATGTATTCGGTGCCCCGGTAGTTGGCCTGGTCATCATCGTCTTCGATCTTGGCTTTCTCGGCCTGGTTGATGCGCCCGATGTAGCCAATCACGTGACTGGCGAGTTCGCCGTAAGGGTAGTTGCGAAACAATCGGGCCTTGATCTCGACGCCGGGAAACCGGAAACGCTGTGCCGCAAAACGCGCCACCTCGGTGTCCGTCAGCCGGGTGCGAATGGGCAACGACTCGAAACTCTTGGACTCTTCCATCAGCTTCTTGAAGCGCCTGCGATCGCGCGGCGTGACGTCGAGCACTTTGGACAATTCCTCAATGGTCTGCTCCAATCCGCCGGTCTTGGAGGGCGTAATTTCCAGCGTGTAAGCCGAATAGTTGCTGGCCAGCAAGATACCGTTTCGGTCCACAATCAGGCCCCTGTTGGGAACAATGGGCACGATGGATGTGCGGTTACTCTCGGCCTGCGCCCGCAGGTCATCGTGGCGCACCACCTGCAAGTACACCAGTCGTGCTGTCAGCAAGGCAAAGCACACCAGCACCAGCAAACTGATCGCGAACACGCGGGTTCGAAAGCGGGCCAGATCCGCTTCAATGTTGCGTATTTCGGTCATGACCGACGCGGCGCACGGGCGCCCCAGGCAAGGAGCGCCCGCCCGGGGGGCAGCGCAGCACACCAAGTGGCAAGCGTGGGGGCCATCCTATAGAGGCCTGTTCGCGTCCGGGTCGGGTGCGCGCAGTTGGGGGGCCAGAAGAATGAGACTGGCCACTGGCCACAGAGCAGCTTCCACTACCGGCGCCAGCGCCATGAGTACGCCTGGAAAGGTGCCGCCGCTGAGCATCCGTACACCCAGATCGACGGCATGTGCAACCGCAAACAATGGAAACACCTGGGCAGCCTGCGAGGGCACTGAAAACCACAGCAGTCGGCGGTGTACGGTAATAGCAAAAAAGCTCAGCACGGTGTAGGCCATGGCGTGCTGCCCGAGCAAACCACCCTGATGAACATCCATCAGCAAACCGAGCACAAATGCACCACCAATGCCGATGCGCTGGGGTTGGTGCACGGCCCAGAACACCAGCACCACGGCCAGCAAATCAGGGCTCCAGGCCGCACGCCCCCAAAAGCCCATGTTCTGCAGCATATTGAGCAGCATGGCACCTATCAGGCTTCCCCAGATAAAGAACGGGTTGGCCGGCAACAGCAACTGTTGTCCAGGGCGCATGATCATGGATCAACCTCCTGGTTGCGCGCGTGCAGGGCGAAGCCGGTCATTTGTTCGCTCCCCGCCGGGGCACGACGACGGGTGGATCGGGCACCGGTCTGGGTGCAATTTGTGCTGTCACAGCATCGAGCACGACCACGTGGGTGGAGCCTGAAACCAGAGCCAGGGGAACACAGTAAATGCGTGCGAACACGGCGTCGACCCGTCGCTCGACCTTCTCGACGCGCGCCACGGGCAAGCCCGGCGGGTACACACCGTCCACTCCACTGGTGGTCAGCAAATCGCCTGCGGTGACATCCGCGTTCGCCGCCATGAACCGCAACTCCATGGCATCCGCGTGGAACGACGCATCGCCATACGCCACGCCACGTGCACCGGTGCGGGTGTTCAGAACCGGGATGGCATGGTCGCGGTCGGTGATCAGGGTCACCTCACTGACCAGCGGATAAACCCGCGTGACCTGCCCGAGAACGCCGGACTCATCGAGCACTGGCGAGCCCAGGCCGACGTGATCGGTCAGCCCCTTGTCGATGATGACCTTGCGGCTATACGGGTCTGCAGCATCGTAAATGACCTGTGCGGCCATGCCATTGGATTGCAGCCGCTCGCGCAGACCCAGCAATTTGCGCAATCGCGTGTTTTCCAGCGACAGCTGTTCGACCTGGTTGGCACGTTGCGACTGCAGATTGTGTTTCTTGTTGGTATTTTCCTGCGCCGTCTGTGCTTCTGTCAGGGACGAAAAATATTGACTCGCGCTTTGGTAGAACACGACCGGACGCAATGCCAGCCACTGCGCAGGGTACAGCGCGGTTGCCAGCGCCACGCGCAGCGGCTGCATGACCTTGAACCGCGAATCCGCCACCATCAAAAACAATGCCAGTGCGCTGCAAACAGCCAGCTTTGACATGGCCGACGGGCCCTGTCGAAAGAAAGGTGGGGGAGCTCTATCCAGCGTACCAAGAGGCATCGCTGTACCTGCCTGATTATTCGCTGGTAAAAATGGAGCCCAGACGTTCCATCTGCTCCAGCGCTATGCCGCAGCCGCGCACGACGCAGGTCAACGGGTCTTCGGCCACCAACACTGGCAAACCGGTTTCTTCGGCCAGAAGGCGGTCCAGATCACGCAGCAGAGCACCGCCGCCGGTGAGCATCATGCCGCGGTCGGCAATGTCAGCACCCAGCTCCGGAGGGGTCTGCTCCAAGGCATTCTTGACGGCCGACACAATGTTGTTCAGCGGGTCGGTCAGCGCTTCCAGAATTTCGTTACTGGAAATCGTGAAGCTGCGTGGCACGCCTTCTGATAGATTGCGCCCGCGCACCTCCATCTCCTTGACTTCAGAGCCAGGAAACGCAGACCCGATTTTCTTCTTGATGGACTCTGCTGTGGGCTCGCCAATCAGCATGCCGTAGTTGCGGCGTATGTAATTGATGATGGCCTCGTCAAACTTGTCACCGCCCACACGCACCGAGCCTTTGTAGACCATGCCGCCCAGGCTGATAACGCCGACCTCGGTGGTACCGCCGCCGATGTCCACCACCATGGAGCCACTGGCCTCACTCACCGGCAATCCCGCGCCAATAGCGGCTGCCATGGGCTCTTCAATCAGGTACACATCGCTGGCACCGGCGCCCAGGGCAGACTCGCGAATAGCCCGGCGCTCAACCTGCGTCGAACCGCAGGGCACGCAAATGATGATGCGCGGGCTGGGGCGAAAAATGCCGCGCGGGTGCACCATCTTGATGAACTGCTTGAGCATCTGCTCGGTGACCGTGAAGTCGGCAATGACGCCATCTTTCATCGGGCGAATGGCTTCAATATTGCCCGGCACTTTGCCCAGCATGGCCTTGGCTTCCTTGCCGACGGCCTGGATGGTCTTTTTGCCTTGAGGCCCGCCTTCATGGCGGATAGCCACAACGGAGGGTTCATCCAGAACAATGCCTTGTCCGCGTACAAAAATCAGGGTGTTGGCCGTACCTAAGTCAATGGCCAGGTCGGTAGAGAAGTACCGACGAAAAGATCCAAACATCACATATCCTCTCGGGCACGGGAAGCGCTTCGGCCCCCGTCACCACGGTTTTAGCGTTAAAAATTGTAAGTTTGGCGTCATCAAGAGTGGCTTTGCAGCACACACGCCAAAGGCAGGATAATAACCGATTGCCCGCGAAGAGGACTCTCTGAATAAGTCCATCGGCACCGATTTACCTTTGGTTTCAACTCAATACGCACCATGTCACTGACATCTACCGATATCGCCCGCATCGCCAATCTGGCGCGCCTGGAGCTGGCACCAAATGAAAGTGGGCGCATGCTCACCCAGATAAACAGCTTTTTCAACATTGTCGAACAAATGCGTGCAGTGGACACCACGGGCATCGAGCCGCTGGCCCATCCGGTGGTCATCCTGTCAGATATGGCCCTGCGCCTGCGTGACGACGTGGCCAGCGAGCCCAACCTGCGCGAAGCCAACCAGCGCAGCGCGCCTGCCGTCGAGCATGGGCTCTTTCTGGTGCCAAAGGTGATTGAATAATTTTTTGAGCAGACGATGACCCAACCCGAATCCCCCTCTACCCACGCGCTGCACGACCTCAGCGTGCGCGCACTGACACACGCCCTGGTCGCCAAGCAGGTGTCCGCCGTTGAAGTGGCCCAGCACTTTCTGGATCGCAGTCAGGCACACACAGAACTTGGTGCCTTCGTTGACATCCGGACCGAGACCACGCTGGCCCAGGCCCGTGCAGCGGATGCACGCATCGCCAACGGAACGGCGGGCGCGCTGGAAGGCGTGCCCATCGCGCACAAAGACATTTTTGTGACCCGAGACTTTGTCACCACGGCGGGCTCTCGTATGCTCAAAGGCTACCGATCCCCCTTTGACGCCACCGTAGTGGCCAAACTCGCCGCGCAAGGTGTAGTCACGCTGGGCAAGCTCAACTGCGATGAATTCGCCATGGGTTCCAGCAACGAGAACACTGCCATCTGCGCAGTCGGCCAGGACCACGTGGTGCCGGTACGCAACCCCTGGAACACGAACCGCATTCCCGGCGGCTCATCCGGCGGCAGCGCGGCGGCCGTGGCGGCGCGCCTCACTCCGGCCGCCACCGGCACGGACACCGGCGGCTCCATTCGCCAGCCCGCGTCGTTCTGCGGCATCACCGGCATCAAACCCACCTATGGCCGCGCGTCCCGCTACGGCATGGTGGCCTTTGCCTCCAGCCTGGACCAGGCCGGCCCCATGGCTCGCTCTGCGCAGGACTGCGCCTTACTGCTGTCCGCCATGTGCGGCCCCGACCCTGACCGCGATTCGACATCGCTGGACGTACCCGAAGAAGACTTCACGCGCACGCTCAGCGCCTCGATCGAGGGCCTGCGCATCGGCATCCCCGAGGAGTTTTTCGGAGAAGGTCTGGCTGACGATGTGCGCACCGCGATCAATGGCGCGCTGAAAGAATACGAGAGACTTGGCGCCAAACTGGTGCCCATCAGCCTGCCGCGCACCGAGCTGTCCATCCCGGTCTACTACATCATTGCGCCTGCTGAAGCGAGTTCAAACCTGAGCCGCTTTGACGGCGTGAAGTTCGGTCACCGCGCCAAGAACTACACGGACCTTGCCGACATGTACAAGAAGACCCGTGCCGAAGGCTTTGGCGATGAGGTCAAGCGCCGCATCATGATTGGGGCCTACGTGCTGTCGCACGGTTACTACGACGCCTACTACCTGCAGGCGCAGAAAATTCGCCGCATGATCGCCGACGACTTCCAGAGCGCTTTCAAGAACTGCGACGTCATTGCCGGCCCGGTCGCTCCGACCGTGGCGTGGAAGATTGGTGAAAAATCGGACGACCCGGTGGCCAACTACCTGGCCGACATCTTCACGCTGCCAGGCTCTCTGGCCGGTCTGCCCGGCATGAGTATCCCCGTGGGATTTGGTGAAGGCGGTATGCCGGTTGGCATGCAACTGCTGGGCAACTATTTCCAGGAAGCACGTCTGCTCAATACGGCGCACCGTTTCCAGCAGGCCACCGACTGGCACGCACACACGCCGGAGGGCTTCTGAGATGAGCGAGATCGTCAACACATTTGAAGCACAACAGCAGGGTCGCCCGACCGGCCCGCTGGTGTGCGGCTATGAAGTCATCATCGGCTTCGAGACGCACGCCCAGCTGTCAACCGCGAGCAAGATCTTCAGCCGCGCGTCGACCGCCTTTGGTGCCGAACCCAATACCCAAGCTTGCGCCGTGGATCTGGCCTTACCCGGCACGTTACCGGTGATGAACAAAGGCGCCGTCGAACGCGCCATCGAGTTCGGCCTGGCGGTGGGCTCCCACATTGCACCCAGAAGCATCTTTGCCCGCAAAAATTACTTCTACCCCGACCTGCCCAAGGGCTACCAAATCAGCCAGTTCGAGATTCCAGTGGTGCAGGGTGGCGCGGTCGAGTTTTTCATGCCCGAGGTCAAAGGCGTTGCAGAGAAGAAGTCCGTGCGCCTGGTTCGCGCGCATCTGGAAGAAGACGCGGGCAAATCGCTGCACGAAGACTTCATTGGCCAGACCGGCATTGACCTGAATCGCGCCGGCACGCCGCTGCTGGAGATCGTCACCGAGCCCGACATGCGCTCCAGCTCCGAGGCCGTTGCCTACGCCCGGGAACTGCACAAGATCGTGACCTGGATCGGCATTTGCGACGGCAATATGCAAGAGGGCTCATTCCGCTGCGATGCCAACGTGTCAGTGCGCAAACCCGGTGCCGCATTGGGCACGCGGCGCGAGATCAAAAACCTCAACAGCTTCAAGTTCATGCAGCAGGCCATTGACTACGAAGTGCGCTGGCAGATCGAGCAGATTGAAGACGGCCATGCGATTGAACAAGCCACCGTGCTGTTCAACCCCGACACCGGGGAGACACGCGCCATGCGCACCAAGGAAGACGCGGCGGACTACCGCTACTTCCCTGATCCCGATTTGCCACCGCTCTGTATTTCCGAGCAATGGATCCAGCAAATACGAGACCTGATGTCAGAATTACCCCGCGTGATGGCGCAGCGTTTTGTGCGTGACTATGGCCTGCCCGAATACGATGCCACCACCCTCACACAGAGTAAGGCCATGGCCGCTTACTTTGAAGACGCAGCCAAGTCCTGCGGGCAAGCCAAGCTGGTCAGCAACTGGATCATGGGCGAGGTATCGCGGAGACTGAACAGCGAAGACATCGGCATTGCAGCCGCACCGGTCACATCGGCGCAACTGGCCGTCCTGATCGGGCGCATAGCCGACGGCACCGTCTCCAACAATGCAGCACGCCAGGTATTTGACACGCTGTGGTCCGGTGAAGGCGCAGAGGTCGATGCCATCATTGAAGCCAAAGGCCTCAAGCAGATGAACGACACCGGTGCGCTGGAAAAAATCGTGGAAGAAGTGATTTCCGCCAACGCCAAAAACGTGGCCGAGTTCAAAGCGGGCAATGAGAAAGCGCTCAACGCGCTGGTGGGCCAGATCATGAAGGCCAGCAAGGGCAAGGCCAATCCGCAACAGGTCAATGACCTGCTTCGCAGCAAACTGAACACCTGACAGCTGCACCACAGGCCCATGCGACGGGCAGCATTGCGCTCATCGCGTCAGTGACCGCATCACTTGCCGGATGAAGGTGCGATGGTCGTCCAGAGCTGGCGCAATCGCACCAGTTCATCATCAAAGCGCGCATTCACGCGCTTGACTTCACCTTCCTGCTCGCCAATAAAACGCCGCTGCACGGCCTGGCTCTGGATGTTTTCTTCCTGCTGGCGGCGCACGTAGGCCGGGGCCTTGCTGGGGTCATTCTTATAGAACTCCATCTCTGCGTCGACCACAGCACGCTGCTTGATCAACTCCTCGAGCCGGTTCTTCGCCGCCTGGATAACAACTGCGATCTGGGCCAAGGCTTCCTGGCGCTCCTGATCGTGAATGGTCTTGCTGGGGTAGCGGGTCAACAGGGCGCGGTCACGCCGCTTTTCATCGGCGGTACGGCTGCGCTCCTCGATCTCGCGCTTTTCCTTGAGTTCAAGGTCCGCGCGCTCCTGCGCCGTCAGTGTCGGCCCAACCCTGGCTTTAACGGTGCCACTGGGGTTCAGAATTTTCTGTTCACGGTCGGTGCATTCGGGAATGGGCCGGTCCGCCGTCAGCTTGCGCCCTTTGGCATCGGTGCAGGTATAAACGCCCCCTGCCGTCGGCGGCGTTTGCGCCCAACCGCCAGCACACATGCAGGCCAATATGACCCCCACTGCGGCAAAAGCCAACCTGTCTGTTGTCATCGTTATCCCTCCTCCACTCCGTAGCGTTCGCGATAGGCCTGCACCTGCTGGTGCGCTTGAGCCAATGGTCCGTCACTGCAACCGGACAGATAGTGCATCAAATCGCCCAGCTTCGCAATCGAACAAACCTGCAAACCCAGCTGTCTCTGCACAAACTGCACGGCGCTGTATGGCACATCCTGTCCATTTTCGGTCGCCTTTTCCTGGCGATCCAGTGCGATCAACACCGCGTGCGGGGTTGCGCCCGCGGCTTGAATGATGGATATCGACTCGCGTGTGGCGGTGCCGGCGGACATGACGTCATCCACAATCAACACCCGACCCTGCAGCGGCGCCCCCACCAGCGTGCCGCCTTCGCCATGGTCTTTGGCCTCCTTGCGGTTGTAGGCAAACGGCACGTTGCGTCCGCGCCGTGCCAGTTCTACCGCCAACGCGGCACCCAGCGGAATGCCCTTGTAGGCGGGGCCAAAAACCATATCAAACTCGATGCCACTGCTCATCAACCGCTCGGCATAAAATTCGGCCAAACGCCCCAGCTTGGCTCCGTCGTCAAACAGGCCCGCGTTGAAGAAGTACGGGCTCATTCGCCCCGCCTTGGTTTTGAATGAACCAAAGCGCAGCACCCCGCACTCCACCGCAAATTGCACAAAATCCAGTGCCAGAGGGTCGCGATTCGCCATGAAAAATTCCTTGTTTAAATTGACCAGCCTCAACCTCAACGGCATACGCTCAGCCACCAGCAAAGGGCTGGAGTCCTGGCTTGCCAAGGCCCAGCCTGATTGTATTTGTGTGCAGGAAGTCAAGGCACAGGCGGCCGATGTAGCGGGGAAGTTCGAAATCCTGGCCGGGCTCAAGGGCCATTTTCACTATGCAGAAAAGAAAGGCTATTCGGGTGTGGCGGCCTATACGCGCCTGGAGCCCAGCGACGTCATCGCCGGCTTTGATGGCGGCGAATTTGATGGCGAAGGTCGCTATGTGGAGTTGCGCTTTGACACGCCAAGCCGCAAACACTCCATCATCAGCGCCTACTTTCCCAGCGGTTCCTCAGGCGAGGAGCGCCAGCAAGCCAAGTTCCGGTTTCTGAATGCGATGTACCCGCACCTGCAACAACTCAAGGCGCAACGCGATTTCATTTTGTGCGGCGACATCAACATCGCCCACCGCGAGACCGATCTTAAAAACTGGCGCAGCAACCAAAAAAATAGCGGGTTTACGCCCGAAGAACGCGCCTGGATGACACGCCTGACCACCGAGGGTGGCATGGTCGACGTGTACCGCCAACTCGAGCCCGCCAGCACAGACGCCTGCTACACCTGGTGGAGCAACCGAGGACAGGCCTATGCCAACAACGTCGGATGGCGACTCGACTACCACCTGGCAACGCCCGCCCTGGCGGCAGGGGCGCAATCAGTCAACATCTACAAAACCGAGAAGTTTTCCGACCACGCGCCCGTCACCATTGGGTACGCCTGGTAAGGCGTCAAAGAATGCGCATCCGCTTGGCCTGTTCTGTCAGCTCAGGACGGAAATTCGGGTGTGCAATACCGATCAACTCCAGCGTGCGCTGCTTCATGGACTTGCCCCGCAATTGCGCCACACCGTACTCGGTGACGACGTAGTTGATGTCGTTTTTGCTGGTGGTGACGTGGGTTCCCGGCGTAAGCGTCGGCACAATGCGTGAAATGGTGTCGTTCTTCGCGGTGGACGGCACGACGATAAAGGCCTTGCCCCCACGGGATCGATTGGCCGCCCGCACGAAGTCGGCCTGCCCGCCAGTGCCCGAATAGGGCAAGTGGCCCAGGCTCTCGGACCCGCACTGACCCTGAAAGTCGATCTGCAACGTGGCATTGATGGCCACCAGGTTGTCGTTCTGCCCGGCCAAATAGGGGTCGTTGGTGAAGCTGACCGGGTGGATCTCCAGCCCCGGGTTGCGGTCCATGAAGCGGTACAGCTTTTGGGAACCCAGTGCAAACGTGGCAATCGTCTTGCCTGGCAAATAGTTCTTACGCCGATTGGTAATGGCACCACTCTCCACCAGGGTCAAAATGCCATCGCCAATCATTTCCGTATGGATGCCCAGGTCATGCTTATGGGTCAGCTGCATCACCACCGCATCGGGAATGCCACCGTAGCCAATTTGCAGCGTGGAGCCATCGTCAATCATGTCGGCCACATATTTGCCGATGGCTTCCTGCACGGGACCAATTTTTGGCAAGCCGACCTCCATCACGGGTTGGGCGTCTTCTACCAGCGCCGTCACCTGCGAGATATGCACATGGCAGTTGCCAAACGCAAAGGGAACATTCGGGTTCACTTCCAGCACCACGCATCGGGCCTTGGCAACGGCAGCCATGGTGTAGTCCGCGCCCAAACTCAGCGAGAAAAAGCCATGCGCATCCATCGGCGATGCCATCGAAAAGACCACGTCTGCCGCAATTTGACCGCGCTCAATCTGGTGTGGAATTTCCGAGAAGTAGTTGGGTATGAAATCGATCCAACCCTCTTGCCCGCCAGCACGGGTGGCGCCGCCAAAGAAAAAGGCAGCGTGGCGGACATGGTCAACCGTTTGCGGATCAATGTAGGCGTACTTGCGCATGGCCAATATCTGGGAAATCTTGACGCCCGAGAAGTCGCGGCGTTGCTCGGACAGTGCCGTCAACAAGGTGGGCGGTTCACCCACACCGGTGGGCACGATGATGGTGTCGCCGTTGCGGACCAGGCGCACCGCGTCGGCGGCGGTCATGCGTTTTTGCTGGTACAGGTGTTGTGGTGTCATGTGTGAATGCTCATGTTGATGGGGCTGGACCCAGAATGGTACTAATATTGCGCCATGAAACAAAACCAGGAAGCAGTTACCGGCGCGGTGGCCCTTGAAAACGCCTTCGACTCGCACCAGCAATGGAAAGAGAATTTGCGCCGGGCAGTCAACGCCAAAGAATCCATAGACACTTCTGCCATTGCACGGGATGACTGTTGCGATTTGGGTCAATGGCTTTACACCGATGGGCAAAAGCACCATTGGGGCAAGCCTGAATTTCAAAGCCTGCTGTTACACCACAAGGAATTTCATTTGCTGACCGGTGCGGTGGCCGAAGTCATTAACCAAAAACAGTACGCGCTGGCCGAGGCGTACCTCAGCAACGATACACAGTTTGCCCAGTCCTCCAATGAAGTAGCAGAGGCCATTCGGCGTCTGGAGGCGGCGGTTGGCGCATAAGCCATGAGTCTTGCCCACCTGCTACTGCGCCATGCGCAGCAAACGCCCGAGCGGGCCGCCATCTTCAACGGCACTACCCTGCACGCAAGCCACGGGCAGTGGGCTGCCCGCAGCGCGGCATTGGCACAGCGTATGCAGGCCGCGGGCCTGGTGCCGGGGGACCGTGTGGTTCTGTTCATGCGCAACCACCCGCGCTACCTTGAGGTCCTATGGGCAGCCTGGTGGGCCGGGCTGGTCGTGGTGCCTGTTAACGCCAAGCTGCACGCGCGCGAGGTGGAGTGGATCATTGACAACGCGCAAGCCACATGGGCCTTTGTCACCCGTGATGTCGCCCCCGAGCGGTTGGCCGGGCTGGCGCAGCAGATCGACGTGGAAGCACCGCATGCCGATGCACTGCTGGCACCGTTACCGGACACGGCAGCACTTGCACCCGTCGACCGACAACCGGAAGACCTGGCCTGGCTGTTCTACACCAGTGGCACCACCGGGCGACCCAAGGGCGTGATGCTGACGCACCGCAATCTGATGACCATGGGTCTGACCTACTTTGTGGATGTGGACACCGTATCGCCGACAGACGCCATCGTCTACGGTGCGCCGATGTCACACGGCGCGGGTATTTATTCAATTCCCCACCTGATGGCCGGTGCGCGCCATGTGGTTCCGGCCTCCGGCGGAGTGGACCCGGCTGAACTCTTTGAACTGGGCCTCGCGCTGGGGCCGCTCTCGACTTTTGCCGCACCCACCATCGTCAAGCGTCTGGTGGACCACGCCGAGGAAACTGGCCTGAGCCCGAACGATGCAGCGCTGTCCTTCAAAACCATCGTCTACGGCGGTGCGCCCATGTATGGCGCCGACATTGCGCGCGCGCTGCAGGTGATGGGGCCTCGCTTCGTACAGATTTACGGACAAGGTGAAACGCCCATGGTGGGCACTGCCCTGTCGCGTACGCATCTGACCGATGTGGCGCACCCGCGCTATCGCGAGCGCATGGCATCGGTTGGTGTGGCGCAAACGCCCGTGCAATTGCGCGTGAGCGATGCGCGCGGCGTGGAACTGCCGGTGGGCGACATCGGCGAAGTTCTGATCAAGGGTGACAGCGTGATGGCCGGCTACTGGCGCAACCCGGACGCCACGGCATCCGCTATCCGTGATGGCTGGCTGTTTACCGGCGATGTGGGCTGCCTGGACGCTGATGGCTTTCTGACTCTGAAGGACCGCAGCAAGGACCTGATCATCAGCGGCGGCTCCAACATCTACCCACGTGAGGTGGAAGAAGTGTTGTTGACCGCTGCGGGCGTTACCGAGGTAGCGGTGGTGGGCGCACCCGACCCCGAGTGGGGTGAGGTTGTGGTTGCCTTTGTGGTGGCCCAACCTGGTGCCGGGGTGACCACACACAGTCTGGACCAGCACTGTCTGGAGCGCATTGCCCGGTTCAAGCGCCCCAAGCGCTATGTGCTGGTAGACAGCCTGCCCAAGAACAACTATGGCAAAGTGCTCAAGACTGAACTGCGAGCGCAGTTAGCAGGCCCTCAGAAGGCATCAACGGCCTGACCGGCGGCACGCTGGCGCATGCGCCGGGCCGGCAGTGCAACACTGCGCTCCACCCAGGTTCTGAACCGCAGCGCCTTAGGGTCACTCAACTTTGACAGATGCTCAATCAGCGCATCGTCGCGCATATGCATTCGCACTGGCTTGCCACCCATTTCCAGTCGCTCTGGGTAGGTGATGGCCAGCACCCGGGCATTGAGTTTGCGGCCCAGCACCAACTCCACATCAGCCAAAGGCAGCCAGCGCCAAGTGTCATCGTCCTCCAGGACATGGATGGTCGTGTCTTTGAATACGTAGTGTGTGCCATGCACCGGCAGCCACACGACAGAGCGCACGGTGTGGCGAAAATTGGCTGCCAGGTTGATCAGCGGACGGGAAATCGCGGCACCATAGCCCCAGATCACGAACACGAGCATGACTCTGCCCATCACACTGCCCGCCAACCAGTAGGCAATCGCACCGAAGACCAGGGTGCAGAGCGCAATTTGAACCGACGGAAAGCCAAGCCAATTTTTCATGCTGCGAGTCTAGCGCTGCCCCATCCAGTACGCCAGCACGATCCCGGTGGTAACCAGCATCAGCCAACCCACCAGCAGCCTGCGCCACAGCGCTGGTGCATGGCGCAGCTCCATAAAGTCCAGCATCACCAGCAACGCCTTGACAAAGGCCAGCCCAAACATCACCAGCACCGGAGTCATGCCGGCACTGCCAGACAGGCCGCTCTCACCCAGCCAGAAGGTCACACCCGTAGCGGCCAATAACAGCAACCAGATCCGATTCACGGAAAAAGAAATCATGTCAGTGGCACCCTTTATCGCATCACATACACCAGCGGGAACAACACGATCCACAGCAGGTCCACCATGTGCCAAAAGGCAGCGCCGGACTCCAGCGCGTGGTGGTCGTGCGAACCATAAGCGCCTTGCAGGGTTTTGAGCAGCAAAATCGCCAGAAAGACCATCGCCACCACCACATGCAAAAAGTGAAAACCGGTCAGCAGCAGATAGAACATGTAAAACGTATTGATGGACAGGTCGACGCCCGCGTCCGCCTTGGCGGAAAACTCAAACACCTTGAGCGTGACGAACCCCGCGCCGCACGCCAGGGCCGCCACCAACCAGCCAGCACCCACCCGTGATGCGTCCTCCCGCACCGCCTGCACGGCACGCACGACACACCAGCTTCCGGTGATCAGCAGCACGGTGTTGATGGCGCCAGAGTGCAGGTCCAGCGTGCTTTGCGAGGCGTTGAACAGCTCCACGTTGCGCGCACGCGCAAATGCGTAGGACAGAAACAGAATGCAAAACGCCAGCATTTCGGCCAGGATGATCAGCCACACTGCCAGGTCGCCCACCAGTCGCGGTTGGCTGGGCAGAATGTGGCGGGTTGTCATGCAGGCGATTCTAGGAATCACCCCACGCCGCGTCCTTGAACTGAGACAGGCAAATGTGCAAAGCATCCTACGCTCTGCCCGCCGATAATCAGCGACCGCCAAACCCGGCAAGCACCCAGAAAACTCCCACCATGCAAACCCAAAGCTTCATCATCGGCAAAGATGCCTCGCTCGAAAGCACCATCGCCACCCTGCAGGGCAAGCTCGCCGCACTGGGTTTTCATGTTGAAGAGCGCTCCTGGCTCAACCCCATCGACGGCATCTGGTCGGTGCATGTGCGTGACCGCGACTGCCCGCTGATGTTCACCAACGGCAAGGGCGCCACCCAGCTGGCCTGCCTGGCCAGCGCTTTAGGCGAATTTTTTGAGCGCCTGTCATGCAACTATTTCTGGAACCACTACTACCTGGGCCGCGATTACGCCGAAGGCGATGGCCGGGCCTTTGTGCACTACCCGCAAGAGCAATGGTTTCAACCCGGTGACGATGGTGCCTGGCCTGCCGGCCTGCTGACACCCGAGCTACAGCAGTTTTACAACCCGCGCGGCACGATTGATGCCAACACCCTGGTGGACTTCAACTCCGGCAACCAGGAGCGCGGCATTTGCGCCATTCCCTACGTCCGCGCGCGAGACGGCAAGACCGCCTTCTTTCCGGTCAACGTCATTGGCAACCTGTATGTGAGCAACGGCATGTCGGCTGGCAACACCGCACCCGAAGCGCGCACCCAGGCGCTGTCAGAGATTTTCGAGCGCTACGCCAAGTTTCGCATCATCAGCGAGGGCCTGTGCCTGCCCGACGTGCCGCAAGACGTCATCAACCGCTACCCGCGCATTGCCGCCGGCATCCAGGGCCTGCGCGATGCGGGCTTTGGCATTCTGGTCAAAGACGCCTCGCTGGGCGGCCAGTTCCCGGTGATGAACTTGGCCCTGCTGAACCCTCACGATCAGGGCTGCTTCGCCAGCTTTGGCGCCCACCCGCGCTTCGAGATTGCACTGGAGCGTGCCCTGACCGAACTGCTGCAGGGCCGTGCGCTGGATGCGCTGGGCGGCTTC
>JAIPDC010000229.1 GCA_021737865.1 Rhodoferax sp.
AGTTCCACCAGCGCCAGCGGCCCGATGTGTAGCAGTGCCGCACCGTCGAGTTCACCACCCTTGGCAACCATGTCGGCCGGTGTGAAGCTGGGCAGGATGTCGGGCGCGAGCAGCGTGGCCTTGTCTGCGCCTTCGCTGGTCAGGCGCACCGGGTAGTGGGTGGGCATGCCCGCTTTCCAGCCAAATGCCTGGAAGTAATTGGCCACCGAGCCGATCACGTCGGCCGTGCTGTGGAACAGGTCAACCCGGCCATCTCCATCAAAGTCAATGGCGTATTTGCTCCAGCTCGATGGCATGAATTGGGGCAAGCCCATGGCACCGGCGTAGCTGCCGCGCAGGGCCAGCGGATCGGTGCCGGTGCGCTGGGTGAGGGACAGAAATGACTCCAGCTCGGAGCGAAAAAATGCGCTGCGCTCGGCGGCTCTGGGGTGTTGCTTCGGGAAGTCAAAGCTCAGCGTGGTGAGCGCGTCCATGACGCGGTAGGTCCCGATCTGTTGCCCATAAATTGTTTCTACGCCGACGATGCCGACGATGATGGATGCCGGCACGCCGGTGTGCTGTTCGGCCCGTTCCAGCACTTCACGGTTGTCCTGCCAGAACTTCACCCCCGCGCGGATGCGAACGGCATCGATAAAGCGGCTGCGGTACACGGTCCAATTTTTGACTGTGCCCACGGGCGGTGGCGCGATGGCGCGGGCAATGCCCGCCATGTAGTGGGATTGGCCGATGGCGTGGCGCACCCATTGCGGCTCCAGGCCCAGGCGCTGCGCCATCTGGTCGGCTGCCTCGAGTACATCCGGGCGGGTGGCGTAGAGGGGTCCGGTGGCATCGGCTTTGCGTTTGTCCTGGCTTGCGTGCTTGGACTTCTTGAGCGCCGCCGGTCGCTGCTTGCCTGTTCCTGTGGCCTTGGAATTTAAGCCAGAATGGGTTGTAGCCACCGTATTCATTGCGCAAGCAGCTATCAAGAAAGTAGCAAGACGAAGTGCGCAACGCATGGTTGTGTGGGTTGGGTTCACGGGGTTGCTTTACGGGGTGCGGTGGGCCAGGGCAGGCGATGGAATTCGCGTTCCAGTGTACCGAGTTGCCGTGGTGCCGGGGCTGCTGCGTAGCGGCAGGCTTCCATCTGCAGCAGCCAGTCGGCAAGCGCTGCCAGCGTGACCGGGTCAATGGGCAGGCTTTGGCGAAGCAGTCCGGCCATTTGGCGCGGCGGGGTGTTGTCGTTGACATCCAGTCCGGCTGTGCGCAGGCGCTGCCCAGCGCGGTGGAGCAGGCGCAACCAGGGGTCCTGACGGTGCTTCTCCCACAGGGTCCAGGCGGCACCCAACAGGCTGGCCGCGACGATCAGTGCGATCAGCACGGTGGCAAGGTCTTCCCAGCTGGGGGATTCAAAGCCCAGGTTGCGCAGCAGGTTGAGCTGCTTGCTTTGCGAGTAGTTCAGCACCCACTGGTTCCAGCTGTTGTTGGCAGCGTCCCACAGTGCACGCAGTTGGACCCCGAACGCCGGGCTGACACGGGCGAGTGCCTGTGCCAGTGCGTTGCGGGGCGCCTCCAGTCGCACCAGGCTGCCAATGCGCCCGGGCGCCACGGCAGACGTGGGGTCCACACGGACCCAGCCCTGGCCTGCCATCCAGACCTCCGCCCAGGCGTGGGCGTCGCTTTGCCGAACCGTCCAGAATCCGTCGACGGCATTGGCGGAGCCGCCCTGGTAGCCGGTGACGATGCGCGCCGGAATGCCCAGCGCCCGCATCAGCAGCACAAAGCTCGATGCAATGTGTTCGCAAAAGCCGGTCTTGCGGTCGAACCAGAATTCATCGGCAGTGTGCATGCCGAACACACCGGGCTCCAGCGTGTAGGTGTAACCACCGGTGCGCAGGCGTTCCATGACGGTGTCCACCATGGCTTCGCTGGTGGCGCCGGCATAGCGCGGGTCGCGCCGCATGTCGGTGGCCAGTTGCAGTGTGCGCGGGTTGAAGTTGGCAGGCAACCGCAGGTAGTCCTGCAAACCACCGACCCTGTCGAGTGGGCCATGGCGAAACGCGGTGTGGCTTCGTGCGGTGTAGCGCACCAGTTCCGTGATGGGGCGGTCGGCAACCCACTGCAAATCGGGCGTCATGGTGGCGCGGTAACCGCTGAGCGCCGGGCGGGCGTCGGTGGCATCGAGCACCATGATCCACGGCCGGTTGTTGGGCTCCAGAGTGACCTGGTAGGAAACGGCTGAACCCCGCACGTTGAGGTCTGCTGGTAGCGGTGGGCGTGGCAACAGGCTGTTTTGTAGCGGGCGCCACTCCCGGCCGTCAAACGTGGTTAGCACCGGGCCGCGGAAGTAGATCTCACTCTGGGGCGGTGGTGCGCCGTCAAAACGCACCCGCATGGCGATGCTTTCGTCCAGGGCCAGGCTGGCAATGGTGCCCACCTGCATGCTGGCGGAAAGTCCGCTGCGCGCGCCCGGGGCCTCACCTGGAACGCCCCACAATGGCGCGATGCGAGGAAACAGCACAAACAGTACGGCCATGATGGGTGCGCCCAGCAATGCCATCGAGCCGGCTGTTTTTGCCGCCTGCATGAGCGGTGGACGACCTACCGGCATATGACTGTTTACCAGACTGGTGAGGAGACCCAGAAGCCCCAGCAGCATGGCCATGGCGATGGGCAAACTTTGAGATACGAAAAAGTTGCTCAGCAGGGTAAAGAATCCCAGGAAGAAGACGACAAATGCATCCCGCTGGCTGCGCATTTCGAGTGTCTTGAGGCTGAGCAGCACCACAACGTAGGTCACGCCTGCCTCCTGTCCGAGCAGGGTGCGGTGGGTGAAATAGGTGGCGCCGGTTGCCAGTGCCAGCAGGCTGGCCATCCACCAGCGTGATGGCAGTGCGAGGCCTCGCACCGCAATGTAGCCTCGCCACAGCAGCAGGCTTGCAGCCAACGCGCTGCACCACTGGGGCAGATTGTTGATCTGCGGCGCAATCACCCAGGCAATGACAGCCAGCAGGAACAGCGTGTCACGCGCTTCGCGGGGCAGGTTTTTGAGGGCACGCAACATGGTCAGGTACCCGCCAGCGCCAGTGCCTGCAGGCAGTTCTTCTTGTGGGCTTCGCCGCTGCCGGGCTGCAATTCCTGGCCAGCCAGACGCAGTCCGTATTGCAGACCCTGCTTGTCCGCCAGCAACACCCAGGCGCACAGACGCGACAGGGCTTGCTCGAATGCAACGCCGCTCGCCACGGTGACGGTACCAACACCGGAAACACCGGAAATGCCGGTATGCGCAAGGTCCAGCCACAATTCGAAACGCTGAGCCTGCTGCGCATCGCGGCTGACCAGGGTATCGGTCTGGGCAGTCTTCTTCCAGACCACCAGTTTCAGGGGGTCGCCACGGCGGTAGGGACGAATGCCGTCAAACTCCCCTGTGCTCTGGCGCTGCACCGTGGCCTGTCCGCCGGCACGCGGTTCGCCGGGTGGCAAGGGTGGTGGATGGAGTTCGGGCGCCGGGTAGATCAGCACCCGGGCGGCTGGGCGCCACACCGTCCAGACCCGAAAGGTTCCCAGTGGAAAGCGGGTTTCGGCGGTGAGCGCCGGCACCCGGTGCAGGCCACGGCGCTGCGGCTGAAAGGCCACTTGGACCCGGGCGCTGCCTTGTGCCGGCACATCGGTCCAGCTCCAGTGGCTGGTTCCCAGCATGGCCAGACCGATGCCATAGCGGGGGCTGCGTCGTTGGCTCAGAATATTGATGCCAATTGTGACGCTAGCCCCCGCGAAATGTGCGTCGGGAGCTATCAAATTCATAGTAATTCCACGCAGGGTTCCATGGCAGACGTGCATGCCAACCACCGCGCAACCGGTGAGCAGAAAGGTCAGCACATAGCCCAGGTTGAGCTGGTAGTTGATGGAGGCCAGCAGCAGCACCGCCAGTGTTATTCCCAGCATGAAGCCCGGCGCCGTGGGCAGGATGTAGACGTTGCGCTGCGTCAGCGTGACCGTGTCGCGTGGTGAGATGCGGTTGACGAACCAGTTGTTCAGGAGGGCACGACCGCGAGATACGGGATTCCAAGTCAGGGCACCCGTGGAACCGGCTTCGCCGGGCCACTGGGTGCGCCCCCTTGAGGGGGATGCGCCAGAGGCGCTTCGGGGGAGGGTCATATCTAGGGCAGGGGCACGGCGGCGAGCATGGCGCGCACCTGCTCCACGGAGCCGCGACCCGAGTCGCCTACGGGGATCAGGCGATGGGCGATGGTTTGGGGCAGGATGGCCTGCACATCGTCGGGCGCCACATAGTCGCGCCAACTCAGCAAGGCCTGCGCCTTGGCGGCGCGCAGCACGGCAATGCCGGCCCGGGGTGACAGGCCTTGCAGGAACCATTGGCCGCTGCGGGTTGCGGCGATCAGGTCCTGCACATAGTCCAGCAACGGGGCAGCGGCGTGCACCGCCAGCACCTGCTGCTGCAGTTGCTCCAATTCGGCTTGCGATAGCAGACTGGGCAGGCGCTCCACCAGGTCGCGGCGGTCCTGGCCCAGCAGCAGTTCGCGTTCGGCCATGCGGTCCGGGTAGCCCAGCGAGATGCGCATTAAAAACCGATCCATTTGCGACTCCGGCAGGGCGTAGGTGCCCAACTGGTCCAGCGGGTTTTGCGTGGCAATTACAAAGAAGGGCTGGGGCAGGGGGCGGGTTTCGCCTTCGATCGTGACCTGCTTTTCTTCCATGGCTTCGAGCAGGGCGCTTTGCGTTTTGGGGCTGGCGCGGTTGATTTCGTCGGCCAGCAGCACCTGGGCAAAGATGGGTCCGGGGTGGAAGACAAAGGTTTCCTTGCCGCGCTCGTAGATGGACACGCCGGAGAGGTCGCTGGGCATCAGGTCCGAGGTGAACTGCACGCGGGAGAACTGCAGGCCGAAGGTGCGCGCCAGTGCGTGGGCCAGCGTGGTCTTGCCGACACCCGGCACATCGTCAATCAGCAAGTGACCACCGGCCAGCAGACAGGCGACACAATCCTGTATCTGCGCCGATTTGCCTACGATCACCGTGTTAAGCTGATCCAGCAGAGATTTGAGTTTATGTTGTGCGTCCATATCAGGACGTTACCCGAAATTTTTGAGATGCGAGTGCTCAGGTGAACAAGACCGGATACTTTACCCACGCCGATTGCTGGAAACACGAAATGGGAGCGGGTCACCCCGAATGCCCCGAACGGCTCGATGCTATTGAGAACCGCCTGTTGGTCAGTGGCGTGGGCGATGCGCTGCACCGGCGCGAAGCCCCTGAGGCACCGATTGCCGACATCGAATTGGCCCATGGCCGCATGTATGTGGCCTCCCTGCGCGGATTGACTGACGGCCTGCGTGAAGAAATTGACGCCGGCGGCCCCAGCCATGCCCAGATTGACCCCGACACCTCGCTCAACGTGCATACCTGGGACGCCGCTTTGCGCGCGGCGGGCGCCGCTATTGCCGCGACCGATGCGGTCATGGCGGGTGAGATGGATAACGCCTTCTGCTCGGTTCGCCCGCCCGGCCACCACGCATGCAAAGACACGGCCATGGGTTTTTGTTTTTTTAACAACGTAGCCATTGCAGCCCGCTACGCGCTGGAGCGACATGGCCTCAAACGGGTGGCGATTGTCGACTTTGATGTGCACCACGGCAATGGCACGGAAGACATCGTTGCGGGTGACCAACGCATTTTGATGGTCAGCTTTTTCCAGCACCCCTTTTACCCCCAGGGTGGCGCTCGCTCTAACGCCAGCAATCTGGTGAACGTGCCGGTGCCGGCGTACACCAAAGGGGAGCAGGTGCGTGATCTGATTGAAGCGCATTGGTTGCCGCGTCTGGATGTCTATAAACCCGAGATGATTTTCATCAGCGCCGGGTTTGATGCCCACCGCGCGGATGACATGGGGCAAATGGGGTTGGTTGAGGCGGACTACGCCTGGATCACCCAGCGCATCATGGAAGTGGCGCAGCGCCATGCCAAGGGCCGCGTTGTGTCCTGTCTGGAAGGTGGCTACAACCTGGATGCGTTGGCGTTCAGCGTGGAGTCGCACATTCGTGTGTTGGCAGACTTTTAATGGGACGGGCCGTACACATCCCTGCGCCCCAGCCGATTGACGACCTGGGGGGCTGGTTGGCCGCCTTTACGCAACCCACGGTGCTGGTGGAGTTGTTGGTGCTGAGTGTCTGTGTCGCGCTGGCCTGGGGGATCGTGGTTTTGCTCAGCCGTGCATTGAGTGCACA
>JAIPDC010000230.1 GCA_021737865.1 Rhodoferax sp.
CTGCATGTGCTCCAGCAGCACCAAGCTCAAAGCCATGTTGCGAATGCCGTTAAAGCCGACCAGATTGACCGCGCGTGAGACCGTATTGATGCTTCCGCTGTGTGCAAAATGCGCGCTGTTAACCATGCGCAGCAGTTTGTTGGTCAGGGCCACATCCTTCAAAATTTCATTGGTGACGCTATTGACACTTTCAGTCTCCGATGTGGCCATGCTCTGGATGCGCACCACCGAATCGGACAGCGCCGGAAAATCGCTCTTGTGGCGCATCCGTCGCAACAAGAAATCCAGCGTTCCGCTGGTTCCGGCGGAGTCACCCGGTGGCTCAGCGACAGCGGGCTTGGCCCATTGTTCGAGTGCATCGAGCAATGCACGCGCGGTCAGGAAGCGCTGCTGCGTCTCCCGCGCCAGCGCGCGCAGCACGATGGCCCGCAGACCATCGTCGACTTCGCTACTCAGATCGCTGGGCAAGGCCAACTGCTCATGGGCTACGCGATAAATGGCGCGGTATGGGTCAGGCTCGTCTACCAGAGGCTTGCCGCTAAGCATTTCGGCCAACATCACGCCGGCCGAAAAAACATCCATGGATGGCGAGGGTGGCGCGCCGTTAGCGGCCTCTGGCGAAAGGTACCCCGGTGTTCCACCGCCAGGAACCACGGGCTCGGTACTGTTGCTGTCACGCACGCGCGCGGCGATACCGAAATCCATCACACGGGCATGGCCCGCTGCATCAATCAGCACATTCGAAGGCTTCAAGTCTCGATGAATAACGCCGGCCGCATGGGCTACGGCAATGGCATCGAGTACGTCCATCAGGAGCGCCACTGCCTCATGCGGAGCCAATGCACCACGCTGCTTCAGGACCTGGTCAAGCGTGGTACCAGCAATATATTCAAAGACCAGATAGGGCTGATTGTCCTGAATGTCGGCCTCATAAACTGGAACAATATTGGGGTGCTTGACCCGGCCCACGCTGCGGGCCTCTTCCAGCCACTGTTTCAAGGCAGGCGCGTCAGAGCCGCTGCCCGCACGCATGACCTTGATCGCCACTTCGCGGTCCATGCGCGGATCAAAAGCAAGCCACACGGTGGACTGAGCACCCCGGCCCAGTATTTTGCGCAGTTCGAACCGCCCCAGGGTGTCAGAAACACGCAGTGCCCCGGTGGCTAGCATGGATCGGGTGTTGGAAAATGCAGGTTGGTCAGGCATGCTCGGTCATCAAAGGTAAAAGCACTGCCCCGGGGCAGCAATGCTCCAGTATGACACTGGAATGACAGGCCTCAGAAAACCGGCTGCGCCAACGTGCGATTCGCCCCCATTTCCATATTCCCAATTGAATGGGTCGGCCCTGGCGCCTGCGGCGCATAGCAAAAGCCATTTGAATCAGCGATAGCCAACTCTTTACGCGATATGTCGCCGCTGTAACAGCGCATGGATGCGTTGTGCTCCTTGACACCGGATGGAAGCACATAGTGATACACCCCTTGCGGGAACTCGGGTGTGGGGCTGGCAATGCCATTGCAGGCGTCCAAACGCTGGGGTGCGATGGTCTGGCCGTTCATATCTTTGTCACCATAGATCGGAAAACCGTCCAACGCCACACCAATCAGGTGAGAGGGACCGTTCTCGTGATCGACCATGGAGGTTACGCATTCGGACAATCCGTGATAGTGGTAACTGTTGCCTGCGGTGACGGGGGTTGGATGGCCATTGCACTGGTCAATGAAACGTGCGGTGACGGTTGCCCCATCACGGCTCTTGAATGAATACGACGCGTTGTCCTTGAGCGCGGTAGCACGGTGCCCGACAATTTCTGCGGCACCAAACAGGACCGAGCCTGAAATCAGCACTCCAATGGCGCCGGCGTTGACTGCGGTGGGCACCGGCGCCTTGGTGGGACAGATATTGAACTGCATCGGCGCTTGCGCACCCAGACCCCGAAGCGCAGCTACCTCCAACGACATGGCACTGACCTTGGTAAAACTGGTTCCCCTGACTGCTCCCGGTTTCTTGCCTGTTTGGACTGGCGTCAGGTAATACTCGTCTACCGCGTGGGCTGGTCGAGCGCTCGGCCAGACAGTCATGGTGCATGCATTGGGAAACGTGATGGACATGCCCGGCGCCCAGGCGACCTGTCGATAGCCGGATGCGAGCGAATTGGCTGCATCAGGCTGGGGCGTCACCGCGATAGTGCTCGAGTTCGCACCCGTGCCAGCGGCATTGCTCGCGCTGACGACGCATGCATATTCGACGCCATTGCCCAATCCCAATACCGTCACAGGGCTGGTCTCGCCCCTTGCACTCAAGGTTTCCCCCGCAGCCGTGCAACTGACGACATACGTCGATATGGCTGACTGCCCCGCATACAACGGGGCTAAGAACGCGATGATGGCGCTGGCATTTCCGGGTCTTGCCGTCGCAATAGTCGGTGCCCAGGGCAGATTTCCGAATTCATTGCATCCAGCCAGTGCAATCGCAACCAGCGCAAACAAACGGCCAAAGTAGCGCATCGTACGCTGCACTCACTGCACTACAAACTGCCCCATCAAGCCTGCATCCTCGTGGTTGACCATGTGGCAGTGGTACATGTAGGGATAGGAAGCGCCTGCGGCCTCGTCGAATTTGGCGACGAAGGTCACTGTCTCGTTGAGCGGCACGTAGAAGGTGTCCTTCCAGCCGCCTTCATACGCCTTGACTGCACTGCTGCTCCCGTTGCGCGAAACAATTTTGAATTGCACGCCATGAATGTGGAAAGAATGCCCGAAGATGTTCCCCCCATTAACGGTCCACGATTCCGTAGCGCCCAACGTCACCGTCTGGTTAATGGTGGTCATGCTGAATCCAACGTTGTTAAAAGTGAACGGTGCGCCGGGTCCCGTTGCTGTAATGGCCAGCGTGCGAGATTTTGTGGCGTCTGCTGCCGCAGGGAAGGTATTGCTGACCAGGGTCGTGGGTAAGGCGGTTACTGCGTTGGCAGTGGCAGCTGTCACGTTGATGCGCAATATATTGAACGTCTTGTAGTTCAGCAGACTGCCAAACTCCCCACCGGTGGCGTTCTCCAACCCGGCAAAGCCAAAACTCAAACCTGCATCGGCACCGTTGTAGGACTTCAGGTCGATGGCACTGCCGACGGCGTCACCACTCAGGTTGACCAATATCTCGTAGCGCTCACCCGGTGACATCACCAGCCGGGTCACGGCGACCGGAGCACTGAGCAACCCGCCATCATTGCCAATGACATAGAAGGATCGTCCGTCACCAAACCCGAGGTTGTAGTCACGCTCGATCTCACCGTTCAGAATGCGCAGCCGCACCAGTTGCTTGGGCAAAGTGACCTGAGCATCCATAACGCCATTGGTCAGCATGTAGTCGCCATACGCGGTAACGGTGTACTGAAACTGATTCGCCACGCCATTGGTCGTGGTGAAGCGTCGACTGGTAAGAATGAGTGGAATGTCGTCAGTGCCGTAGGTTCTGGGCAAATTCAATGCGGACTCCGCATCATCTTGCACCAGGATGAAACCGCCGGCCCCCAGTGTGAGCTGCTTCTGGGTCATCTCGTGCATATGCGGGTGGTACCAGTAGGTGGCGGCGTTGTTCTTGACAGTGAATGTGTCGGTGATCCAGGTAGTGCCTGCAGCCACAATCTGATGTGGGCCCCCATCCACCGGGCCGGGCACCAGCATTCCGTGCCAATGGGTTGTGGTGTCTTCCGACAGGGTGTTCTTCACCTGCATGCGTGCCTTGCTTCCCTTCTTCATCACCAGCGTCGGACCCCAGAAGTCATTTCCGTTGTAGCCATAGGTCGCGGTTTTGGCTCCCGTCTGGAACTGCACCGACGATGCGGCGAGCACCAATTCATAGGTGGTCACACCCGATGCGGTTGTCCCAGAAAGCAGTGGCGGAATCCATAGTGCTTTGTAGGCCGTGCCACCCGTAGCAACGGGCGTCGTAGTCTGTTCTGTGGATGTGCCAGCGATGGTTGATGTGGAAGAGCTGCCGGACCCTCCACCACATGCCATAAGAACTGCAGATGTGGAGAGAAAGCCCCCCGCAATGAGTTTGAGACTATCTCTCTTGCTGGTCGAATGTGTGTCGGTGAACTGTGAATGCATGGGTGCTCCAAATAGCTACTGTGATGAGCCGGATTGTGAAAACAAATTGTGAGGAAATTGTGTGGGCGATTTTTCGAGCCGCAGGGTTGCACCGTCATGCAGCAGTTCAGCATCTGAGAAAATATCTGGCCGCCAGGAGGGCTGATTGGGAGGTGGCCTTTGGTCGTGGACCGGCCCAGGTCCGCCGCGGCCGGGCAGACTGACCACACCCGACTTAACTTTCAGCAACAGGACGGTTTTATAACGCTGCCAGTCTTCGTGGGAAAGCGCCTGGGGTTGGGCGATATGTGTGTGTAGAAACCAGGCGCTCCACCACTCGACGCCGTGATCGGCCACGACCAGGGTATGCGCGGGGTTCTGGATATGCCCTGCCAAATTCTTCAGCTCCATCATGCTGGCCTCTTCCAGAATCGGCTTTCCACCTGGGGCCAGAATCCAAGATGAGCTCCCCAAGCCGATGAGCAACATCAAGCTGAGCACCGTATGCCGCAATCCATTCCGTTCAATGTGCGTCAGCGCAAATGACATGACCAATATCGTGGGGAAGAAGGCGATAAAGTAAAAGCGGATTGACATATCCGGGCTAAACCAAGGACCGGTCATCATGAGAACGGTCAGTGCGCAAGCTGCGACCACGGCGAAATCCGCTGCATCCAGCTGAAGGCGTCTGCGCCATGCGATGAACAGCGCTGGAACGACAGCCATTGAAAATCCGAGAAACGGGAGCCAGCCACCCAGATTGAGCCAGGTTCGGGTCTGGCCCGGCATCTGCCGTCCATCCCAAGAAAATTGAGAGGGGTCGGTAAAGGCCGCGCCAAGGCGCGCGATGCGGGCCGGGTCATATTTCCACGCCACCAAAGCCGATGTCGCCAGCATAATCAAAACACCAGCACCCACTAAGGGCAGAATCCGTTTCCAGCGTATACCCTGCCTTTGACGGAGTAGGAATGCCAGCAAGGTTAAAGCCGTTACAAGCACACTGGTACCCAGCACGCCGATATGGGTCAGCCCAAGCGTCAACAACGCGGCCACCAAAGCCATTCCGCGCTTTCGAGTCGGTTGCAGCAGCCAGCCGTGTAGGTTGGTCACGAGCAACGCGAACCACACCATCGCCAGCGAGTTTTTCTGCAGTTCACCCACCACCATGAACCAAGGCAGAGACAGACAGGCCAGCGCAGCTGCGGCAAGCGGGACCGCATCTCCCTGACTTCTCGAATCCGCCCAACGCCGCACCAGCACAAAGGTCGGCCAGGCGACCAATACCGGCAGCACCGCATCGCAAGACTTCACGGCCAGCATGATCGCATCCATCATCGCCATACCACCAGCCTTGGCAATTAACCAGGCCAGCCCAGCCTCCAAATAGAAAGTCAGTGGCAGGTCCGATATTCCCAAAACACCCCGTTCCAGGATGGCCCTGGCCTGGATGAGGTAGTAGGCTCCGTTGACACCCGGCATGTAGGGCGTGCTGAACAGCAGCCAAGCTCGTCCCGCCACCGCAAGCAGCATGATCCATAGAAGTGGTGGAACTTTCAAATACGTTTTCACAAGGTTGCCCTGACTGGATTCAGATAGCGCGAAGCGAGTTGTTGTCTTTGGGCTGGAGGCGGGCCTCAAAATGCGTAGCCAACGGACAAGCTCCCCGACACGCTTTGTGGGCTCGTGGCAAGGGGGCTGTTCCGTGCATCGCCAACTAAGCTAGTGGCTTTGATGCCGCCGGAAACAGAAATTTTTGGCGTGACCTGGTAGCTCAGATTCAGGCTGGCACCCACATCGCGCAGGCCTGCGCTTGGCGAATACACCGGGTTACCGCTTTGTAGTGACTGCGCTGCACTCACACCCAAGTAGGACTGCATGGTTTGGGAGTTGGCCCAACTGGTGGAAACTCCCCAATCAAGACGCCATTGGGGTGCGATATTCAAGGCATAGTTAGCGCCAAAGTTTGCACTCAATCCCTGTCCCGAATCACCGGACCCATATCGCAACACCGAAGACAGTCGCCAATTACGATCTGGCGCGTAATTCAAGAAGGCACCATATTCCACCTTGGCATCAATACTGCCCATACCTGCAAGGGGACCGGTGGCGCTT
>JAIPDC010000231.1 GCA_021737865.1 Rhodoferax sp.
ACTGATTCCCAAAGCAAGCGCAAATAGCTCTTTAGACATAAAAAACCTCTACTTCAACAACAAATTGGCGAATTTCTACCCACTAGGATTTTAGAAGAGCCGCATTTGCCCAAACTGATGAAGAGGTTCTGTTTACGATTGGAGTCACCAAATCGTTGATCCACACGATGGTAGTGGCGTTGTACTTGGTCTGCGGTTCCAGCTATCGTGGAATCATGTTTTTTCTGGAGAGCGTGTTTGGTCATTCCATCTCACTGGGCTCAGTTTTCAACATCCTTGATGTTGCTGCGGACAAGGCTCAGTCTATCAATGACTCCTATGCGTTGGGTGTAATTCGCTCGAGTGCGGCAGATGAACTGTTCCACCGCAATCAACCAATTCTCAGTGTCGTTGACATTGAGTCGCGCTTTTGTGCCTTACTGGCCAAAGCGGATGATCGTGACCATGAAAGCTGGGCGATTCATCTGCTGTATCTGCAAGAGCGTGGCTACGAGCCGGACACCACTATCATTGATGGCGGCAAAGGTCTGATCAAAGGCCATGAGATCGCATTGCCAAAGACGACCTTGCGACTTGATCATTTTCATTTCATTCGAGACTTGAAGGACTGTGGACGCTTTCTGAGGAACAAGGTGGCATCCCGGGGGACGCAGGCGCTAAAACTCGCGAATCGTGCGCATAAGGCGCGCGACGAGCAAAAGAAAGAAGCATGCGCCCAAGCCCTATCAGCAGCCTTGACCGAGTTTGGGGAACTGGAGGAGTTGTGTGCAACGTTTGGGCTTCTCGCAGGCTGGTTACAACACGATGTTCTTCAGTTGGCTGGCTATAAGCCCGATGAACGAGCCGAGCTGTATGACTTTGTCGTTCGGGAGATGAGCGTCATCGCAGTTGGGCATCCACATCGCATCGATGCAATAGTCACCTCACTTCATCATCGACGCAATGGGCTGCTCGATGTCGCAAACGCTCTGAATGAGCAGTTCGGGCGACTGGCAGAACACCACGAGGTTTCGCTTAAACACCATCTGGCATGTGTGCTACACCGCGAGGTATGGCATTGATAGCTGCAACTACGGCGAGGAGTCATCCGCGCTGGAGGAGTTGATCGGCGAGAAATACGACGAGATAGAAGATGCGGTGCTCTTGATATTGGAGACCACGCACCGTTGTAGTTCGATGGTGGAAAACCTTAACAGTCGGGTTCGTCCTTATCTGGATGAACGCCAATCGGTGAGCCAGAAAACACTCGGACTCCTTCAGTTCTATCTGAACCACAAGCCATTCATGCGCAGCAAGCACAAACGCCTGGTCAACAAAACTGCGGCGCAGGCCATGACCGGAAAATCACATCAGCCATGGCTGGAAATGCTTGGCTTGGCTGGTGTCAAAAGGCAAGACGCCTAGCTCTTTCCGGATTCTTAAAAGAAAGCTTTCCTAGCCCAGATATCGCAAGATATTTGGGGTGGCGTCGGCACGTCCAGTGTTCAGTAAAACGCGCGGTTTTTGAACCATGCCCATTTTTGACCGTCGGCTCCCGAGAAAGTTGGCTGACTCCAGTAGACCCATACCGGCCATTCACCAAAATTTTCAAACGACCATCGGAAAGTCGAAAGCAGCCCTTCGGTTTCGCCGGAAGCAGACTTTCGTTTTGGCCCCCGGAATCTCGGGACCGGTCATTCAGCGGTGAAAATCACCTTTTCAAACTGGCGGTCGGCACTGCAGCGATTCCTGTAATAGGTTTACCCGAATTGATTGCTCCACACCTGACATTCACTCCAATAGCGCGCGGTCATCATTGTGGTGTCGAATTCGAGGATTACTGCGCCCAGTAGTGACAAGGTGCGGTCATACGACCTTACGACTTGGCGGTCGGCATTTAAACGCAGGCGGATCACCACTTCAGATTGCAAGCGAACAGATTGCAGACAAGTAGTCGGCTCCCCTAGCCTCAGCAAAAATGTCCAGTGTCGGCGTAAAGGCCGCCTGCAGGACCAGACCAACGCCAATACCTGCTGCCATGTCATGACGCTGCAGAAAGGCGATCATTCCGATGTCGACGATCAGCAGCACCATTTCAACCGCTCTGTAGATCGAAGAGTTTTTCATCACGGTCTGCATCCGTGTGATTTCTTCCGCCTTGAGTTCTGCCGGGTTGACCTTCAACTGCGCGCTCAAGGTAGACAACTGTGTTTCGGTGCGGAGGTAAACGGAGCCACCTACGACCATCTGCATCAACGCAATGGCCAGTAGTGGATAGGCCATGGATTTCAGTCGATGACCGTTCATCCAGAGCAATACGCTGATGCCAATGGCCACCAGGCCAACGGCCACAAAAATGTGAAACACATCACAATGGCATGGTTTGTCCTTCCAGACAATAATCTGGCCTGCACGCAGTCCCGTGCCCTGGTCAGCTACCAGGTAGTCGGGGTTGAACCCTTGGTCGCAGGCGTACATCAAGTGAATGGCCCACGTATCGGCATCGCGGTGCTACGCAGAGCTGAGCAAATAGCAATAAGTGGAATGGGCGTCCACGCCCACCAGCACCGGTTCGTTGCAGTGGAAGATTTCGTCATGCAGTCCAACCCGAATCTGGGAGAGGTCCTGTGTTGAGTTGATGTCACCTGCGCGCTGGGCGGCCAATTGATTCAGGTTGTGTACGCTGCCCACGCTGATGGAGACGCCCAAAATGTCGCGCATGAATTCGATTACGCCACGGTAGGAACTGCGACAAATGAGGGTCAGGGCCAAGACGACTTGGTGCAGCCATGCTTTGGTGACAGGAAGATAAAATAGAACCTCGTCATCCGCAGCCTTGGAAGCAAAGGCATCAGTGATCGCTTCAAGTGCCCAATTCTTTTGTTGGCAGACAAACTTGCGCTCACCTTGTGCTCGGCTGCCAGGTGAGTGATATTGACCGAGCCCTTCATTGCCTGGGTGGCCAGCTCAACGCTCTGGGTGGAGAGAAGTTTGGCTGCGGGAGAATTCAATGAGGTCATGCCGATGTGATACTGGAAATGAAGGGCAGCAAGTATCCATGACATCGAGGATTGCGCCTTTGCAGGCCCAGCCAGCAGCTATGAATCAGGTCAAAGTGTTACCCGGATTTGAACCACGCCGTTCGCTATGATGACGATCTTTTGAGGGCACTTGCCAACGTGAACCACCGACACACTTCCCGTCAGCACATTTTGGGTCGGCATCCGGCCTTTTTCGTTGAGCCGTATTCCGATGTGTGAATCATGGCGCCGGGTTTTGCAGCGTTTGGTTTGTCTCCGTGCGGCCCTGCTTGTATTGATTTCCATCGGCCCTATATGCATCGGAGCCACGTTTGCGATGGCGCCACACGCACCGCGGTTTGAACGGGTAGCCTATGAAGAACTGAACCAAGTCTCGATAACCAATTTGCTACAAGACCGTCTCGGATTTATCTGGATCGCCACCAACAATGGCCTGTTTCGGTTCGATGGCTACACCCTTGTCAGCTTTGGCCGCACACCGGACACCGGGCATAGTCTGCCAAGCAGCAGGATCATGACCTTGACCGAAGATACCCAGGGGCAGCTCTGGGTTGGCACTGATAATGGACTGGCCCGACTCAACCGTGACACCCTGGATTTCACGACGTTTGTGCCCAAGTCGGGACCGCCCAAGCGTCTGAATGTCCGTGCCGTAGTCCCCGATGGGGCCAACGGCTTTTGGATTGGAACCTGGGGAGGCCTTCAGCGCTTTGACCCGGCAACAGGCGAATTCCGCTTATGGATACACCAGCCGGATGACCCAAGCAGCATCGCAGACAATAATGTCAATGCGCTCGTGCGGGACGTCCATGGGGGCTTGTGGGTGGGCTTGTGGAACCATGGACTGGACTACCTGGCGCCTGGCGCATCCGGCTTTGAGCATTTCCGGATTGACGCGATCGACCGACCCGATCTCCAATTGAACACTGCACGCGCTCTGCATATCGACCGGCGCAAGCAGTTGTGGATAGGCACTGAGAACGGAGTTGTGGTTTGGCCGACCAGTGGAGACTGGTCTGAGCGACGCCGATTGCCTGATACACGAGACTTTGCGAGGCCCCGGGTTTTCTCCATCGTTGAAGACGAAGATGATACTTTGTGGTTCGGCAGTATCACGCAGGGCTTGGCAAAGTGGGATAACGAGCGGCGGGAATTCACAGCGTTCAGTCCAATCACCGCCGATCCCCACAGCATCGGAGGCCGTGCGGTACGCTCGATGTTGGTTGACCGCCAGGGACTGCTCTGGATTGGCTCCATGGCGGATGGTTTGTCGCGTTTGAACCTGGCCAGTCGGGGATTCGATCGCATCCTGCCCCAAACCATCACGCGCAGTGTGCATGTCAAGAACAGCGTAAAGTCGATCGCCGGCGCCGGAGGAACCCGCATCTGGATCGGTAGCTCAGACGGGCTGCATGCACTCGACATCGCCACACGTCAAAGTGTCCGATCGATCGTGGCACAGTGGCAAGGCACGGATGGACTGAGCAACAACACCATATTCAGCCTGCACCACACCGAGAACGGTGTGCTCTGGGCGGGGACTATGAAGGGGTTGTACGCGTTTGATGCGACTGGTCAGATGCTGCATCGTGTGAGCTTTGGCGAAAGTGCGGCAAACTACATCGACTCTATTTCACCCGGCACAGATGGTCGCTTATGGCTCTGCACAGGTGCAGGCTTGATTCACTATGACCCTGCCACCAAGACGATAAAACGCTACTTTCATGATGCCAAGGATGCGAATAGCCGCAGTGTGACCCCGACCTCCGATGTATTGGAAGATGACAAGGGAAATGTCTGGATGGTCAGCGGCAGCGGTGGCGGCTTGGACCGACTTGATGCCCGCACTGGAAAATTCACCAACTATCGTCATGACGGCACGGGCGTGACCAGTCCCAGCAGCGATCGCGCCACGAGGCTGCACAAAACGGCAGACGGCGTGATCTGGCTGGCAAGCGCCAACGCGCTGGATCGCCTCACGGTGGATGCGGACGGAGGCGTACGCTTTCGCTCGTATCGCATGCAAACGCTCATGCCCTCGACCGTCCAGTCCCTTCAAAGCGATACGGCTGGCAATGTCTGGTTAAGTACGAGCAGCGGACTGTCCCGATTTGACCCAGTTTCCGAATCCTTCGCACACTTCACGACGGCGGATGGAATCACCGGAAACTTCTTGTTTGGTGCGTCGACACGCCATCGCGACGGGTCGCTTTTTTTCGGCGGCGAGCATGGTGTTACCCAGGTCATTCCAGACGCAGTGCGCATTGCCAGAACCCCGCCCGCAGTCGCGATTACTGACGTCATGATCTTGAACAAATCCTTGCGCGGCGGCGCCAACTACGACGGCAGGGTCGCGCTGACGGGCTCAATCTTGGACCCAAGGGCGCTCAAGATGTCTTGGCGGGAACCTGTCTTTAGTATTGCATTTGCGGCATTGCAGTTCGACGCACCGTCCACGCTTCGCTATGCCTACAAGCTTGAGGGTTTTGATAGCGACTGGGTCACCGCAGACGCAAGCCACAGGGTCGCCACCTATACCAACCTGGACCCCGGCGCCTATACGTTTCGCGTGAGGGCGACCAATCGCTACGAGATATCGGATGACATCGGCATAGCGTTTCCGATTGAGATCACGCCACCTTTTTGGCGAACCATCTGGTTTCAGGTTTTGTGCGCATTGGCATTGGTGTCGACCGTATCCCTGTTGCATCGGTGGCGAGTCAGGTGGCTGGTGCGCAACCAGCTGGCATTGAAGTCCCTCGTGGCAGAACGTACCATGGCACTTGAGCAATCCAACGCCGCACTCAAGCGGCTGTCCGCGACCGACGGCCTCACCGGCCTGTCGAACCGCCGGGTGTTTGACGAGGTCTTGCTCAGCGAGTGGAACCGGGGCAAACGCAGCGGTCACGCCTTGACCGTGGCGATGATCGACGTGGACCTATTCAAGAAATACAACGACCACTACGGTCACCAGGCGGGTGACGCCTGCCTGCGGCAAGTCGCACAGGCGATCGCCGCGTGCATTCGTCGCTCAGACGATCTGGTAGCGCGATATGGCGGAGAAGAGTTTGTGCTGGTTCTGCCTTCGCTCGACGGAGTGCAGGCATTTAATGTGGCAGCCTCGGTTCGTCAGGCCATTGAGGTCATGGCCCTGCCCCATCA
>JAIPDC010000232.1 GCA_021737865.1 Rhodoferax sp.
AGCGGTGCAATGCCTTCGAAGAAGACCTACGAAACTACCGGTTGGTTTTCCCTTAAACCCAAGCAGAAATTGCTCGAGACAGCGGGTATCGGTCAGGCGGAAATGCTGGCCGGTGATGTGTTTGAAATTCAAACGCCGGGTGGCGGGGGATTCGGCACACGCTGAGCGCAGTTTGCTCTGTTCTTGATAGCTGCTCACGCAATGTCTGCGGGGACTATCTGCATTTTTGTTCAAAAATAAACCCGCCAAAGCGGGTTTATTTGGGCGCGCAGTGAATGCCTATTTCTTGGCGGCGCTGGCAGGTACTGCGGGCGTGGCGGGTGCAGCTGCTTCGGGCTTGGCACCCTTCTTGTCTGCCTTGGCCGCAGGGGTTGCTGGCGCAGCGACTGCACCCTTGAATCCGGCGCCGTTAACCGTCAGACCTTCAGCCGAAAATTTGGCAGCGTTGCCAGCGCCCACGCCTTGGACGCGCTCGACAAAGTCGTTCCAGTCCTTAAAGTTACCTTTTTTGCGCTCATCAAGAATTTTGGTGGAAATGCCGGGGCCAATACCCTTGATGCCATCCAGCTCCGCGGCGGTAGCCTTGTTGACGTCGACAGCAGCAAACGCAATGGTGGCGTACAACATGGCAACGATAGCCAGAATTTTTTTCAGCATGAACAGTTTCCTTCAGGTGTGGAGAGGGTGGACAAAAATGGCACCAAGTGACCGGTGCCATGGACACACAACGAACCGGCGGTCTGTCGCGTTGACGCAAATGACGATTTGATTTTCAGGATAAACCCGCAGTGCACGCGTTCAGGATTGCGCAGTGGACAGTGCCTGAACGTACTGGCGCACGCCCTGCTGAACATTGGCAAATACATGGTCGCAGCCGGTGCTGCGCAGTGCGCTGAGGTCTGCCTGCGTATAGCTCTGGTACTTGCCCTGCAGGGCATCGGGGAAGGCGATGTACTCGATGAGGCCCTGTGATACCGCTTGCTCCGCCGATAACACGCCTTCTCCGTTTTGTTCACGCAGCGTGTTCACCACGGTGATGGCAATGTCATTGAACGGCTGGGCATTTCCGGTGCCCAGGTTGTAAATGCCGGATTCGCCGGGGTGGTCGAAGAACCACAGGTTGACGGCGACCACATCGTCGATGAAGACGAAATCGCGCATCTGCCCACCGGCCGGGTAGCCGCCGTATTCGCCAAATAGCTTGACCTTGCCATCTGAGCGAAACTGGTTGAATTGGTGAAACGCGACGCTGGCCATGCGCCCCTTGTGTTGCTCATGCGGGCCATAGACGTTGAAGTACCGAAAGCCGACCACCTGGTTGGTTTTGCCGGCCTTGGTGCGCTGAAAATGGTTGCCGCACTCGCGGCGCATACGCTGGTCGAAGAGCAGCTTGGAGTAGCCGTAAACGTTGAGCGGATGTTCAAAGGCGGGGTCTTCGCGGAAGGTGTCCGAGCCACCGTAGGTGGCGGCAGATGATGCGTACAACAGTCGCGCACCGCGCTTCTGGCAGGCTTGGAATAGGTCGCACGAGAGTGTGTAGTTGTTGGACATCATGTACTTGCCATCCAACTCCATGGTGTCGCTGCAGGCACCTTCGTGAAAGACCGCTTCGATCTGGCCGTAGGAGCCGCCCGCAAAAGCGTCGTAGAAGGTGTCGGCATCCACATAATCGGCGATGCGCAGCGGGGCGAGGTTGCGAAACTTGTCGCCCTGTGTGAGGTCGTCCACGGCAATGATGTCGTCAATGCCGCGTGCGTTCAGGCCCTTGATGATGTTGCTGCCAATAAAGCCGGCAGCGCCAGTAACAACGATTCGGGTCATGGGAATTTCCTCCTTAAGCTTTGGCAAACAATTCGTCGTAGCTGACGGTGGCGGTGCCGAACTTACCCACCACAATACCGCCGGCCCGATTGGCCAGCGGCAATGCATCGCGCAGGCTGACGCCCGCCGCCACCAGCGCTGCCATGGTGGCAATGACCGTGTCTCCGGCTCCGGTGACATCAAACACTTCACGGGCCTGTGCGCTGACATGCAATTCGCCGTCTGCGTCGAACAGTGTCATGCCTTCCTCGCTGCGGGTCAGCAGCACGGCGTCCAGTCCGAGTTGTTCGCGCAGGGTTCTGACCTGGCTTCGCAAATCATCTTCGCTGCGCCACATTCCGATGACCTGCTGCAGCTCTGCCCGATTGGGTGTGATGACCGTTGCGCCCCGGTAGCGGGTGTAATCGCTGCCCTTGGGGTCGACCAGAATGGGCTTGCCTGCTGCGCGCGCGCGCGCAATCATGTCGGTAATGTGGCCCAGGCCACCTTTGCCATAGTCAGAGAAAAGCACCGCGCCGTGGGAGGGCAGCAGCCGCTCGAATTCGGCAGTTTGCGAGGCCAGCAGTTCGTTCTTTGGGGTGTTTTCAAAATCCAGACGCAACAACTGCTGCTGTCGGCCAATCACCCGCAGTTTTACCGTGGTTGTGAGTTCGGCATCGCGCCCAAAGTGCGGTTGGATGCCGGTTTTTGCTACCAGGGCTTCAAGCTTGTGGCTCGCCTCATCAGCGCCCACTACGGTGAGCAGAGAGGCGTGCGCCCCGAGGGTGACCACGTTGTAGGCGACGTTGGCGGCGCCGCCCGTGCGCTCTTCCTCGCGGGTGATGCGTACGACCGGGACGGGTGCTTCCGGTGATATGCGATCGACCGCGCCGTACCAGTAGCGGTCCAGCATCACGTCGCCCACGACCAACACGCGGGCGGTTGCCATTTTCTCTTTGGTGATGTTCATAATTCTTCCACTCGACGGGCCGGGTAACTGTCCCACGCCTGGCAACCTGGGCATTGCCAGAAATGTTGTTTGGCTTCAAATCCGCATGCCGCGCAGCGGTAGCGCGTCAAAGGCTTCACCGCCGTGTCCAGCGCCCGTTGGACCTGGGGATGAAATTGTTCGTGCTCCAGTTTTTCACCGGCAATCCACTTGGCAGCAGCCACCAGGGAAGGCTCGCTTTCCAGGTGGTGGGCATACCATTCGCGGGCGGTTGCCGTGGGCGCACCACTGTGGGCCTCCAGGGCCACGATTGCGTCCAGCACGTCCAGTGATGGGGTGTGCATATAGACCGCCTTTAGTCGGTCCAGCACGCGTGGGCCCTGGCCGCAGGCCATCGCATACTGGGCCAACAGCGGGGCGATGAGCGCGATGGCACCGGGCGCGGTTGCAAGGGCCTGGGTCAGCGTTTCACAAGCGAGCGCCGGGTTGCCCTGCAGGCTTTGCACCCGCGCCAGATCGATGCGGGGTCTGGGCGCGTCGGGCGCAATGTGCATGGCCTGCGTGAGATAGGTCTGCGCTTGTTGCAGGTTGCTGGCCGCAACACAGGTTGTTGCCTGTTCACACAGGTAGTGGGACAAGCGTCCCTTAAAGCTGCCTTGGCCATTGGATTCAAGTTTTTGAGCGATGTGTGCAGCGTGCTCCCAGTCGCGTGACCGCTCGTAATTGGCGAGCAATGCCAGGCGGGCCTGGCCCTCAAATCGGGTGCCTTCGAGTTTTAGCAGGGATTCCTCCGCTCTGTCCAGCAGCCCCGCTTTCAGGTAGTCCAGCGCCAGCGCGTGCTGCGCGCGGTGCCTGTCATCTGCGCTCAAGTCCCCGCGGGAAAGCAGGTGCTGATGCACCCTCACAGCGCGCTCATACTCGCCGCGGCGGCGAAACAGGTTACCAAGGGCGAAGTGCAACTCGGACGTGTCGGGGTCGCTTTGGACGGCCTCGATGAAGGCATCAATGGCCTGGTCCTGCTGCTCATTGAGCAAGTAGTTCAACCCCTTGAAATAGGCCTTTGGCGCCTGCCGGTTTTCCATGCGCAACTGGCGCACATCGAATCGCGATGCCATCCAGCCCAGTACAAAGGCCACTGGCAGCGCCATCAGGATCAGACTGAGGTCAAATTCCATGGGGAGGCTGGGTTGGAGTTGTTTTTTCAGAGGTAGCGCGGGAATCCCGGGTCGCTGCCCTGCGGTGCTGCCACCAGCGCGGCACCATACCCAAAACACCAATGAGCAGCCCAATGGCAAAGGCGCTCAGCACCACCAGAACCAGAGGGGCGGTCCATTGCTGTCCAAAGAAAAACCGCACAGTGGCATCGTGCTGGTTGTTCAGCGCGAAAGCGAACAGGGTAAAAAAAATGGCTGCTTTAAGTATCCACTTAAAGAACCACGCAATCTGTTTCATCAATCTCCCCCTTGGCCAGGAATTCTAATCAGGGGTTGATTCTGCCTGTGACCCCAAGTTCAGCAGTACGCTGGTCGACCGATTCGCGCAGGGCCTTGCCTGGCTTGAAGTGTGGGACCCGCTTCTCGGGAATTGCCACGCTTTCGCCGCTTCGCGGGTTACGACCCATGCGGGGCGGTCGGTGGCTGATTGAAAAGCTGCCAAAACCACGAATCTCGATCCTGTGTCCGGCAACCAACGCATCGTTCATGGCATCCAGAATGGCCTTAACGGCAAATTCGGCATCGCGATGCGTGAGTTGGCCAAACCGGTTGGCGAGTTCTTCAACAAGGTCGGAGCGTGTCATGGGAGTTGGCGCTTATCCATGAAAAAACGACCGGTGCCCAAACACTTGCGTGAGCAACCGGTCGCTTGTTCAGATTAACAACATATCAATAATCTTGTGGGACAAATCGTTAGGTCTGTCCCCAGCCAATCAATTGTTGTCGAGCTTGGCGCGCAGCAGTGCGCCCAGGCTGGTGGTACCAGCATTTTCGCGGGCGGATTGCTGGCTCAGCGTTTGCATGGCTTCGCTCTGGTCAGCAGCATCCTTGGCCTTGATGGACAACTGGATGTTGCGGGTCTTGCGATCCACGTTAACGACCACAGCAGTGATTTCGTCGCCTTCCTTGAGCACGTTGCGGGCATCTTCAACGCGGTCACGCGAGATTTCCGAAGCGCGCAGGTAGCCGATGATGTCGTCACCCAGATCGATTTCAGCGCCCTTGGGGTCAACAGTCTTGACCTTGCCGGTCACAACCTGGCCCTTGTCGTTGATCGACACGAAGGTGGTGAAAGGATCGGAATCCAACTGCTTGATACCGAGGGAGATGCGCTCGCGGTCCACGTCCACAGCCAGGACCAACGCCTCGACTTCCTGACCCTTCTTGAATTCGCGCACGGCAGCTTCGCCGGTTTCGTTCCAGGACAGGTCAGACAGGTGCACCAGACCGTCGATACCAGCAGCCAGACCGACGAACACGCCGAAGTCGGTGATGGATTTGATCGGGCCCTTCACGCGGTCGCCGCGCTTGGTGTTCTGAGCAAACTCTTGCCATGGGTTGGCCTTGCACTGCTTCATGCCCAGGGAGATGCGACGCTTGTCTTCGTCGATTTCCAGAACCATGACTTCGACTTCGTCACCCAGGGCAACGATCTTGGAAGGTGCAACGTTCTTGTTGGTCCAGTCCATTTCGGACACGTGGACCAGGCCTTCGATTCCGGGCTCGAGTTCCACAAACGCGCCGTAGTCGGCGATGTTGGTGATCTTGCCGAACATGCGGGTGGACTGGGGATAACGGCGGTTCACGCCCATCCATGGGTCATCACCCATTTGCTTCAGACCCAGAGACACGCGGTTTTTCTCGGTGTCGAACTTGAGGATCTTGGCGGTAATCTCTTGACCGGCTTGCACCACCTCGGATGGGTGACGCACGCGGCGCCATGCCATGTCGGTGATGTGCAGCAGGCCGTCGATACCACCCAGGTCCACGAAAGCACCGTATTCGGTGATGTTCTTGACCACGCCCTGAACCACAGAACCTTCTTTGAGGGTCTGCATCAGCTTGGCGCGCTCTTCGCCCATCGAGGCTTCGACCACGGCACGGCGTGACAGCACAACGTTGTTGCGCTTGCGGTCGAGCTTGATGACCTTGAATTCCATGGTCTTGTTTTCGTACGGAGACAGATCCTTGGTAGGACGTGTGTCAACCAACGAACCGGGCAGGAAGGCACGGATGCCGTTGACCAGAACGGTCAGGCCGCCCTTGACCTTGCCGGAAGTGGTACCGGTGACGAATTCGCCGGATTCCAGGGATTTTTCCAAGGACATCCACGAAGCGAGGCGCTTGGCGGTGTCGCGGCTGACGATGGTGTCGCCGTAGCCGTTTTCCATGGCCACGAT
>JAIPDC010000016.1 GCA_021737865.1 Rhodoferax sp.
GCGTGCTGCATTTTGTAAATGCAGCCCTTAACAGGATGCAGGTGTAACGGACTTGCTTATTACTTTGTCAAGTCGCGTAAGAAATAACCCTGGTTGGAGTGTAGGCAATTAAATCAGGACCGTGCACTTAAATGTGTCCGAACTGCGAACCCCGGGTGGGCGATGCTTACCGTGCATATTTTGATAGCTGCTAACGCCTGCTACACGGGGGCTGCAGCCCTATTTGCATAAAACTGCACCCGATTGCGACCTTGCTCCTTGGCCTGGTACATGGCAGCATCGGCGCGCACCAAAATGTCGTCCTGGCTCGCTTCACCGTGTACAAACAGGGTGACGCCAATGCTTGCCGTGCAGCGGTGCGTCAGTGCGAGCGCGTCGGCCACGCCATGTTCCATGCCAAGAACGTAGGGCGCGGCCAAAACCAGCCGAATCTTCTCGGCAACCACGGCGGCCTGCGCCATCGAATCCTCATGGGCTTAAATCAATACCCGCCGGAACGTTGGCTTGGGTGCGGTTGGTGCGAACTGCGTCCCTGGCATGGCGTTGTCTGCGGGCTTGCGGTTTTTGATGGCTTCGCCCCACCCCAGCAACAGGAACAGCATGGGTTCGGTTTGCGCCCCCATGTAGACGGTGGTGAAGGCGATGAAGCAGGTGAGGTAAATACCCGAGAAGGTGAAGCCCATGGGCGGCTCACCGGGTGCCACCTTCAAGCCGAATGCCACCTGCGAAACAATGGCATACAGAAAAATGGTTACAAAAACAGCCGGTGCAAACACACCGTGTTGCAAAGCCATCAAGAAAAAGGCATTGTCAATTGACTCCATGCCCCGAATGGTGGGCACGGTGGTCAGGCCCCATCCGGTCCACATCTTTTCAAACAGAAAGCCTTTGTACTGCTCAATCATCACCTTTCGGTAGAGCATGGTCTGGGCCTCGCCGCTGAGTATTTCCCCCTCTTTGGGCGTAATGTAAGCATCCAGCGCGAGCTGGCCCGCGATGCCACCCACCAGGAAGAGGGCGACCACAATCATCAGCCATTGTTTGCGGTTTTTGGTGTTGCCAACCATCACCAGCACGGCACCGGCAATGCCACCAATCCACGGCCCGCGCGAAATGGTCATCAGTGCCATCACGATCAATACGATGGAGATTTGGTATTTGAACGCAACCGGGAAGCGCTTGGATTGGTTCTGAATCCAGCCCAGCCAGCCGGTCTGTACCTGATCCCAGACCCCTTGCCACGACAGCCAGCGGTGCATGCGGTAGACGGCGATGATCATGATGCAGGCCAGAATCGGGTGCTCAAACGTGCTGGCGGTGCGCGCAATGCCCCAGCGAATCGAGATGGAACTGTAGGAATTGGGGAACAGTGGGCCAAAGATCTTGTAGATCGGGCTCACCCAGAATTTGGCCTCGTATAAAAACATCGGGAACAGAATCAGGAATATCAGCACGAAGGTGCGCGCCGTTTCGATGTCCATACGCCGGCTGTTGATCAGGTAGCGCCCCATCAGATAACAGCCGATCAACGATGACAGCACATAAAAGGCATAGTTCTGTGCGTCTGAATAGCCGCGGCTGAGGTAGTCAGCCACCACCCGAACCACGACGTAAATGAGCAATAAGGCCTCCATGCCGCCAAACTTCATTTGAGGCAGTTTGTCGCGCAGCAGCACAAACAAAATCGGCAAAATGGCGGCCTGCATGAAGTTGGGGTCAGGCAGGCCCGGTATGTTGACCCAAAACATGAATGGCATGAGCAAGAAGAACGGAATCCATACCTTCAAAAATGCTGCTTCCAGGCCGCGCTGCGTCAACACGCGGATTGAAATCAGCATGGCTACAAATACGACGTAACGGGTAGCGTCCATGGGTAAGGATTGGCTGAAAGGCGGGCAGTGGGGTGCGTGCAGCCTATTTCAAATCGTCTGGCTGGCGCGGACTTTTCATGCGCTTTTGCAGCCACCGCGCCCGAAGCAATTCAATTTGAAGCCGCAGGCCGGACAAGCTCATGAAGTCGCTGAACTTTTCTTTGGTTAGGGTCTCCACCATCAGCTCGCGCATATAGCCACCGCCCTCGAACATGGGAATGTTGTTGACAAACAATCCCACCGCTTCCGGATCGAGTTTTTCGAGTACGCGTTTGGCGCGGGTCACTTCACCCTTGCTGACCGATTGGGCTTCCAACACCATGAACACCTGACCCAGCACATCGATCAAAAGCTCAGCATCGGCGCTGAGCAGCACCGGTGGCAGATCAATCAGGACAAAGTCGTACTGCTGTTCCCAGGTGTTGACAGCCTGCTTGAGCAAATCGAGCCGCTGTACACCGGCCCCTGTCTGCGTCCCAAAGCCGATGCCAGTCAGCTCAACGTCCTGGTGGTTGATGGTTTGCTGGATGTTGTCGACATCAGAGTGGCCTGCCAGGAAGTCGGAGAGGCCAACCGCACCGGAATTGAATGCAGAACTTGGCAAGAAGCTGTTCGCATCCACCACCAGCACCCGGTTGCCCAACTGTTTGAGTACCGCGGCCGTATCCAGTATGACGGAAGTGGCTGCGCCCAGGGTCTTGACAGAAGTGAAGGAAAAAACATTCTTCCCCGATCGGGTCTTGTTGCGCATCAGGGTAGAGGCAAAGCGTCGGGTTTGTTCCTTCGCATACAACTGTGAAGGCAGGTCAAGCCCTTGCAGCTGCCAGCCAGCGGCGGGGATGCCCATCAGCTTCTCGGCTTCGTTGACGGTGTAGATTCGGCGATCCACCAGGTCCAGTGCAACAGCGCCCACCACACCCAAAACGCTGGCAAGCACAAAGACGATAAGCAAGAGCTTGGTTTTTCCGATGCCCATGGGCATCTCTGCAGGCAGTGCCGGTGTGACCAGGCGCACAAAACCGATCGCGCCGCTCTCGTTCTGCAGGTAGTTGAGTCGGTCGCGAACCTCTTTTTGCTCCTGCTCACGCTTGCGAATGTCGCTGGTCAGGCGCATGGCTTTTTGAAAATTGCGGGCATATTCTGCTGATTGCCCTTCAATTCCTTTCAGGCGCAGCTGGACTTCGGTTTCCACTTGTTGAGTCTGCCCCAGAGACGCCACCAGACGCGTTTTGACATTTTCAAACGCACTCTTTTCAAACTCGGACTCTTTTGCTTTCAAGCGCGTGTTGATGGACTCGTACTCTGCCAGAGCGGGCTTTTTTGCCGGGTGTTTGTCTTCCAGGCCAGCCGAGGTGCGCTCGAGCTCTTCAGACCGCTTGACGACCTCATTTCTGAGCGCCTGCAGTCCGTTGTCTTGCAGGCGCATTTCCAACAGGGAGCGCCCCACGGAAGTGGGCGTTTCGCGTTGTTTCAAAAAAGCCTGCAGGGTGGCTTCTGCGTGGGCCCGCTCAATCGATGCGGTGGTAAATTTTTCGCGCGCCTGGGACAGCATGCTGTCGTAGGGGTTGATGGCGTTGTCGCCAAAAGTTGTCAAACCCAGCAACTCGGACAACTGCACCCGTTGCGCCTCCAGCTCGGCAATTTCGTTCTGCAATTTTTCTGCATTGGTTTGGAGGATTTCCAGGCGTTCGACGGAACCGAAGATTTGCTCGCCTTTGGTGGTCTCCAAAAAGGAGGTTGTGACGGCGTTGACAATTTCGGACAGCGTTTCCTTCTTCGCGCCTTCCAGGCCAATGCGCACCATGTAGGTGTCGGGGACGGCGCGCACCATGATCTGCTTTTGCAGTTGTTCAATGTATTTGCGCTCGCTCAGGGCTTTAGGCTGAACATCAATCTTGGCATCGCGCAGCTTCTTCAAGGCGCGCTGCAAAACATCGTAGCGCTTGACGGTCGTGGAGAGGTGATTGACAAATTCACGGTATTGTGAATTGGACTGCAGTTCGACTTCCTTGTCGGTTGACAGCGTTTTCATGTAATTGGGCGCAACCTGAAACACCGACTCGGCGGCGTAATAGCTCTGCCCCTTGATCCATGCCACCGGCAAGCCCGCCAGCACCACAATCAGCCAAATGAGCGCACTGATCCGATAGTGCTTGCGCAGGCTGAGAATGGGCTTAATGCCACGTCCTGGCAACTGACTGGTATCCATGCGGTCCATTACACTGCGGGTGCTGACCATGAGTGTTACCAGACTGTGGCAGTTTTATGCCCATGACGGACCCTGACAAATGATTGAAATTCTGCTTGTGCTGGCCACCATTGCGGTCACATTGCCTGCAATGTCGCTGCTGGTTTTGACTTTGGCGGCACTGCGTGCAAGGGGCAGTGCCAGTCAAAGTCTTTCCACACAGCGGGCGGTGCGGGTTGCGGTGTTGGTGCCGGCGCACAACGAATCTGTGAACGTGATCCCCACCATTGAATGCCTGAAGCGCCAGCTTGTGCCCGGTGACCGACTGCTGGTCATTGCCGACAACTGCAGTGATGACACGGCCGCGCTGGCCCGTGCGGCGGGCGCACAGGTGGTGGAGCGCCAGGATGCGCAGCTGCGGGGCAAGGGCTACGCATTGGCTTTCGGGGTTGACCATTTGCGCGCCGACCCGCCCGAAGTCGTGCTGGTGGTGGATGCCGACTGCGTCGTGTCCGACGGTGCTGTTGGGTGCATAGCGCAACACTGCCAGGCCACAGGCAAGCCGGCTCAGATGCTCAATTTGATGAGCAACGGTGAAGGTGCGAGTCTGAAATTGCGGGTGCTGGAATTTGCCATGCTGATGAAGAATCTGGTGCGCCCGCTGGGCTCATTTCATTTGGGGCGCGCCTGCCATTTGATGGGGACCGGTATGGCACTGCCCTGGGCGCTGATGTCCACCGCGAAGCTGGCCACCGGCCACATTACCGAAGACATGAAGCTGGGTGTGGATCTGGCGGTGGCAGGCCATGCGCCCCAGTTTTTGCCACACATTCGGGTCAGCAGTGCTTTTCCACAGGACACCGGCGTTGCCAAGGTGCAAAAGTCCCGCTGGGAGCACGGCCACCTGGCCACCCTGACTGAGGAATTGCCGGGCTTGTTGGCGGAGGCTTTCAAGTCGGGCAAGCCGGCGCTGATTGTGATGGCCTTGGATTTGTTGATTCCGCCTGTGGCTTTCTATTTTTTGTTGCTCGCTGTTGCCGAGTTCCTGGTCGTGCTGGCTGCCGCGTTTTGGCCGGTATGGTTGCCTGCTGCGGCGCTGCTCAGTATGTCGGTACTTGCCTTTTGTCTTGCCATTGGCCTGACCTGGTGGGGCTTTGGGCGCCATTTGTTGAGCGCACGGGAACTGATGACAACCCCGCTATACGCCCTGTGGAAGCTGCCCGTCTACGTCGCATATTTCCTGAAAAAGCGATCTGGGTGGGTGCGTACGAAGCGTGAGTCCGAGTGAGTTAAACGGACGCAAATGAATTTGGCCCTCAATACTTTCTTCGGTCGGGTGGCGGTGATTAACTTGGCAACAAGAGTTGATCGACGGGAGGAAATGAGTGAACAACTGCGTGGCATTGGCCTGGGTTTTGATTCACCCAATGTCCAGCTCTTTGAGGCCACCAAACCGCAGCACGCTGCCGGGTTTGAAAGCACCGGCGCGCACGGTTGCTTCATGAGCCACTTGACGGTGCTGCGCCAAGCGCGCGATCAGGGCGTCAGTTCGGTGTTGATTGTTGAAGACGATCTCAATTTTTGTGAGCGATTTATTGAAAAATTTGAGGCCGTTGTCGGCTTTCTGGCGAGTGAGCCGTGGGGGATGCTGTACGGAAGCTATTTTCTCAGCGAGCCGCTGCCGCATTCCAGCTTGCCGTGCGTTCAGGCTCGGCCGCAAGTGTTGGTTGGCACCACCGCCTTTCTGGCGGTCAGCGGTCAACATATCCCGGCGCTCGTTGCCTACCTTGAAGCCATGTTGATTCGCCCGCCCGGCGACCCGCAAGGTGGCCCGATGCACATTGATGGTGCTTACTGCTGGTTCAGGCAATCGCATCCGGATGTCATCACCTGGCTTGCCAACCCGGCGCTCGGGTTTCAGAGGGCGTCAAAGACGGACGTTCATAACTTGCGCTGGTTTGATCGGATTGCGTGGCTCGCATGGCTGATCGCCATGGGGCGGCGACTGCGTAACCGCCTGAAGGCCTGAACCCGAAGCCTATCCGACAGATGGTTGTCACCGATTTCACAAATCGGTCACGATTTGCAGGACGTCGCGTCCTACTATGAGCCCAAGGAATACAGAAGTTTATGTCGGCGTCAAGGCGAGCACCCTTGACAAGAAGGGCTCCAGTGACTTGGGACGTGGAGCAGCCGGCGCCAATTTGTAGTGGGTGGGTGAGCAGAGATTCAGCAAGTCTCAGCGCCCAAGTGCGCCTCAATGCGCGCAAGAGCGCGATCGAAAGTTGGCGCCAGGTTGGCAACCGCCGCTGCTGTCTTTTCAACATCATCGATTTGGCCAACCGCCTCAATGTGCTCGCACACCTCACCCAAGGCCAGGGCCCCCACCGATCGCGCTGCGGACTTGAGCGCGTGTGCCACATCAGCGGCCTGCGGGGCATTGCCGTCCAGCATTGCAGCTTCGATGCTGTTGATCTGCCGGCGGGCATTGAGCAAAAACTTTTTCAACAAGCGTTGGTGCATGTCAGGGTTGTTGCCCATCAGCTCCGTCAGCGTATGGGGGTTAAAAATGTCCAATGTGTCGATAGGGCTTACTGGTAAAGCGTGTTTAGCTATTGATTCAGGAGCGTCTTCAGCTACGACCTGTTCTTGGTCACGTCCGCCTGATAGTGGCAGCCACTTGTCCAGCATGGGCTCGAGTTCTTGCAGACGTAGCGGCTTGCTCAGGTAATCGTCCATGCCCGCATCCAGACAGTGCTGGGCTTCACCCTGCATGGCGTTGGCGGTGATGGCAATGATGGGCAGATGCGTGCCCGGTGTTTCGGCGCTGCGGATGGCCTTGGTGAGTTCCAAGCCATCCATGTGCGGCATGTGGCAATCGGTCAGCAGCAAGCCATATCTGCCACTGCGCCACTTTCTCAGTGCTACCCATCCGTCTTCGGCCATGTCTGCGCAATAGCCCAGCAAGCGCAACTGCTCGCCCAGCACTTCGCGGTTGGTTTCGTTGTCTTCGGCCAGCAAGATCAGCTGTCCGAGACCGATAGCCTCAGTTCTGCTGGGGGCACTGGCGCGCAGTTTTAGACGCTGATTAATGGGCCCGCTGGCTTTGGCTTCGATGTGGGCTTCCTGCAGGGGCAGCACCACGGTAAATTCAGACCCTTCAGCTGGCGTACTTTGCACCGTGATATGTCCGCCCATCAGTGATACCAGACGGCCACTGATAGACAGTCCAAGCCCGGTACCGCCAAACTGCCGCGCGGTACTGGCATCGCCTTGGGCAAAGGGGGTAAACAGGTTGGATATCACCTCAGCACTCATGCCAATGCCGTTGTCGCGCACTTGCAGCAGTACCACGGGCTGACCATCAGGCTGGGTGCCCGGTTCAAGTACCAGGGTTACGGTGCCTACACGGCTCGAATCGGATCGGGTGAACTTGACGGCGTTGCCCAGCAGGTTCAGTAGCACCTGGCGCAAGCGGGTCGGGTCGGCGTAGATGGCTTGGGGTAGATCAGGTGAGACTGACATGGACAATGTCAAACCTTTGGCACTGGCTACTCCCTGCATCAGCTGCAGCACACTGAGAGCGGCCTCTTTGAGCGACGTGGGGATTCGCTCCACCGACAACTTACCGGCTTCAATTTTGGAGTAGTCCAGTATGTCGTTCAAGATGTGCAGCAGGGTTTGCGATGAATCAGCAATGGTGCTGAGCATGCGCTTCTGCTCAGGCAGCATCGGAGTTTGCTGCAGGATGTCTACCATTCCAATCACACCGTTCATGGGGGTGCGGATTTCGTGGCTCATATTGGCCAGGAATTCAGACTTGGCCAGGTTGGAAGACTCTGCCGCCCGGGTTTTCTCCCGCACCAGTTCTTCCAGGTGATTCTGGTGATTCTTTAGCTCCAGTTCGGCTAGTTTGCGCGCGTTGATGTCGTGAATCGTGCCATGGAAAAAAGTGGGGTTGCCTTCAGCATCAAATGAAAACTCCCCGAGCGCCTCAACCCAGCAGCTTTGACCATCGACCGGGCGAATCACTTGGTACTCTCTGCTGAACTTGCTCTTGCTTGCGATGACCTGCTGGTAGCACTCGGCCAATTCCTTCTGAAACTCTGGCGCAATCAGGGTCATCCAGTTGGGTATGGTTTTCTCGAATGTGGCATCAATACCAAAAATCTCGTCGAGCACCGCAGTGCCCTTCCAGAGCCCCGTTTTAATGTCGGTTACATAGGTTCCCACCCGCCCGATGCGCTGTGCCTCGTTCATGGCCAACACGTTGGCCTCCAATGCCTGTTGGTTTGCCTTGTAGTGCGCATCACTTACCTTGCCGGCATGCTCTAGTTCGCTGGTGCGATCGTCCACCAGTTTTTTTACTTGAGCGAATTGCCGCCTTCGGTGGTTCAGGTAAATGGCCAGCAGGGCGCTGAACAACGTGCCAATGGCAAAAATTATCCAGGGCGAAGCGCGGTCGATTTTGGCGTTGAACCCGGCTTCAGACCTGAAGCGCACAGACCACTGACGCCCCATGACGGACAGCACCGTGTCAGTGGTGTAGGCGTGTTGCTCTGCAACGTCAGTTTCGTCAGAGTCGTAAATGACCTGGCCGTGGCTGTCATTTGCGTCGAGGTCCAGAATTCGCAGGTTTACGAAATCCTCTGACTCGTTGGTCACGGTTCTCATCAGCTCGCTGATCACCACTGGCGCGACCAACAAACCCCGCACTGCCGCACGCCGCTCGGCCACCGTAGCAGGCTGCGCACCCTTGGCATAGACGGGAATCATCATCAATACACCGGGCTTTGGCAATTCGTTTTGCACCAAGGAGATTGGCGCACTCATGCTCGGCTTGCCGCTGTCGATGGCCTGCTGCAAAGTGATGCGACGCATGGGGTCTGAACCTATGTCCAGTCCCAAAGCGGTTGGGTTGGCACTGGCCGGCTCGATGTACTTGACCAGGTACATGTCATCGTGGCTCCCGTCTGACATTTCCCGCGGCGTATAAGCAGGTGCCCCGTCAAGACGGGTGTCAGCCACAAACGCCTCCAAATTTGAGCGCGTTACCCGCTGATTGAAACTAAAACCGCGTATGCCAGGAAATTCTTTGGCCAAGTCGCGGGTTTCAACCAAGGCCCGAAAGTCCGCCCTGTTGACGTTCTGTGTGGCATGAAAAGTTGCCTTGATGCCGTTTAACCCGTAAATTGGCTGGGTCAGGTGGTTGTTAATGTCGTGTGTCAGGCGTTCAGCGTTGTGCTGCAGCATGTCTTGGGCGTGACGCTCAATTCGTTGCTGCTCCATGACAGAAATGCCTGCGAATAGACACATTGACACTGCAAATACCAGCGCCGGTAATCTAAGCCCACGGGGGGCGCGCCAAATTGTCAGGAGATGCTGGGAAGGCATGTTGATTGGGACAGGGTGTGGCTAGCAAACTTGTGCCGGTAAATAGACAAGGCTTGCGTTCAACTAAAAGCCACCATTGCTTAATGATGGAAAATAGCGATTTTTAGTATTTTAAATTATTTTTGGATATTTTGCGCTGGATCCAATTAGTTCTGCATCGCTTCAAGAGCAGAGTGCATCGGGGGCAAGCGCAACCAAGGCCAGAACCCATCCAGTCTCGAAAGCCAGCCAGCCATTCACGCTAATCGTGTCGTTGCTCTGGGGCAGGCGGCATTTCGCCTCAAAGGACAGCGTGTCATCGAGCATTCGAATTTCGATGTGGTGCGGATCCATGGGCAGGGTCAGGGTTTTTATGACCGCTTCCTTGGCGCTCCACAAGCCATGCGCGAGATTGCTTCGTTGGCCTGGCGGTTGCAGCGCAATCCAGGCCAGTTCATTGGCGGTCATGTAGAGTGACCAGTGCTCCGGCATCAAGCGGTCGGTGCGTTCCAGGTCGATTCCCAGGCCGGCGCATTGCTCGCAACGGGCGGCAGCCGCTATGACCCAACCAGGCTGATTTCGCTGTGGGTTTGCCGGCACATGGCTGATGCTCCCCACAAACCCCCGCGGCCATGCCGGTGAACGATCGGCTGACATAGGGATGCTGGGCGCGACCACGCCTAGTTGCGTCAGTGACTGGCGGGCGTGTTTACGTCCCTGGGTAAATTCGTTCAGGCGCACAGGTGCCATGGGTGCTATGTGTTCTATGGATGCCTGTTCAGCGCGGCTGAGTGGGCTCACATCGTCCAGCAATGGCCCACTGCTGACCGATATAAATGGTGGGATGCGTTGCTGCAGAGGGGCTGCGCTAATGCTGGCCATGGATCAATCCGCCGCCAGGCGCGGTGTCAGTGGTGCGGCTAAATCGCGGTTCCTGCGGTGCAGCACGCTGTGGCGCCACACGCCCGACAGGTACTGCGGGACAATTTCGGCCCGTCGACCCTGCAGTGTCAGTTTGACCTGCCCCAGCGCGCCCGCTGCCAGAGTCAGTAGATCGGTCAGCAAAGCGCGGCGCAAACCCAGCGTCACTTGAAAGTAGCGCCGTCTGGACTCAAACCAATAGTCGGGCAAGCGTTTGGGGGCGGCGTCGCGTTCGGTCAGCTTGGTGCTCTGGCCAGCAATGTGGATGACACGGCTGCTCGGTACATACCAGGTCTGAAACCCGGCACGGCGTGCGCGCCAGCAGAACTCGGTCTCTTCAAAATACAAAAAGAAGCATTCATCCATGCCGCCAATCTTCGCCAGCATGGACCTGCGCAGCATCATTGAGGCACCCGCGCACCAGTCAATTTGCTGTTCGGCGTTGCCCATCACGCGGGCCACCCGCCAGCGCTGCAAAAGGCGTGATACCGGGCCAAAGCCCAGACCCGACTCCAGCTCGCTCAGCGGCGAGCCAAATCGAAAGGCGATCGGCCAGTCGCTGCCATCGCCGTTCTCGAAGCTACTACCGGCAATGCCGGCGGCCGGCGTGCGTTCCAGAAAATCAACCAGCTCGCGCACTGCACCCGGCTTGACACGGGTGTCGGGGTTCAGCATGTGCAGGTAGTGCGGACTCCAAAGTCGCACAGCGTGGGCGAAGCCCAGGTTGTTGCCGTAGGCAAAGCCACCGTTTCGGGGCGCTTCAATCAACTTTGCCCAGTCGCTCCAGCCCTCGCGCGTGATGGCAGCGGCAATCTCCGGGTAGTCGCCGGAGGCATTGTCGACCACTACGGCGGTGATGTCGATGCGGCTGTTCAAGCGTTCCGACTGAAGCGAGCGCAGACAGTCCACCGTCAAGGCAGCCGAGCGGTAGGTGACGATCACCACGGCGACGCGCAGCGGCGAGTGCGAATCCGTGCGGCCCTTCATGCGGCGCCCCCGCTTCGGAAATGGGCCAATGTTGGCAGGTTCGCCAGTAAAACCGCCGCCAGAGATTCCACATGGGTTTCCTGCAGCATGCTGGCGTGGCCGCCGGCAACATTGGCCAGGGTGAGTTGGCCGGCCACCTGCCGCCAGCCGAAGTCATCATCTTGGTAAATGTCTTTGTATGGGGTGTCAGCGTCTTCACCTTGTGAGGCCCGTACCAGCAGAACGGGTACATCACAGAGGATGGGTGGCACATAGCGGGCAGCGAGTTCTGAATAGATCTGCGCCACACTCAACTCGGGAAGCCAATGCGGCCACGCGTGCTCACGGGGCAGCAGCGCTTGCAACAGCCGAAAGCGCAGCTGAACAGACCTTCTTATAAACCAGGCGCAAGACTCATAGCGCAGTGCGTTGGAGGCCTTTTTCAACACCGCACCTGCCAACGCAAATGCCGAGTTCCAGGCCGATCTCTGAGCCTCGTGGGGCTTCACCAGCGAGCGCAGACGTGACAGGCGATGTGCTGCAATGCGTCCGGCCCGGTGCGGTGCCTGCGGTGTGGCGGCGTCCAAAATGGTGACCACTTCAACCTGCTCACCGAGTGAGCGCAAACGCGCTGCCATGGCATACGCAATCACGCCACCGGCGCACATGCCGCCCAGGCGGTAGGGTCCACTCGGCTGGATCGACTGGATTTGCTGCACATAGTAAGCCGCCATGTCGTCCATACTGACGTGTGCCAACGGTATGCCAGGAAGGCGGCGCGGCTCAATGCCAAACACCGACAAGTCGCTGGGCAGGCGCCGGGCCAGATTGAGATAGAGCAGCGTCTCGCCAAGGCCGTCATGAACCAGAAACAGATTTTCCTTGCGGCCGGTTCGCAGTGGCACGATACCGCTGTGGTCAGCGGCACGGTTGGGCTCAAGCAGCCGGGCTAACGTGCGAACCGTGGGTGCAGCCAGTATCGTGGTTAAGCGAAGTTGCACGCCAAACAGGCGCTCGATCTCGCCAAACAGCTTGACGGATTGCAGCGATGTGCCACCTAGCGCAAAGTAGTCATCCTCGACGCCAAGCCCGTCGACTGACAGTATTTCTTCCCACAAATCCTTCAATCGAATTTCCATGGACGACGATGCCGGTGTGGCGGGCGCACCCAGCGTGCGCGGACGTCGCCGCTGCAAGCTGATTTCTTGCAGTAGTGCCTCGCCAGAGACCAATACACAGGCCAGTCGGGTGTAGCGCTGTGAGCGGGACACAGCCACGTTGGGGATGATTGCGCTTTCAGCCCCTTTGCGGTCATCGGCCAAACGTGCCTGCACTACGGCGTCAGGATCGTGGCCGGGACGATGGTGAATCGCTTGCACCTGTGCCACCGGTATCCGGTAGTGACAGCCGGCGCCATCGGTTTCGCAATCGGTGCACGCAACGCTATCGGCAAAGGCGCGGGCCGGTTCATTGCGTGCGCTGTTGATCAATTCCAGATCGACGCTCGCCAGTCCGAGCGTGTGAGCGCGCTCGCCAAGGTTGCGCAGCATGGCGTGTTCGACTCCCCGGCCCAGCACGCGGCAGCTCAGCAAGAATGTGTCAACCACCAATGTCTCGCCTTGTGGCTGCGCAATCAGTACCCCGACCAGGCCGTAGTCGCCAAACCGGTCACTCACCCGCACCCGCAACACCTGGGCGCCTTGCGCAAGCAGAGCTTTGAGTTCCAGCACCGAGCGTCTGCGGGTGGTGAAGTTGAACTGATTGGTGCGCTGCGTCAGTTGCTCGATGCGCTGCCACTCATCTTCCTGGGGTAACTGAATATCAACCTGCAGATCAAGTGCTGCAAGAAATTCGCCGATGTCGCCCGCATTGGACTCAAGCGCACGGCGCGCGGCGTTTTCGCGGTACATCTGGGTGCGCCGGGCGTCTTCTTCGGTGGTGGCTTGTTTGTCAAAGGCCCAGACGCGACCCAGCCAGTCGGCTATTTCTGCCTCAGGCGGGACTTGCAGCGTAACCACCTGCGGCAGTTCGGCGCGCATTTGTGCGCATTCCAGCGGGTTGTCGTCCATGAACACAAAGGCATCAAGACCCAGGTTCAGTTCCTGGGCCAGTGCGCGTAAGTTGGTGCTCTTGGGCAGCCAGTTGACGCGGTGTGCCACCACGTCAACCATCTGTAAGTGCATGTCGCTGCGGCTGGCGAAAACCTCAAGCACGTCGGCCTCAGAATTTTTGCTGGCAAGGCACAGCAGGACACCCTTGCGCTGTTGTGCCACGGCAAATGTCTGCAGCGCCAGAAATGCCGGCGTGAGCCCAATCCCTTCAACACCATCTTCGCCGACTACGCCGCGCCACAGGGTGTTGTCGCAGTCCAGCACCAGCACCTTGGCGGCGGGTGAACGCAAGGCGTGTAGGCGACGCGACAGCGCGAGCGCGAGCGATGAAAAATGGGCATCGGAGAACGGTATGTGCGCCAACGCATCGCGCCGGGCATCGTACCTCTGCGCGCCGGCTACGCTCTCAATTTCGGTCTGCGTGACGACCTGAATGTTGGCCTGCAAGGCCATGCGCGCCAGCAACCGCGTACTGGCAATCTCAATGGCCACCGCAACCGTTGTGGGTACGGTGGGGGAGGGCGGCAGCACTGCCAGCAGCAGGCTACCCTTGTAGCCAGCAGCAAATCGCTCCAGCGCCGAGCCGATCTCGTCTGCAACCTGGTCCACAGCTTGACAAGCACCATCGGCAGAAGGCGCGTCCCGCACGAAGTCTTGCAGGCGGATCAGCGCAATGTTGGTGCCATGGTGGTTGCGCCCGAACTCGCTGTTTGGAGTGAGTAGCTCCTGAAACACCTGGTGGTAGGGCGCAAAGCCAATTTCTTGCTGCATGCCCAGCTCTGCCAGCATGAAAGCCAATGGGCTTGCCAGAGGTTCGGCGACAAAGGTGGCGCTGATGACGATCATGGTTGCAACTCCCAGAGCGGCTGCGGTTTAATTGAATTCATGGGTGACGATGCTAGGGGTCAGTTGCCGACAAATCATCGCAAAAGTGTGAACTCAGTGCCGTGCGTACCAGCGAGGTGACTGCACTGACGAAACTGCTGCGTAAAATTAATGTCGCACGTTTAACAGGCCCACTGCTGAACCGCTCAACGAAAGAACCATGTCACGATTTTTGATTCGGCTGTTGACACCCATTGGACTATCTTTGCTGATATCTTGTGGAGGTTCTTCCACGCTAGTAAGCCCGTTGTCGACCCTGCCGGTTCTGCCGGTTGCCGAGCATCTGGGTGCCAATCTGCAAACGATTCAGGACTGGTCGTTTACCCCGGTTTATGTCGACCTGATGCACCAGGCGCGCAAGTTCGGATCGCCACAAGCGCCGTGGGATGAAGCGGCCAAGCTGGGCAGTGATGGCTGGCCGACAGGCGATTTCGGTGCCCTGCTGTTGATTGGCGCGACCAAGTATGCCGGTAACGCTGGCATCTACAAGCTGTCTTTTACCGGCAATGCCAAGGTTGCCGGTGTGGCCTCCAGTGCCAAGGTCATCAACTTGTCGTATGACGCCGCCGCAAATCGCAGCAGCGCAGATGTGGTGATGGCAGCCAACGAAGACCAGTTGATGTTGGCCTTCACCGAGACCGGTCCAGGAATCAAGAATGTGAAGGTGATTCGCCCAGGCTATGACGCATCCAATCCGCCACTGTTTACAACGGCGTTTTTGAACCATATCGCCAGGTTCAAGACCTTGCGTTTCATGGACTGGCTCAGAACCAACAACAACCCGGTCACGTCATGGGACACACGGGCATCGCCCGAGAAGACCCACTACGCTTCCAACGCAGGGGTTCCCTGGGAGCACATCATTGCATTGGCGAACCAGACCGGACAAGACATCTGGATCAATATCCCGGTCGCTGCCGACGATGACTATGTCCTGCAACTAGCCAAATTGCTCAAGAGCTCACTCAATTCCGAGTCAAAGGTCTATATCGAATACAGCAACGAAATCTGGAATGGCGGGTTTGGGCAGTACAACACCAACCGGGCGTTGGCGGTGGCGCAAGTACAGGCCAACCCGGCGTCCAAGCTCGCCTATGACGGACAAAGCACACCGGCCTTGCTTGCGTTTCGGCACGTTGCCAAGCGACTCAAGGAGTTCAGCGACACGTTCAGGAGCGTTTATGGTGACGCCGCAATGATGAACACGATCCGTCCGGTGCTTGGCTTTCAGGTCGTACAAGCGATGACGGCAAAGCTGGGTCTGGATTTTATTGCTGCTGTGTACGGACCACCCGCGCGCTACTTCTATGCCATTGCAGGTGCACCCTACTTTGACCTGGGAGATCAGCAGACGGCAGAGGGATTGACCACCGACCAGGTGCTGCAGGCCATGCGTGATTCCATTCAGCGCACCTCCATCGTTGGCCTTCTGGAGGCGGATTTGGCACTTGCGACCTGGCACGGACTGAAGTTTGTTGCCTACGAAGGCGGTCCTGCAACGTTCGGACCCGGTAGCCTTGCTGCAAAAAAAGCTGCCAACCTGGATCCGCGCATGCAGGAGTTGTGTGTCGATTACCTGTCGCGATGGTACCGCCAGGGCGGTGGCATGCTGATGTGGTTTATGGCCGGTGCCGGCAATTGGGACACCCAATATGGAGCGTGGGAACTGACCACCGACCTGACGCTGACCGATACGCCAAAAATCAAATGTATGGACACCGTGTTGGGTGCACCCCCGAGCCCACCCAGCGGGCGTAACCAGGTGCCGGGCGCCTTCGATGCTTTGGCCTTTGTTGGCAACCAAGCCCCCTATTCGACGGACTCAGTCTTGCGCTTGCGCTATCTGCATCCCGGCGCGGTGCTTGAGTATCTGGTGCAAGCGCCCGCCAGCGGAACTTATTCGCTGGTGATTCGTTCAGAAGCGGCGCAGGCTGGAAATTCGATCGAACTGGCTGTCAACTCCGCCGTGGTGTCTGCGGCCTTCGAACTGGCCAAGACCGGATGGGGCGCGCCTGGCGACAATCTGCCCGTGACACTGAATTTGGAAAAAGGGTTCAATACGCTGCGCCTGACGACCAAGACCGAGAACCAGGGTTTTATTCTGTCGGGTTTTCGGGTTTACTGACCGGTAAGCCTGGCCAATAGCGTCTGCGCACTGCTGCCAGATTAGTGAAAGCGCAAACTCCGCCTCGCGCCATGAACTGCCAAACCGATACCGGCTAACTCCAGCAAGCGTCCAACCGATATTCCGGTCAAACGCCAGTTCAGCAAGGCGTCAGTGCCATGTGCTGACACCACGCGCAAGGCGAACAGCAGCAACAGGGCGGCCAGGCCAAATGTAACTGTCTCAGACGGCACTTCGCTTGCGGCAAAAACCGTGCGTAGCCAACTGGCAGACAGCAGAACGACCAGAGCAAGCACAATCACAACTGCGTATTGCAGAGCCCTGCGTGCACCGTACCAACCCTGCAGTTTTGCGATGGCACGAATCAAGTGCGTTACAAACAGGTCTGCATGGAGGACCGTATTGGCACCCAGCAAGCACAGTGCGATCCCTGCGAAGTACCAAGCAGCATGTGGTTGGCGAGCCACTTGCGAAATGTGGCCATTCAACAGGCAAAGCCAGGCTGCACCAAGATAGGCCATGGCAATTAGGCCGTGGTACCAACTGACCTGGTCGATGGCTGTCTCCCAGACCTGGGCAGCGGTAGTAAGCGCTTGATAAAGCGTATCCATGGGTGGTGTGGTGATTCAGCGCGCCATCGCCAAAACATCAGAATTCGGCTTGAATCCATTCTTCTTTTTGACTGATTTGCCCAGCAACAACAGCGCTGGCCATCTCAATCCCGCGAAAATTCGTTCCATCAACATGGGGCCTGCCAACCCGAATGTGACACCGAGCACAAGGTCAAGAGCGACGTAATCAACCGCGAGCAGATCAAGCAACATCCGGGTTGGAGCCGTAAAGAAAACGTGCCACAGATAAATGGCGTAGGAATGGTTTCCGATCCTGGCAAGCCAGGGAACTGCCATTTTCGAACCCATGCACAACAGGCACAAAGCCACGCCCACCAGCAGCATCGCAACCGTGCGCCGCTCGGGGTTGGGGATGGGCATTCCCATGGACACTGCGGCACCCATTGCGATAGCAGTCAAACCCAACTTGACCCAAACGTTGGAGAGATGAGGCATGAGCAGAAAGCGTGAGCACGCCAAACCCACGAGAAAATAGGGCATCAGGTAAATCGCGCCTTCTATGCCGAACCAGGTCCAGCCACGAACCGTGAGGTACAAGGTGCATGACAGCGCCAGAGTCAGGGTAAAGCCCTTGCTGCTTCCAATCAAGTTCCAGCGCTCCAGCGCCCAGATCACCAGGAAGACCCAAAACAAAGACTCTACAAACCAAAAGTGCGCAACGGGCTGGATGTGCACCAAATACCATACACCTACTGATGAATTGGTTCCGGGCGTGACTGCCTGCAGTATCGCAAAGAGCGTGCCTACAAAGAGCATGGGGACCAGCAGTCGGCGCACCTTGCCCAGTAAAAATGCTTTGCTATCGCCACTGAATGGGCGCAAGCCATACACCAGGCCGGATAGAACGGTGAACAAGGGCATGCGCAGGTAAGCCAGAGCGTCATTGAGCCACCGAAGGGCACCATCTGCGACCCGTAAACCATGGTCAGGATCAGCACCCACCACGTGATAGCCGACCAACAACAGGCAAGCCAAACCGCGCAAGCTGTCGATCTGTACCTTCATAGGGGGGGTAAGCCAGGTGGAACCGTGCGTGTCATACGAACGGTGTTCACGCCTTCATTGTGCAAAAATTCAACCCGGCTGCAGGCACTGCGAATGATGGTCATGCCAAAGCCGCCTTCTGGAAAGGTCGACAGATCAGGCTCCACCGCCTCGGCAGGTGGCGTGAACGCATCCCCCAGGTGGATGATTTCGAGCACCAGTTCTGGCCCTGTGTAACTTGCAACGATTTCCACAGGTGCACCCGGTAGTAAACCCTTGGCGTGGCGCACGATATTGGTAAATACTTCAACGCACGCCAACTCGAACATGGCGGCCTCGGCCTCCGGCAAGCCTGCACGCTGCGTCTGGTCAACGACAAACTCGCGCAGGTTGCCAATGGACTGAAGGCCGGTCGCCAGTTCACAGCGGGTGTCGGTGGACGCTGCGTTGGGTCGCATGATGAGGGCAAGGCTCACATCGTCATTGATTTGCACTGTTGATGGAAGCAGTTCCTGGCGCAATGCATGCAGCGCCGCAGCCGGTGTTGGGTGTTGGCGTACCAGGCGGCACAGCGTCGCGTTCACCCGGTCACGACCCAGACGTTCGCCATCAGGCCCGATGGCATCTGACAAACCATCTGAACACAGGAATACCACGTCATCATTGTCCATTTGGACCTGATCCTGGATGTATTCACTGGAGTCAAGGACCCCCAGGGGCGGTTGTTGATTGGCCAGCAATAGGGAGTCCCCATTGCCGTGAAACAACAGGGATTCTTCGTGACCGCAACCGACCCAGGTGATGAGGTTGTGCTCAAGGTTGATGCGCATGTAGGCCAATGTGACGAACGAATCCAGCGCCTGCAGGTGCGGCGTCATGGCTTGATGAACCGACGCCACGATGGCACAGGGTTCTGGCAATAAGCCGTCGCGCTTGGAATGTGCAAGAAGCTCGGCCAGCGAACGGCTGAATTGCAGTTTGGTGGCTGCACCCAACAGGGCGGCCGGAACGCCTTTGCCCATTACATCGCCGACGACCACGTCGACACAGTGATCGCCCAGCGCAATGATGTCAATAAAGTCACCATCGACCCCTTTGGATGCCTGATTGAAATGGCTTAACCACAGACCAGGCAAATGATTTTGCACAGACGCGGCAAGCAAGCTCTGCTGAATGCGACTGCCAACGTTCAGTTCACGCTCGCGGGCTTCTCTGAGTGCAATTTCGGCTTTTCTGAAATCGGTTACGTCCGTCTGGATGGTGATGTATTGACGAACTTTGCCGTCGTTTGCGTATATCGGAACCGACGTGCTGGCGACCCAGTAGGAACTGCCATCACGGTGACGCATATGCAATTCACCATTCCAGATTTTCCCCTCGGCCAGGTGCTCACGCATCTGCGCGTAGGCAGCGGGCGCAAGCGGCTTGCGAAATCCATAAAGTTTTTTGCCCAGCAGTTCTTCTCTGGCGTATCCAGAAATATCAACCAGCTTGTCATTGGCATAGATGATGGTTTCGTCTGCATCAGCGATGCTGACGATCGCGTGCTGATCGAGTGCCAATTTCTGTTGTTCCAGATCGGAGGCCACGGCACTGTATTTGGTCAATAAATCGAGCACTTGCTGGGCGGAGGCTCTTTGTGCGCTGATGTCTCGTACATTCGCTGTAAAGAATAGCTGTCCACCGATATCAACCGAAACAATCGACAGTTCGATTGGAATAAGGCCGCCATCGCTGTGCAAGGCAATGGTTTCAATTCGCCTGTTCAGGCGATTAAGGGCAGGCCCGTCTTGACTCACACGGAACCGCTCTATCCCATTGTGGTGGGCTTGACGCAAGCCCTCAGGCACCAACAATTCGTCCATTGACTGGCCGACGCATTCAAGCCTTGTGCGACCGAACAGCCGTTCAGCGGCGGGATTGAACGCAACAATCCGCCCAGTTGAATCGATGGTAATCACACCATCAATCGAAGACTCCAAAACGGCACTGCTGCGGGATTCGCTTGCGGAGACCTCGCGACTTAGCCTCCTGCTGATGGCGACAGAGCGCTTCAAGTTCCGGGTGGTTGTGTAGGTTAGGGCCGCTATGGCCAGCCAGACCAATGCCACCACGATCGATGTCCATTTTTCAAGGAGCGACACCTCTTCCATTGCATCCAGGTACGAATGCTCAACCACGACGATGACCGGCCACTGGGGTAATTTGGAAAAGACAACAAAGGCGTACGGACTATCCATGCCGGGGCCCAGATAGTTGCCTGCCTGCCGCTGCGGCAGGTACTCTGAAAATGCCGGTAATTGACCGATTGAGCCGCCTGAAGCGCGCTCCACGTTGCTGGTGGCTGCCAACAACCTGCCCTCAATATCGGTCAGGACAATGCGTATTCGCTTGTCAATGGTGATCGACTCGTATTGTGCGGTGAAGTAGTCCGCATTGATCAGCGCCAGCAACAGTCGTCCTTGACCGCCTGAATTGCGCAAATGCACAACCATAGGGAAGACATTTGACTTCGATTCGGCGGTGCCGAGATCGACCAGGTCATGCCCTTTGAGCGCGGGGCCCAGGAAAACCTTTGACTTGTCGTTTGCTATGGCGCCCAACGAGCCGAGATCAACGACATGGCCTAGGTTGTCTGGGGTGGTACTGGCCAGCACCCGACCTTGAGCGTCGAGTACAGAGGCACTCCTTAGCTGGGGAAATCCGCGGATGACGCCCGCAAGGGTCGGGTCAATCTGACCCGGCGCATTGGAATCAATCGGGCTGCGGTCCGACTGGGACAGTACCAGCAAAAGGCCCTGGATGGCATCAAGGCTGGCGCCTGTATGCTTTTCCATTGCAGTGGTTACCTGTTGCAACTCTGCTTTGGTACTTGAACGTCCCTCACGTCTCTCGAACTGGATAAAAAGCAAAGCGAGCAGCAGGGCAACCATTGCCAGGAATACACCAGTCGCAATCAAATGACCGCTTCGCAACCATACTTCGCGAGGTGGTCTGAGCTTCGCGTCGTTCATGGATACCTCAGGCAAAAGCCCTTACTGCCTCTTGTCTTGTGTCGTGAATATTAAACACGCGGTGCATGCGCATTAGCTCAAACAACGCTCGCACTGTTTTGGACATGGCACACAGTTTGAAATCGCCGCGCCGGCTGTTGAGTAGGCGCAGGCAGGAGATCAGGGCGCCCAACCCCGAACTGTCAACAAACTTGACTCCTGACATGTCGAGCACGACCTGCTTTCGGTCGTGAATAACGGATTGCACGGCATCCTTGAATTCGCGCACGTTGCTGGCGTCCAGGTTGTCCTCACGAAATTCAATGACTAAAACGTCGTCGCCTTCGATAATTCCTTTGAGTTCCATCATTGCTTCTCCATTCGTAGTGCAGGGTTTAGGTTTTGCGTGGTTGGATTAAACAGCTGGGGGCTCAATAAAGTGTCACCAGAATGTGACTTCGCTACCATCATTTGGCAGACGCGTCTTCCTGAATCAGCGTCTGCGCCAGGTTGATTTCAGCCTCCACCAGAGCCAAAGCCTGTGCCAACGCCGCGCCTGCATGGCCGGTCGACAGTAATTCCGCCGCTCGGGCACACTGGCTCAGGCGTTCAAAACCATAACTCCCGGCCGCCCCCGAGAGTTGGTGAAGCTGGGTTTGCAGTTCCTGCGGCGTCGCCGCATCTCCCACGGCGCGCCAGCGCAGGGCAAGGCCGCTCACAAAGTGCTGTTGCAAGACCTTAAATTTGGCCAGAGATGCGGCGGGCAGCCCCCCCGTTAGATCAGATGCCACGCCCGTGCTCCCAGTAAATGCGTATGTCCTTTGGCAATGTGACCGGATCAAACGGCTTGACGATGACCCCGGTTGCCCCGTATTGAAGCAACTCCTCGACTTCGTCTGGCATGGCCTTGGCCGTCATAAAAACCACTGGCACGCCCGCCATTTCGACTAGTTTGCGCAGTGCAGCAAGTGTTTCCGGACCACTCAGGCCGGGCATCATCACGTCGAGCAGGACCAGGTCGGGTTTGAAGTTGGGCGCCTGCGCCAACGCCGCGCGACCGTCGGGACACAAACAAACCTGGTAACCCCCCAGCGTGGCGAGGCTGAATTCGATGATCATCCGGATGTCGGGGTCATCTTCCACGCACATCACCCGGCGCAGTTCACTCATGGTTGGGGCTCCTTGCCTGCATTGGCTATGGTTGGCCGCAAGGCCGCCATCAGTTCCTCGCGCCCACAATGGGCTTTTTGCAACCACTCCACTCCCATGCGGCGCACAAAAGTGGCATCGACTGCGTCGGTAAAAAGAACCACCGAGCGCCCCTGCGCCATCTTTCGCACGGAAACACAAAATTCCTCGGCCGAGCCCTGCGCCTGAGGGTCAGCGATGATGATCGGGGGGGGCTCTCCCAGCAAGAGGGCTTGCGCCTGTTCGAGGTTGGCAGCGCCCTCTACCCGGCACAGGGATGACACCCACTCGGCCACCCGGCGCCGCGCATCCAGATCAGTGTCAATATGCAGCATCCACGTTGCAGGCACTCGCAACGTCGAATCCGCTACAGGAAATTCCACAAAAAAAGTTGCGCCCTGGTCAGGCACCGAATCGACATCGATTCTCCCTCCCATTCGATCAACGAGCATGCGTGTGATGTAGAGGCCCAGGCCGGTACCACCCTGGGCGCGCCGATCCGAGGTGTCGGCCTGAGAAAATTTCTCAAACATGCGGGAACGGAACTGGGGATCAATGCCAGGCCCGCGGTCGCGCACTTTGACCCGAACCCGGGTCGGCGTCCATTCCAGGGTCACACTCACTGTGTCGCCCGCAGTTGAATGCTTGATGGCGTTCGATAGCAAGTTCGCCATCACTTGCAAGAACCGGTCGGCATCAATGCGCACGGGGGGGCTGCCCGGTTTGAGTTCGATGCTCAGTTTGACGCCTGAGCGCTGTGCGTAACCCATGTTGGCGGTCATCGCCTCTTGCAATAAGCTGTCAAGGCCGCTCGGGCGTAGATGCAACACCATCTGGTTACCCTCGAGCTTGGTGATGTCCAGAATGTCATCAATCAGACGGCTCAATCGTTCACCATTGCGCTTGGCCACCTCGGCCAGGGGAATCGCGGCTTTGGGCAGCGCGCCGGCGGCGCCGGATGCCAGCAAACCAAGTGCACCCAGCACCGAGGTCAGCGGTGTGCGCAACTCGTGGCTGACGGTGGCCAAAAACTCATCCTTCAGGCGATCAATGTGGCGCTGTTCGGTAAGGTCACGAATGACCATCGTGTAGCGAACCCGCTGTGCCTCGGACCACTGACTCAGCGCCAGTTCGGCCGGAAATCTTGTTCCATCCGATCGGTTAATCGCAATTTCCCGCAACCCCAGCAAATCAGACAAAGGGGTCCTCAGAACCGTCTCGCAGTGCTGCCCGTCGAGGCGGCTACTACCGTTGCCAAAAATGCGCATAGCAGCAAGGTTGCTTTCCTCAATAGTCCCGTTGCCATCCATGGTGATGACGGCATCCAGAATGTTGTCGTGAATGTCGCGTTGTCGCTGGGCCAGCATCGCCAGGCGCGACTGCAGGCCCAGGACTCTGGCGTAGTGGCGCAACTTGGCATCCAGCAGAACGGGATTGATGGGGCGCACCAGATAGTCATCAGCGCCGCGCTGCAGGGCGTGAATGAAGTGTTCCTCGCCCTCCAGCGACGACGTCACGATCACCGGAAGCCAGCGGTCCGTGACCAGGGTGCGAAGCCTCTGCGTCACCTCGAAGCCGTCCATATCAGGCATCAGCAGGTCGAGCAAAATCAAATCAGGTTTTTGCCGAAGTACTAGCGCTATCGCAGCAGTGCCACTGTCAACGCCGTGGGCCTCGTGGCCGGATTTACGCACCATCTCGCACAGTTGCAGTCGTGACGCCTCGATGTCATCGGCGACCAGAATCTGCAGAACGTGCGCACAGGCATGGGGGGTTTGCATGGAATGGTCGGCTAACAGTCTTGGCAGAGATTCAGTGCGTGACAGTTTAACAAGTCGTTCACAAAGTCGCCACAACTCCAGGCCGACAAAGATCTGTAATCGGTCTCATCCCACCAACGGAGCGCGCCATGTCAAAAAATCAATCCCCAGAACTTAGTGCCCCCATGACCAATCGTCTGCGCGCAAGGCGCGACAGATTGGTCTGGTTATGGTCCACCCGAAAATTTCCGCTACTCAAGCGTTTGCTGGACCTTGCTCTGATTTTGCCGGCACTGCTGGTGCTGGCGGTGCCGCTTTTGATTGTCGCGCTGGCAATCAAACTCTACGATCGCGGGCCTGTTTTATTTTGGCAACAGCGGGTTGGCTTGCATGGGCGGACCTTCCGATTCCCCAAATTCCGCTCCATGTGCGTCAATGCGGAGGCAGTACGTGCGGCGTTGCTGGCGAAAAATCAGCATGGTAGTGAGGGTGTTACGTTCAAGATGAAACATGACCCCCGGATCACACCCATTGGTCGACTGATTCGCCGCACCAGCATTGATGAACTGCCGCAGTTGTGGTGTGTGCTGCGAGGCGACATGAGTCTGGTAGGGCCGCGTCCACCCCTACCCAGCGAAGTCAGCCGCTACACCATGCTGGAGCGCCAACGCTTGTCAGTTGTGCCTGGGCTCACCTGCATTTGGCAGGTCAACGGCCGATCTGAAATTCCGTTCCCGCAACAGGTGCGCATGGATATCGACTATATCCAGAGTAGGTCGATGGGTGCAGATGTCAAGTTGCTCGCCAAAACCCTGCCTGCGGTCATTCGTGGTCGCGGTGCCTACTGATTCAGGAGTAAGTCATGACAAGTTGGTTGACTGAGAACATACGACTGACCGGCGACCTTGACGCAAGCTTTGACGAGCGGGTGGACCGGCAACTTCGCGCTATGGACATTGCGCTGGCGCTTGTGGCGCTCACGCTGCTTGCCGTTCCTATGGTTTTAGGTATTTTTGTTGGTCGACTTACTGGTGATACCTATCTCAGTTGCGACAACCAAGTCTTTAGACGCTGGAGGATTGATTTTTCAGACACTGTTTTGGGTCGCCTCTTGAACGGCATTGGGATCGGAAAATCGCCGGTTCTGTTTAATATATTGAAGGGTCAGATGGCCTGGGTTGGGCACAAGCCAATTGGCGCAAATTCCTACGAAGACTACCCACCCAGGCTGATGAAAGTGAGGCCTGGCTTGATCAGCATTTGGGCTATGCGCCGGCGCACTGCTGTGGACTTTGGTTCTGAACGCGATGCCGACCTTGAATACCTTCAACGGCGCGGGTTGCGACACGACTTTGCGTTGTTGCTTCGCACTCTGCTCGTGGTATGGATGCCGTCACCTCGAGAAGCCAATGCCGGACGGATTTGTGTGGGCGATGTTTCATTTGATAACGTCAACATGGAGCAGGCGGTGGCCCGAATTTCGAAAATGATCGATGGCACTAATGCGCAACAGGTGAGCTTTGTCAACCCGGCCTGTGTCAATATCGCAGCGCATGACCGTGGCTACCGGCGGTTGCTGGCGCGTGCCGCAATGGTGTTGCCAGATGGAATCGGCATCAAGATTGCCGCAGATTTGCTGGGTGTTCCGCTTAAGCAAAACGTGAACGGAACCGACCTGTTTCCTCGCTTGTGCGAAATGTTTGAGCGCCGAGGTGCCAGCGTATTCTTGTTGGGCGGTCAGCCAGGCGTTGCCGAGCGCGTGGCGGAGGTGATCGGGCAGCGGTGGCCGCGTCTGCGCATTGTGGGTGTGCGTGACGGCTTCTTCAGCGTGGCGCAGGAGGGCGAGGTTGCAGCGGAGGTGAGCGCGAGTTGGGCCGACGTGGTGCTGGTGGCACGCGGCGTGCCTACGCAGGATGTGTTTATTGATCGGCACCTTCATCACCTTGGAGTGAAAGTGGCGATCGGCGTCGGCGGGTTGTTTGACTTCGTGTCCGGGCGCATCAACCGCGCACCAACATGGATGAGAGACAGTGGGCTGGAATGGATCTACCGTCTGATGCAGGAGCCCTCACGCATGTGGCGCCGCTACCTGGTCGGCAACTTTACCTTCCTGGGAAGGATTGTTCTTCAACGTCTGGGGTTGCGGTCTCCTGCCGGTGACAATCCTGTCGAGGACCCATTGGTCCAGCCAGCAGCGGCGGGTGGGTTGAATGGCCTGCGTACCGTACTTTTCGCAACCTCGACTGCACCCAAAGATGTTCCGGTCTCGAGTGATTTTCCGGCGGCCCTGTTGCCTTTCGGCTGCACTACTTTTATTGAACGCGCGATTGAGCAGCTTGCCAATCATGGGGTTCATCACATCGATCTTGTGGTCAGCTCCCGACCGGAGGAGTTGCGCCGCGTATTGGGCCAGGGCGAGCGCTGGGGCGTCCAATTGCGTTGGCATCTGGCAAAGAACTCCGCTACGCCCTACGGACTCTTGCGATCGATGGGTCTGCCCAATGATCAGCGGGTGCTTTTGGGCCATGCCGACAGGTTGGTGAATGACGCGGTACTGTCGTCGCTGATCGAAACAGACCAAATGGCCGCCGCAGTCCATGAGCAAACAGGGATGGGCTGGGCTGGGTGGGGCAGTACCACCGCAGAATTGCTACAAGCACCGGCTCAGCACAGCGATGAATGCGCCATGGGTACTTTCCTTTGTCAACGTGCTACTCATTTGCGTGTGCTGGATCCCGGTGAGTTTGTGGCTGTTGCCGATGCTGCGCAGTTACTAAAGGCCCAGCATATATCCCTGGCCAAGGAAGCGACGTATAAAGCCCCGGCCACCTGGCTGCAGACCGACTGGGGCGCCCACAGTCCGGATGCCACTATTGATGCGGATGCCTTCATCGAAGGCCCCGTACTGATCGGCCCGGGTTGCTTCGTTGCGGCAGGCGCCAGGCTTGGGCCGGGTACCTTGCTGACCCGTGATGTGGTGATTTCAAGCGGCGCCACGGTGGTCAATAGCCTTGTGTTGCCGAAAACTTTTGTAGGCCAGGGTTTGGATCTTGCTGAGGCGGTGGTCAACGGGTCGAGTGTTCAGCACTTGCGGCTAGGGGTGCGGACCACATTGCCAAGGTCTGATGGACTGTTGCTCGACCTGCATCCAACCGGGGTTGTTGGCGCAGGATGGTTCTCACGCTTCACCGCCTCTTTTGCGTGCCTCGTTTTTCTTCCGTGGCTCGTTATAGACAGTGGCCTACGCCGACTTCGCGGTCTGCCGCTTCGCTGGAATAAGCGGTTGGTAGCAATGGGGCGCAGCGCAGATACCGGAGAGATTCAGTTGCAGACCCTGCGCTGCGCCCGCTCAAACGGGTATGGCGCCCGCCAAATCCTGTCTCACTACGGCGAGTGGATGGATGTGGTAGCGGGCCACAGGAGCTGGTTCGGCTCGCGACCCAGAAGCCAGTCTGAGTGGTATGCACTGGGGCGTGACTGGCAACTGGTCTTGTCAAGCACCTCCGTAGGTTGTCTGCACGCACCCGCCTGGTCGGACGAGACTGGCGAGAGCCTGGAATCGCGTGCGGCCGCTGACGTTTTCTATGCGGTTAGCCAAACCTTTGTCGCCCGAATGCGAATTGTTCGGGCAGTCTTCTTCGGCGCATTGACGAAGGGACCGCAAGTTGGTTGACTCGACGCATGTGTAAAGCCATCGGACCACTTGGCAAGAGCGGCCTTGCGTGCCTTCTCCTGCGTGATCTCTCTTCACTCAGCTTGCGATCGGTGATGTCGGTGACATATACCAAATCGACTTTTGCGGCCATCAATAGCGATCAGGCAAGTAGCTGGCCCAAGGCTACACCGATGCACCCTGTGCATCGCGCCGCTCTACCACCTTGAGCACAAACAGCAGTGCGGTGCCCAGCACCATGACACCGGCCGCCACATACAGGCCGGCGTTGTAACTGCCAAACCGTGCCCCAATCATGCCGGTGAGGGCCGGGCCGATGATTTGCGCAACGCCGTAAGACAGCGTCATCTTGCCCATCATCTTGGCGGGCATGGTGGGGTAGTAACGCCCGGCCATGCTCAGCACCAGGCTGACCATACCGATGAAGGTTCCGCCAAACAGCAAAGAGCCCAGCATGGCGGCCCACAGGCCGGGCACCAGAACCGGCAGCAAGATGCCCAGAATCTGCAGCATGGCCGCCAGAATGAGCGCATTCAGGTCACCGGTGCGCCGGGCGATCAAATCCCAATTCATGCAGGCCGGTGCAGCCCCGATGCCAATGGCCAAAAACACCAGATTGCCCCACCCGGCCAGGTCGGGCAACTGGTTCACGATGGCGACGATAAAGGTCACGCTCACGACATAGCCAAAACCGGCGCAAAAGTATGCCGCCATGAACACGCGCAAGTACAGTGGGCTCGGAGGCTTGTCCTGCAGCTTCTTGCCGCTGGTGGTGAGGCCACTGGTGTCGGGTGGTGGCAGCCAGCGCAGCGCAGGCACCAGAAGCACGCAGCCCAGCGCCGTAAACGCAAACCATTGTTCGTGCCAGTCCAGCCACGGAGTGAACAGCATCACCGCACCCGCACAACCTGCAATGCCCAGCCCGATGCCGGCAAAGTGGATGCCCATCTCGCTGCGCAAGTTGTGGCGGATCAGCCAGTTCATGATGAGCCCCGTGCCCAGCAGCATGGCCGCTG
>JAIPDC010000233.1 GCA_021737865.1 Rhodoferax sp.
GAGCAAGCGCTGCAATTCATGTTCGCCTGAGGGAGCACCAATCTATGGCAAAGAAGAGAATTATCCAGGCGATCAACGAGGCCCTCGTCGAAGAGATGACACGCGACGAACGCGTCATCCTTTTCGGAGAAGATGTAGAGATCAGCCTTTTTGGTGATACCCGTGGTCTTTCAGAGCGCTTTGGGCCCAGCCGAATTCGTAATACACCGATTTCGGAAACACTGATCACCGGCATGGCGCTGGGTGCGGCCGCTGCAGGGCACCGCGTGGTGGCGCACATGATGTTCGCCAATTTCACTTACACGGGTTTCGACTCCATCGCCAACCAGGCGGCCAAGTTGCGCTACATGACCGGGGGGCAGGCGTGTTTGCCTGTGACCTATGTGGCGGCCTACGGTGGTGGGCGTTCAATTGCTGCACACCATTCCGACACGCCCTACCCGCTGCTGATGAACTTGGGTGGTATTCGTGTGGCCGTTCCCTCCACACCCGAAGACGCCAAGGGTCTCATGAAGGCCTGTATCCGCAGCGACAGTCCATCCTTTTTCCTGGAAGCCGGTGGCCGCGGAGGCGAGATCGGCGAGGTGCCCGATGGCGATTACGTCACGCCCTGGGGCCAGGCGGCGATACGTTGCACGGGTGGCGACGTGACCTTGGTGGCCATCGGCTCCATGGTCAAGCTGGCCATGGCTGCGGCCGAAGTGCTGCGCAAAGAACACAGTATCCACGTCGAGGTGATCGACCCGCGCACACTGGTTCCGCTGGACGAAGCCAGCATCCTGAGCTCAGTAGAAAAGACGGGGCGACTGGTCCTGGTCGATGAATCGCGCGACAGCTGCAGTGCCGCGAGTCACATCGCTGCCATCGTCGCCGACAAGGCGTTTGGATCGCTGCGTGCCCCCATTCGCCGTGTGACGGTGCCGGATGTTGCCATGCCTTATGCCCCTAATTTGGAGCGGCTGGTGATGCCCAGTGTCGAACGCATCGTTGCCACCATCCAGCAACTGACGGACAGCCGTCCTTGAAACCCATGAAAGTCAATCTCAAACTCTCCCGCGTTGGCATGAACATGGAGTCTGCCACCATCAGCGTCTGGCACAAGAAGCCCGGTGACGTCTTTCGCAAGGGCGAAACCCTGTACGAAATTGAAAGTGAAAAAGTGACCATGGAGGTGGAAGCGCCTTGCGACGGCAAGCTTTTATCCCATACCGTGGAGGCAGGCAACGAAGCCACTGTGGGTGGCAACGTGTGCGTCATCGATACGGACCTGTCAGCATGAACACCAGAGATCCAATGAATTTCAAGCTCGGCATGCGAACACAGGATTTGGTCGAGCGCGCTGCGCGTGTCATGCCAGGACGTCAGAGCAATCTTCGTGCGCTGCCCGAACCCCCGGTGTTCATCGACAGGGCGGTGGGTCAAAGGCTGTGGGACGTTGATGGCCGAGAGCTGATCGACTTTGCCATCGGCATGGGCCCTGGTATTTGGGGACACGGCAACCGTGAATACCAGGACGCTCTTCATGCACAGCTGGAAAAGTTGTTCGTCGTGGCCTCGGGCATGCTGCAGACAGAGCCTGAAGTACAACTGGCGGAGAAGATTGTCAGCCACGTGCCTTGCGCCGACCGTGTTCGATTTGTGACCACCGGTTCAGAGGCCGTGCAGATGGTGGTGCGTTTGGCACGAGCCTTCACCGGTCGACGCCTGTTTGTGCGATTTGAGGGTCATTACCACGGCTGGCTGGACAATGTTCTGGGTGGCCGGGTCAACGATGAGCAGGGGGCCGATCCTTATGCACTCGAAAACCCGGCGGACCCCATGCACACCGAAGGGCGCGCAGAGTTTGCCATGCGGGAATCCTTCAAGATCCCATGGAACGATGCAGACGCTTTGGAAAACCTGCTCAAGACCCATGGCAAAGACATTGCCTTGGTGATGATGGAAGCCGTCATGACCAATGGTGGCTGCTGCATCCCACGCCCCGGCTACCTTGAGCGGGTGCGAGAGCTTTGCACGCAGTACGGCGTGGTCTTCTGCATAGACGAAGTCATCACAGGCTTTCGGATGGGCTTGAGCGGCGCTCAAGGCCATTACGGTGTTACGCCCGATTTGGCCAGCTTCGGTAAGGCCATAGCAGGCGGTATGCCACTGGCGGCCGTAGCGGGTCGTACGGACATCTTCGAACTATTGCGTTCCAACTCTGTAGTGGGTGCAGGTACTTTCAATGCCGCCCCCATGAGCATGACAGCGGGCCTGACCACCATGCGCATGCTGGAGCGCGACGATGGCGCTGCGTACCGGTACATCGACGAGATGCAGTCGCACTTCATGGCCGAATTCAAGCGACTGGGCAGCAAGCACGGACACGATCTGCTGGTGCAAGGCGTACGAGGCGTGTTCTGCGCTCACTTTACTTCGCTGCCAGTGGCGTACTCAGCACGCGACCTTGCCGAGCATGCGGATCGTGACAAGGCACGCCAACTGCGCTTGGCGCTGATTGAAGAAGGGGTCTATGCTGGCCGTGGCGACCGCTACTTTGTATCTGCTGGCCTGACGGCTGCCGATCTGGAGGATGGTTTGGCCAGAGTGGATCGTGCGTTGGCTCGCGTGTAAACAAGGCAGAGACTGTTCATGAGCAACGCGCAGCCGACAACCGATGTGTTCCGACAAGAGCCCAGTGTGGTGCCGAATGCGGATCCGGTTGCGCCGATGGCCTTGGTGCTGTCAGTCGACGTGAACGTGGCCGGAACACTGGAACTGAAGGCTGTCTCCGAAGGGGTGTCACAGCGTTATCGCTGGCAGGTCGAATCCGGCGCAAAGTCGCTGCCGGTTGTTGGTTTGAAGCCAGCTCGGTCCTACCGCCTGGAAGTGTCACTGATTGACGCTCAAGGGCAGCGGTTTTCGGCAAAACCACTGACTGCTCAGACGCCCGCACTGCCCATCAGCAGCCTGGACTTTCCTACGCTGCGCGTGAACCGTGCGCAGCGTGAACGTATGGAGCCTGGACTGACGCTGTTGAGTGTGCGGCGACGTGCGCTTGGGCGATCACATCGCATGACAGCCGAGCAACGTCGATTCACCACCGACTGGAGTCTGATCCTGGCGCTTGATGAGGACGGTGACATCGTCTGGTTCTACCGCAGCCCTGCACGGATTTCCGGGGTGGCTGCTTTGAATAACGGTCACCTGTTCTTTCACACGACGCGAAACAGCCCGACCGAGATCGACTGGCTGGGACGCACACTGCGTTGTTGGGGTGCCGCCCTGGGGCCTACCCCGATGCCACCTGGCGCTGTCCCTGTACAGGCAGTGACCTTGCACCACCAACCCGATGAGCTGCCCAACGGCAATTTCCTGTCGCTCAATGCCGTGCCTCGCCGCATCGAAAACTACTTCACCAGCGAGACTGACGCCACTGCGCCTCGGCGGGCGCAATGGGTGATGGGCGACGAGGTCATCGAGTTCACACCGGAAGGTGAAGTGGTTTGGCGTTGGAACTGCTTCGACCACCTCGATCCGTTCAAGATCGGTTACGACACATTCTGGTCATATTGGTGGGTGCGTGGTTTCCCGGACCACTTGGACTGGACGCATGGCAACGGTGTCCACCACGACCCGCGTGATAACTCGGTGCTGCTGTCGCTGCGCAACCTCGACGCAGTGATCAAGATTGACCGATCGACAGGCCAGATTCGTTGGATTTTGGCGCGCGACATCGGCTGGTCAGAGCCGTTACGGGCCAAACTGCTGAAGCCCGTCGGTCGTGACTTCATTTGGCCTACCCTGCTGCCCGACCCATTGCTGAAGCTTGGTATCGCTGTCGGTTGGGTCGGTAGAGTACTGATGAGCAATCCGTAAGCCAGCGACTTCTCCAACGTCATCACGTCCGCTCACATCGCGAGCTTGATCAGGTCTGGAGGTGGTGGCGCTGTGCCGTTCGTGTGCCATGGTCCAAATTGAATGGACACCTCGATAGGGACTTTCCCTCACGAGGTTAGACCGAGCATGACGAGAAGAGATCGCGACGCGCAGGGACCGGTTGCGAGGCTCTCGTAGCTTCGACGACCGACCAGCTACGAGGCAGTTCAGGGGTAAGCAATGGGATGGACGCCCCTACCCGACAACGGCATCGATGTGCCAAAGTGGAAGGGTCACCAACCACTCAGATCGAAAGGAGCGTCCACCATGGAGATTGCGACAGCTGGCATTGACCTGGCAAAGAACGTATTCCAGGTCCACGGAGTGAACGCCCAAGCAAAGGCTGTGCTGGGCAAGCAGTTGCGACGCGACCAATGGGCGTGTTCTTCGCCAGTCTTCCACCCTGTCTAATCGGCATGGAGGCGTGTGGCGGTGCCCATCATTGGGCGCGCAGGCTGCAGACATTCGGGCACACCGTGCGGCTAATGGCGCCGCAGTTCGTCAAGCCCTACGTCAAGAGCAATAAGAATGACGCTGCGGATGCGGAAGCAATCTGCGAGGCGGTGGGCCGCCCGTCTATGCTGGGTATTCTCCAAGGGCGTGGTGGCTAAGTACGCCAGCCTGGCAGCGGCCGCCGGCCTGGACTGGCCCACCATCCAGGGCCTGAGCGAAACCGCCCTGGAGCGGCAACTGGTGGGCGGGCAGCGATCGCCCGTGCCAGTTCCTGCTGCCCGACTTCGGCCGCATCCACCAGGAGCTGCGCCGCAAGGGCATGACGCTGATGCTGCTGTGGCAGTACGTTGAGGCCCACCCTGGCCAAAGCACCTGGTGCTACAGCCAGTTCTGCGAGAACTACCGCCGCTACGCCCTGCGCCTGAAGCGCTTGATGCGGCAGATCCACCGGGCCGGCGAGAAGATGTTCGTCGACTTCGCCGGCCCCACCGTGGAACTCGCCGATGGCACGCGCGCCCACATCTTCGTCGCGACGCTGGGGGCCTCCAGCTACACCTTTGCCTGCGCCACGCCGCACGAGCGCATGGCCGACTGGCTGCACGGCTGCGCCGAGGCCATGCGCTACTTTGGCGGCGTGCCGCAGCTGATCGTCCCGGACAACCCCGCGCCCTGATCGCCAACCCGAACCGCTACGAGCCGCGGGCCAACGACATCGTGCAGGACTTCGCCCGCCACTACGGCTGCTCGGTGCTGCCGGCCCGGCCGCGCCTGCCGCAAGACAAGGCCAAGGTGGAGTCGGCAGTGCAGGTGGTGGAACGCTGGATTCTGATGCGGATTCGTAACCACCGCTTCGAGTGCGTGGACGACGTCAACGACGCCATCGAGCCTCTGTTGGCGCAGCTCAATACCAAGCCGTTCCAGAAGTTGCCCGGCAGCCGCGCGAGTGCGTTTGCCGAGCTGGACGCGCCGGCGCTGCAGGCGCTGCCGGCCCAGCCCTGGGAGTACGCCAGCTACAAGACGGTGCGGGTGCACATCGACCAGCACGTGCAGATCGATGGCCACCGCTACAGCGTGCCGCAGGCCTTGGTCAGCCAGGTGCTGGAGGCGCGGTTGACGACTCGCGGGGTGGAGCTGCTGCATCGCGGCCAGCGGGTGGCAGCGCACGCCCGCAGCGCCCACCAGGGCGGCTTCACCACGGTGGTGGAGCACCTGCCGGCGGCGCATCGGGCGCACCTGCAGTGGACACCCGAGCGCTTGGTGCACTGGGGCCAGAGCATCGGCGTGGCCACCGGCCGCACGGTGCAGCGGCTGCTGGAGGAGCAGCGCCATCCCGAGCACGGCTACCGGGCTTGCCTGGGGCTGCTGTCGCTGGTGCGCAAGTACGGCAAGCCGCGGCTGGAGGCGGCCTGCCTGGTGGCCCTGGAGCTGGGCACGGCGCGCTACAGCCACGTGCGCGACATCCTGGCCAACGGCCGCGACCGGGTCCATGCGGCTGACACGCCGCAATGGACCAGCCCGCAGCATGCCCATGTGCGCGGCCCCGGCTACTACCAATGAACCGAGACCAGCAGGGAACACCGATGATGATGAACACCACCCTGGAGCAGCTGCGCGGATTGCGGCTGCACGGCATGGCCAGCGGGCTGCAAGAGCAGATGGCCGCCGGCGGCGGTACGCACTCCCTGAGCTTCGAGGAGCGCCTCGGGGTCTCCTCGTTTTCAGTGCAATAAGTGACG
>JAIPDC010000017.1 GCA_021737865.1 Rhodoferax sp.
ACAACGGTGTTGCCGCTGGCATCGGTAGACAAGACACCGCGTTGGTACTCGGTACGCCCGGGCTTTTTTCGAATGTCGGTTTGAGAGGTTACACGCAGCACGGGCAGCGGGTCAGCGCTGGCGCCCATCATGCGCAGCAGTGCATCGCGGGCGAAGAAGTAAAAGGTGACCATCACGGCCACCGGATTGCCCGGCAGGCCAAATAGATAGGCCGACTTACCTTCGGATGTAATGGTGCCAAAGGCCATGGGGCGCCCGGGGCGCATACCGATCTTCCAGAAGGTGACGTCGCCCAACTGGGCCATGATCTGTTTGGTGTAGTCGGCCGCGCCGACAGACACGCCACCTGAGGTAATGATGGCGTCAGCAGTGGCACAGGCAGAGCGCAGGGCTGCCTCCAGTGAAACAGGGTCGTCCTTGACCACTCCCATATCGATGAGTTCGCAGCCTAGGCGTGTCAACATGCCAAACAGCGTGTAACGGTTGGAGTCGTAAATGCAGCCGGAGTCCAGTTCGTCGCCGAGTGAACGCAATTCATCCCCGGTTGAGAAAAACGCCACGCGCAGTCGCCTCAGTACCATTACCTGGCCGATGCCCAGCGAGGCGAGCAGGCCCAGGTCGGCCGGGCGCAAAATTCGCCCGCCCCCGATGGCCGCCTTTCCCTCTTGCAGGTCTTCGCCCTTCATCCGGCGGTTGTCACCGGTGCGAACCACGCCGTGCGGCACCGTGACCGCAGTGTCGGAGGCATGCTGCGTGAACTCCTGTGGCACAACCGTGTCGCACCCCGCTGGCATCACGGCCCCGGTCATGATGCGCACGCACTCACCGCGTTCAACGGTGCCTTGGAAGGTTCGCCCGGCCAAGGCCGTGCCGACGATCGCGAAAGTAGTGGCCGCTTCGGGCAGCAGATCTGCACCCTGGAAGGCAAAGCCGTCCATGGCCGAGTTGTCGTGCGCAGGCACACTGATGGGGGATATGACATCGGCCGCCAGCACCCGGTCGAGTGCTTGCCAGATCGTGACGGTCTCAACAGCCGAAATGGCCTGCACAAAGTCCTGCACGATGCGCTGGGCTTGCGTTACCGGGAGCGCATTGGGGTCGTAATCAGCCAGATTGCTGACAAACTGTGTAAGTGTGGGCTGGGTCATGTGGGCGCCATTTGCTGAAGTTCGGCCAAAGTGTTGATGTTGCGAAAGGCGGATTCGTCCGGGAAATTAACCTCGGCTAGGCGCAGACTTGCGTACCAGCGGTCAACCTTGCGGCCCCCGCTCTCCAGGAATTCGGTCAAGTGCGGCAGCAGGGATGTCTTCGCCAGACAGAACACGGGATGCGGCTGGCGGGCTTCACCCTCACCGGTAACCGCTACCGCCAGGTCAGCATTCGCCGCCAGCAAGGCCGAGGCCAGGCGCTGCACCAGGTCGGGCGGCAAAAATGGTGAGTCGCAAGGGGCAGTTACCAGATAGGGCGTTTTGCAGTGCATCAATCCTGTTTGCAAGCCGGCCAACGGACCGGCAAAGTCGGGCATGGCGTCCGGCCAAACCGGCGCACCAAACGCGGCGTAGGTGTCCAGATTTTGGTTGGCGTTGATCAGCAGATGTTGTACCTGGGGCAGCAGGCGTTGAATGACGTGCAGTACCATGGGCTGACTGCCGAAGGGTGCCAACCCTTTGTCGACGCTGCCCATGCGGGAGCCGCGTCCTCCGGCGAGGATAAGTCCTGTAATTTCCATGTGTTAAACGAGTGCAGTTTTGTTTGGTTCAGTCTAGCTGTTCCGTGCACCAAAAGTCGCATGCACATTCAATTTGTGGCTTTCCGAGAAATTGCCGTGCGGACAGTAGCCCTATCAGGAGGTTCTGGCGTGAAAGGTTTTCCCAAAGACCTTACCATCGACGCATGAGTACGAGCACGACCACTTTTACGGCGCACGCCGAATCCGTTCCCCTACAGCGGGACGCTACCATCATTGGCTTGGTGGGATTGGCCCACGCCAGCTCGCATTTTGGTCATTTGCTGCTGCCACTGCTGTTTCCCGTATTCATGAAGGAATTTGGCCTGAGCTACTCTGAGCTAGGTTTGCTCATGACCACTTTTTTTGTGGTCTCCGGGGTTGGGCAAGCGAGTGCCGGCTTTGTTGTAGATCGGCTGGGCGCCCGACCACTGCTGTTCCTGGCGATGAGCATTTTTATTGCGGCCTGCGTGGCCGCCTCCATGGTCACAGGCTACACGGGCCTTCTGCTGGTAGCGGCCTTGGCGGGCTTAGGCAATGCTACGTTCCACCCGGTGGACTTCACCATTCTTAATCAGCGGGTTTCCGCGCCCCGGTTGGGTCACGCTTTCAGCGCCCATGGGCTTACGGGTAACTTGGGTTGGGCTGCAGCCCCTGTTTTTTTTGCGGGTCTGGGTGCCACCATTGGCTGGCGCAATGCCTATGTGGCCGCAGCCGTGATGTACCTCGCGATTACTGCTGTCTTATTTTTACATCGCGATAAATTGAGCACCGAAGTTGCCCATCGGGACCCACTCGCGGTGGCGCAAGGGCATGCTGAGCACGATATGGCGTTCATGAAGTTACCCGTGGTGTGGTGGTGTTTTGGCTTCTTCTTGCTCTCCACCATGACACTGGCGGTGGTGCAAAGCTTTGCGGTTTCCATTCTTAAAGCCATGCATGGCATCAGTTTTGAATCGGCCACCTACACGATCACCGCATACATGTTGTGTGGCGCCTTGGGTATGTTTGTGGGCGGCTTTATCGCTGCGCGTGCTGTTAATAGCGACCGCGTTGTGGCCATGGCCATGGCCTCTGGTGCTGTGCTGCTTGCCTTGTGCGGAACGGGTCTCCTGGGCGCGACCGCCACCATGGTGGTTTTGGCTTCGACCGGTTTTGCGGTGGGCATTGGTGGTCCTTCGCGCGACATGATGATCAAAAAGGCGACACCCAAGGGGGCCACGGGACGTGTCTACGGCCTGGTTTACTCGGGTCTGGATACCGGTTTTGCGATTTCACCCATGGTTTTTGGTGTGTTTATGGACCGTGGCTGGTATGGCGCTACCCTGCTGGGCGCAGCACTGATGCTGCTTCTGAGTGTGGGTGTGGCGCTTGGTGTGGGTGTTCGTACCGTCAAAAATAGGGAACCCAGCCATTCGCTGGCATGATGGAGGGCTTTTCGCCTGATATTTTTTGATTTTTCCAATGACCGACACTTCGCATCCCTCCCCTGAAACGATTGAAACTTCCGCACCAGTTGATGCGGTTGTGCCTGCGGCACCTGAAGCACCCAAACGCCCGGCCAAGCCAGATGTTTTTCCGGTGCTGGAAAAAATGGCGGCGCTGTATCCGCAATTGTTTGGCGCCGTTTTCCTTCCGCTGAAGCGCGGCATTTTTCAGGATCTGCTGCAAGCGCATCCCGATGCGTTTGACAAGGACAGTCTCAAGGCTGCGCTGTCTATGCACACCCGTTCAACGCGCTACCTGACAGCCGTTGCATCAGGCGAGCAGCGCCATGATTTGACGGGCCAGCCGGTGGAGGCCATGGCGCCGGAGCATGTGCATCACGCCTTGTTGGAAGTGTTTCGGCGCCGCCAGATGCGTAGCCAAGAAGACCTGCGCCCCAAACTGGTGCGGCGCATAGTGCTGGCGTTTGAAGCCTCCGGTATGACCCCGTTGGCCTACGCCGAGTTGGTGCGCAGCCGTGATGAGGGAGCCAATGCGGTTCTGGATCAAGCCATGGCGCAGGCCGAAGCCAGTGCTGCCAAGACAGAAGCATTGCTACAGGCGTTCAACGCGAGCGGCAAGACAGTCGAGGAATTTGCCGATATGTACGGCATGGACCCGCAAGCCGTGGGTCGGATGCTTGCGCGTGCGCCAGTCGCTCAACCCTGAACCGGCTCACAAGTGCCGCACCCGAACTTGACAGTCTCGGTCTTCGAGCGGGGAGTCGTATTGCGGTGCGAAGGACTGTGTTTTGGCTTTGCCAATAATGTGCTTTTCAAGGACTTTACCGTCACGCTCCCGCCCGGCGTCTCCTGGGTTGGTGGCAACGAGAACACGGGTAAGACAACGCTGTTGCGTTTGCTGGCAGCCGAGTTGCCCGCACAGAGCGGGGCCCTTCAGATTAACGGCATCCATCTTTCCGAGCAGGGCCAGGGCTATTGCAGTCAGGTGTTTTGGGTCGACCCGCGAACGCAGGCATTCGATGCGTTAACACCGAAGGCCTTTTGGGCTGTTGCGCGCTTACGGTTCCCTGCAATTGCAGGCCAGTCACTGGAGGACCTCATTGACGGCTTCTCCCTTGCGCCCCATCTGGAAAAATCGTTGCATATGCTTTCCACCGGAACCAAGCGAAAGGTTTTTCTTGCTGCCGCCTTTGCCAGCGGCGCCGCAGTCACGCTGCTGGATTCGCCCTTGGCGGCCCTCGACAAGGCGTCCATCGCCTTTGTGCAAGAGTTACTACAGGGGGCGGCATCACACCAGCGGCGTGCCTGGCTAGTGGCTGATTACGAAGCTCCGCGGGGAGTGGCGTTGGCGGCAACGCTTACATTGCAATCGATCGGCTGAGCTGGCTCCGTGTTGCGTGATCCGCTATAGCGCATCCGGTTGCAGCTGAGGCGCAGCCTTGGCAAAGCTGTCTAGCGCCAAGCAGGCTTGCTCAATGCGTCGAATCGTCGGGAACGCGTCTAGCGGCGTATCAAAGCGTCGTGAGTTGGCGATTTGCGGAATCAGACAGCAGTCGGCGAGCCCCGGGGTATTGCCATGGCAAAACGTGCCCGTGGACGGGTTGGTGGCCAGCTGGGTTTCAATTGCCGTAAATCCCAACGTGATCCAATGCCGATACCAGTTGCCTTTGGCGAGCTCATCCACTTTTAGGTCATTGTCCAGGTACTGCAACACGCGCAGGTTGTTCAGTGGATGGATTTCGCAGGCCACCGATTGGGCCAGTGAGCGCACGCGTGCACGACCCAGCGGGTCGGGGGGCAGCAATGCCGGTTCGGGGTGGGTTTCGTCCAGGTATTCGATGATGGCCAGCGATTGCCCGATGGCATGACCATCATCGACCAGTGTAGGCACCAGTTTTGCAGGGTTGACACGCTGGTAGTCGCAGGTGTGCTGCTGGCCACCGTCCTTGAGCAAATGGACGGGGACATAGCTGTACGGCAAGCCCTTGAGGTTGAGTGCGATCCGCACCCGGTAGGACGCTGAGCTGCGGAAGTAGCTGTGCAGAGCAAGCATGGGAGGCCTTCCGTTACAGCAAAGGGCGGGCGGGCAGCAACATGCCACGCACCTCGCCAAAGCCGATACGCACGAACCCCGGCGCAGAGCAGGCTCCGCGAAAGATAACGGTGTCTCCGTCTTCTAGAAACGTGCGGGTTTCCCCCGAGGGGAGGGTCAATGGCTGCTTGCCGCCTTTGGACAGCTCCATCAGCGATCCGGCTTCCTCCTCGGTGGGGCCGGACTGCGTGCCGCTGCCCAGCAGGTCGCCTGCTTGCAGATTGCAGCCGTTGGCTGTGTGGTGCGTCACCATTTGAGAGACTGACCAGTAGGCATCACGGAAGTTGCTGTGCGAGAGTCGGTGCTCGGGCAATCCCTCTTTGCGCATGGTATCGCTTTGAAGATAGACCTCTAGCTCGATGTTGATGGCGCCGTTCTCTCGCAACTCGGCTGAGTCGAGGTAGGGTAGGGGTTGAGGGTCGCCAGCGGCTCGTGTCCAGGGTTCGCGAAACGGCGCCAGTGCCTCCAGGGTGACTACCCAGGGCGACACAGTGCTGGCAAAGTTCTTGGACAGGAATGGCCCCAGCGGTTGGTACTCCCAACCCTGCACATCGCGCGCTGACCAGTCGTTGAACAGGCACAGGCCGAATACGTGTTGTTCCGCTTGTGTGAGCGGAACCGGGTCGCCTAGCGTGTTACCGGGACCCATAAAAATGCCAACCTCCAGCTCATAGTCCATGCGTGCGCTAGGCGCCATGACGGGCTCGATGGCCCCCGGACGCATGATCTGGCTAACCGGGCGGCGCACCGCTTGGCCCGACACGCCAATACTTGACGAGCGGCCATGGTAGCCAATCGGAATCCACTTGTAGTTGGGCAGCAAGGGATTGTCCGGGCGCAGCAATTTGCCGATGTTGGTGGCGTGGTGCACCGAGGTGTAGAAATCGGTGTAGTCACCAATATGGGCGGGCACCGCAAACACTGCGCCGGTCTGAGGTAGCAGGCAGTCTTGCAGGACCGATTGCTGGGGCGCACCTTGGCGCAGTGCGCGCGAGAGCGCCACGCGCAGTGCCGACCACGCCTGGGCGCCTAAGGCCATAAAGGGGTTGAGATTAGGCGCGCAGCATGCTTGAGCACCGGCCTGTGCCAGTGCCCCATGGCCATTAAAAATACCAGCTGCCTGGGCTTCGGTCAGGTCCACCATCTGGTCGCCAATGGCCACGCCAACGCGAAACAGATGGGGATTACCGGGCACGCGGAACACACCGAAGGGCAGGTTCTGGATCGGAAAGTCGCTGCCCGGTGCGTTGGCGGACTCGACCCAGCTGCGCAACTCGGGGTTATGGGTTTCGTTCAATGGCATGACTGCAATGGCCCTGTGGTCGTTTTTTATCTCACTTGGAGGAGAGTTGGCCCATGACTTCGGCAACCAGGTCAGCTCCGACATCAGCGGTAAACATGTCCCACACTGGCTTGACCTTGTCACGCATGCGCTTGCGCTCGGGTGCCGATATGTCGTTGATCAGCAGTCCTTTTGAAGCCATAGCAGCCTCTGCGCCCTTGGCCTGGTCACGCGCAATGCCGCGCTGGAAGGACCTGGTTTCCACAGCGGCTTCGCGCAGGATGGTCTGGTCGGCAGGGGGCAGGGTGTCCCAGAATTTCTTGGACACCAGCGGCAGGAATGCGCCATACGAGTGACGGGTCAACGACATGTACTTCTGCACTTCGTTGAGTTTGAGTGCAGCGGTCACGGCGGAAGGCGTGCCCTGGCCATCGACGGTGCGGGTTTCAAGTGCTGTGTAAAGCTCGGGCACGGCCAGTGGAACCGGGTTGGCACCCAGCGCTTTGACGGTCTCTTGCGAAATCTTGGCCTGCACGGCGCGGAATTTCAGGCCCTGGAAATCTTCCCATTTCTGGATTGGCTGCTTGCTGTTAGTGGCATTGAAAAAGCCGTTTTCCCAGTAAGCCAGGCCCACCAGTCCTTTTGCCGGCAGTTTGTCCAACAGCTTCTGGCCGGTCGCGCCGTCGAGTACCTTTTCGGCGTCCTGTTCATTGGCGAATAGAAAAGGGAAGTCCAGAATTTCAAATTCTTTGACCATGCCGGTCAGCGTGCTGGTTTGGGGTACGGTGAACTCGATGGTGCCGCCTTGCAGAGAGGACGTGACCTGCACATCGTTGCCCAAGGCACCGTTGTAGAAGGGCTTGATCTTGATGCGCCCCTGGCTCTTTTTATCCACCAGTTCGACAAAGCGCGCCACGCCTTGGCCCTGGTGGGTTTTGTCCGACAGCGTGACGGCAAACTTGGCATTGATCTGTGCCAAGGCAGAGGTGCCCAGCAGGGCTACCAGCGCAAGGCTGGTGAATTTTCCAATAAGCGCGAGTTTCATGAGGCAGGTCTCCTTGTGTTGTTAATGGGGAAAAATCGACGGAACATGGCTTGTGACGCGGGCGACTAGCGCCACCAACTGGCCGGAACGGTAACGAGGGCGGGGAACAAAATCAATGCGATCAGCACCAACGACTCGGCCAGCAAAAAGGGCAGTACACCTTTGACCGCCTGCGCCATGCTGATCTTGCCAATGGAGCTGACTACATTGAGCACTACACCGACGGGCGGCGTGATCATGCCAAGGGAGCAGTTCATGATGAAGATGACACCAAAATAAATGGGGTCTACACCGGCCTGGATGGCGATAGGCAGGAACACGGGGGTGAAGATCAGCACGATGGGGATGAAGTCCAGCACCATGCCGGCCAGAAAGACCACCACCATCATCGCCGTGACCAGCAGCAGCTGGTTACCAGCAAACACCTGCATCCATTCGCCCACTTGACCGGGAATGTCCGCAATGGTGATCATGTAGGACGCGACCATCGCCATGGCCGCCAACAGCAGCACGACGGCGGTGGTGCGCGCGGTGATGAGCAGGCTGTGGTAAATGTCTTTCATGCTGAGCTCGCGGTAAATCACAAGACCTACAAACATGGCATACATGGCTGCCACCACGGCGGCTTCGGTGGGCGTGAAGATCCCGAACTTGAGGCCGCCAATGATGATGACCGGCAGTAGTAAGGCCCAGAATCCTTTGCCCAATAGTGCGATGCGCTCACCCCAGGGTAGCTTGGGTGTAAGTTGCGTGTTTTCGCGGCGCGACACCAACCACCAAGCGGCCACCAGCGACAGGCCCATCATCACGCCAGGCACCATACCGGCAAAAAACAGCTTGGTCACCGACACATTGGCGACCACGCCAAACAGCAAAAAACCGATCGACGGTGGAATCACTGGAGCGATGATGCCGCCCGCCGCCATGAGCCCGCAGGCGCGGCCCACGTCGTAGCCCGCAGCGCGCATCATGGGCACGAGAATGGCCGCCAGCGCAGCGGTGTCTGCCACCGCAGATCCCGACAGACTGGCCAGCAAAACCGCTGCGATGATGGCCACATAGCCGAGCCCACCGCGCAGATGCCCTACAAAGGCTGCAGCCATGTCGACAATGCGTTTGGACAGGCCGCCGGCATTCATGAACTCACCGGCCAGAATGAAGAACGGCACTGCCATCAGCACAAAGTTGTCAGCGCCGCCAATGGTGTTTTGCACCACGATCTGCGGATCAAACTGACCCAGCTGCAGCATGATGGCAATGCCTGAGAACAGCAACGCGAACGCGATTGGCATGCCAATGGCAATGGCGCCAAGTAAGGTGCCCAGAAATATGAGCGCACTCATCGCTTTGGCCCCGCGTTTTGATGGGTTACGACGTGCTCGATTTCGGCCTCTATGCGCTCGCTCAGGTTCAGCGTCATGCTCAGTTCTTCAGAGGTGTGGGGTTGCGTCAAAGCGTCCCAGATGTTGAACGCAATGCTGATGCCCATGCCTATTCCAAAGACGATCGCCGAGCCGTGCAGCCATGCATAGGAAATTCCCAGTACCGGGTAGCTGTTGTCCAGGTTGATAAGGGTCTGCTGCCAGCCACCAATCACAAAAATCACGCAGGCACCCAGCATTAGTGTTCCAGTGAAGGCTATTGCAGCCTTTTTCCACTTTGGCGGCAGGCTCTTGACCAGGGTGTCAAAGCCTATGTGGGCGTGCTGGCGCGACGCCAGAATGGCCCCCAGCAACACCAGCCAAACAAATAACAGCCGCGCCAGTTCTTCGGAAACCGCAATGCCCGAGTCAAAACCGTAACGCAGCACCACATTGCCAAACACCAGCAGTGCCATCAAGGAAAGGCAGGCCACGATGGTGAGTTCCAGCGCGCGGGTGACCGCACGGGTCAGTCGAATGAACATATAAGAGTGAAGAGTGCGCGTGCCAGGGTCCATCAGGCGGCGACAAAGCCTTTGCCATCGTGCATCCAGGCGGCGTGTTTTGGCGCCTTCTTGGTTTGCTCCCACTCGTTGAGCATGTCCCACTTCACATCGTCCAGGGCTTTGGCCATGGCCGGGGTGGCGGTGTTGAAGGCCAACTCCAGGCGGTGACCGCTGGGGTCAAAAAAGTAGATCGACTTGAAAATGGTGTGGTCAGTGACACCGATGACATCGATACCAGCGGCCTCGAGGCGTGTCTTCGTGGCCAGAAGTTCGTCCATGCTGCCGACTTCAAACGCAAGGTGTTGCGTCCAGGCCGGTGTATTGTGGTCGCGGTCCATGGCAGGGCTGTTGGGCAGCTCGAAGAAGGCCAGAATGTTGCCTGCCCCTGCATCGATGAAGACATGCATATAGGGATCGGGTGCCTTGGTGGAGGGTACTTCGTTCTCGGCAATGGCCAGCACAAAGTTCATGTCGAGGTGCTTGGCATACCACTCGACCGTTTCTTTTGCATTGATGCAGCGATAGGCAACGTGGTGGATCTTCTTGATAAGCATGGTGTTCTCCTGGAAATCGGTCGGTTGGCGCATTGATGGGTGCCATTAGAGGGTAGTTTGATCTATCATTCAAACAGATTTTTATGATGAATTTAGTGAAATAGCCGATGAATATCACCTTGCGCCAGCTGCGTGCCTTTGTCGCGCTTGCTCAGACCAGCAGCTTTACCGATGCCGCCACCAGTCTTCACGTCACGCAGTCGACGCTGAGCGGTTTGATCAAGGAGTTGGAACTGGCACTGGGGGTTCAGATCGTGAATCGCAGCACGCGCAAGGTCAGTCTTTCCGAGGTCGGCAGGGAGTTCTACCCGCTGGTGGCGCGGTTGTTGCAGGACCTCGATGGTGCGCTCGATACGATCAGTGATTTGAAGGCCCTCAAGCGTGGCCTTGTGCGCGTAGCCGCTCCGCAACTGATGTCGGCCTCGGTGTTGCCCGAGGTGATTGCGGGCTTCAAGAAGGAGTACCCCGATATCGAAATTCGCCTTTTGGACTGTATGGTGGAGCATGTGCTGTCCAAGGTGCACAGCGGCGAGGTTGATTTTGGAGTCGGCCCCGAGCGTGAGTCATCTGCCGATATTGAGGCACAGACCCTGTTCGAGATTCCCTTTGTGGTGGTGTTTCGACCGGATCACCCGTTGAGCAAAAGAAAGCGTGTCAGTTGGGATGATGCGTTGCGCTACCCGGTGATCGCGCTGAAGGGAGAGTTTACGCATCGCCTGCGGGTGGATCTGCACGATTCGTTACACGACGAGGCTCTCAATCCGGCTAACGAAGTGGGATTTATGACAACTGCCTTCGCCATGGTCAGCGCTGGCTTGGGTGTAACCACTTGTCTGCCCTACGCCAGCAGCCTGATCCGTCTCCATCAACTTCAAAGCAGGCCACTTGTGGACCCGGTGGTGCGGCGGAAATTTTTTGTATTTACCCGCCGGGACCGCCCGCTGTCACCCGCTGCACAGCGGTTCTCAGCGTACTTGCAGGACTATTTGAATCAGCAGCCTTGGTGCGCCGCTGATTCTTAGACCTTGCGGTTCAGCATGACTCCCTTTTGATACTGATCCAACGCCTTGGTGATATTCAAGGCCTCTTCAGAAGGGAATTGCCAAACAATTTTCTTCGTCGTGCGATCGGTCACCCGGATCAGGTCTTTACCGGTTTCCTGGTCCACCGAAAACTGCAGGTCCGATGAAATGGAGGATACCTTGCGCTGAATCTCACTCGCAAGATTGCTTAGCTCATCAGTAGAAAGGGCGACTTTGCCCGTCTGATGGGCCGCTGTGGCGGCCGACTGCTTGACCGCAACGTTGTTGGCAGGCGCTGCTGCATGTGCCTTGGTGGCCGGAGGCGCCACTGCACGGGGCATCGCTGTCATCTGGTCTGACGCGGGTCGTTGTATGGATATGTTTGTCATGGCTTTTCAAAGCCTTTCATTAATTCAAAGCGAACGAAAATCCTCAAGCTGTCACATTCAGCGTGCGACCGGTTACTTGGCCCATTGTGTTTGTGACCGGTTTGGGGGCAGTGGCCTTTGCGGCGGCGCTTGCCGCACCTGCGTTGTCTGCACTGCCCGCGCCTTTTGGATCTTTGCTGCCACGGGTGGCCTCGGTGGCAGCGACTGGTGCCGCTTTTGGGGGCGCCTTCACGGGAGTGCCCGAAGAGACTGAATTGATTGATGCCATATATATACCTCTGATACGTTGCTATACGAATCACCTGCCGCTGCACTGGAGTAGCGGCCTGGTTTGGCGTAACTTTGCTTTTACGCTCACTTGGTATATCGGCCGGGTATCTGCGACCTTGAGGCTAAATCCAAAACTTTTTTGAGAAATTCCGTTTAGCCGGCAATGCGCACCCTACGCGCCAATCCATCTGTCCGGCCAATATGCCCCAGCGGTAGTTCGGTGCTGGACTTGATACAGTTCAGCACGATGTTGGACCGGATGTGGGCTACGCCGCTGATGCGGGTGAGTTTACGCAAAACTGATTCGGACAGTACGCCCAGATCGGCTGCAACAATTTGCAGGATGTAGTCCGACTCGCCGGCCACCGAGTAGCAGTCAAGTACTTCAGGTATTGCGGCAATTTCACGCTCAAACGCCAGACCTTCGTCACCTCCATGGCGACTGAGTGTGACGTAACTGATGGCACGCACGCCCAAACCGAGCGATGCCGGGTCCAACAGTGCCACGTAGCGACGGATGATGCCGCCCGATTCGAGGCGTTGGATGCGTCGACTCACTTGGGACGCCGACAGGTGAATCAGTTCGCCCACTTGCTGGTTGGTGGCATGCGCATTCCTTTGCAATGCGGCAAGCAAACTGATGTCAAACTTATCGAGCAGTAGATCGTCATATTTTTCTTGATTCATGCATGAATTATGCAATTAGCAATCACCTGCGAAGGCCTTATGCTGGAGCTTTCGTTGCGGTGGAATTGATGAAAAATTTGTCAGCATGGTTGTCAGCCACCTCCCCAGTGGACGCACACGAGCGCCGACGCGCCATCCTGGGTGCGGGGTTTGGCATACTGATCACTGCGTTGATCAGTCAATGGCTTGTGAACCCTGGACTTGCCAGTGTCTGGCTGATTGCGCCCATGGGCGCCAGCGCGGTCTTGGTTTTTGCCGTTTCGGGTAGTCCGATGGCGCAGCCCTGGGCGGTGATTGGTGGTAACACCATTTCGGCCCTAGTCGGCATCACATGCGCACTGTTGGTTAACGATATCCGGTGGGCAGCACCCTTGAGTGTGTTGCTCGCCATGGCGTTGATGTTTACCTTGCGGTGTCTGCACCCCCCGGGCGGCGCGACCGCGTTGCTTGCCGTTCTTATGCATGCCACAAATTACCAATTCGCGCTGGTGCCGGTCTTCCTGAATTCCATGTTGCTGGTACTTTGCGGGGTTGTATACAACAACCTGACTGGTCGCACATATCCGCATGCGCAGCGCGGCGCCAATGCCAGCCGGGCGGCAGCGGCGCGCTTTACCGCAGCAGACATGGATAGTGCATTGGCCCACTACAACCAGGTGCTCGACGTCAGCCGAGGCGACCTGCAAGAATTGCTGCACCATGCAGAACTGGCTTCTTACCATCGAAATTTTGGCGGCTTGCGGTGTGCCGACATCATGTCAAGTGAACCAGTTTCCGTGCAGTTTGGTACAGCCATAGACGAAGCCTGGGCGCTCATGCGTCAGCACAACATCAAGGCGTTACCGGTGGTTGACCGCACGCGCCGCATCGTGGGAATTTTGACTACGGCTGACTTTTTGCGCCACGCAGGGCTGGACGAGCTCGCTGGCCTGGGCGGGCGTTGGCGTACCTTCATCAAGCGCAGCGGCACGACACACTCCACCAAGCCTGAGGTTGTCGGGCAAATCATGGCCCGCAAGGTGCAAGTGGCCAGCGCAAACCGGCATGTGATTGAACTGGTGCCGTTGTTCTCCGGGGGTGGACACCACCACATTCCGATCATTGACGCAGAAAACCGGTTGGTAGGCATCATCACCCAAAAAGACTTGTTAAGCGCCTTGTACAGTGCAGTAAAGCCCGAGCTGCATGCATGAAACGTGCATAGATGACCGTCATCACTTACAAACTTGCGCACACTGTGCACTCAGTCTTGACCACAATCAGGGATTCAAAATAAGCAACCGAGGAGACACTATGGCCGACCTTTTTGACAACCCGATGGGACTCATGGGCTTTGAGTTCGTCGAATTCGCATCCCCCACAGCCGGCGTGCTGGAGCCGGTGTTTGAGCAGATGGGGTTTGTGCACGTGGCACGCCACCGATCCAAAGATGTCGACCTGTACCGCCAGGGCGACATCAATTTCATCATCAACCGCGAGCCCAAGAGTCACGCGGCCTTTTTTGCAGCCGAGCACGGCCCCTGTGCCTGCAGCATGGCATTTCGGGTGCGCGATTCGCACAAGGCCTACGCCCGCGCGCTGGAGCAGGGCGCACAACCGGTGGACATTCCGCCGGGACCCATGGAACTGCGCCTGCCCGCCATCAAAGGCATCGGGGGCGCACCTTTGTACCTGATCGACCGCTTTGAAGATGGCAAGTCCATCTACGACATTGACTTTGACTTCTTTCCTGGTGTGGACCGCCACCCGGCGGGCCACGGCCTCAAGATCATTGACCACCTGACCCACAACGTGTACCGCGGGCGCATGGCGTTTTGGGGCAGCTTTTACGAGCGTATTTTTAACTTCCGCGAAATCCGCTACTTCGACATCAAGGGCGAATACACGGGACTGACCTCGCGTGCCATGACCGCGCCCGACGGCATGATCCGAATTCCGCTGAACGAAGAAGCATCTGGTAAGTCCGGCCAGATCGAAGAGTATCTGATGCAGTTCAATGGTGAAGGCATTCAGCACATTGCGCTGCTCACCGACGACCTGATCACCACACTGGACAGCCTGAGAAAGGCTGGTGTGCCGCTGATGACCGCGCCATCTGCCACCTATTACGAAATGCTCGAAGGCCGCCTGCCCAACCACGGCGAAGACGTGCAGGCTCTTCAAAGCCGTGGCATTCTGCTCGATGGTGTCAGCAAGCAAGGCGAACGCCGCCTGCTGTTGCAAATTTTCTCGGAAACGGTCTTGGGCCCGGTGTTCTTCGAGTTCATCCAACGCAAGGGTGATGATGGCTTTGGTGAAGGCAACTTCAAGGCGCTGTTTGAGTCCATGGAGCGCGACCAGTTGCGCCGTGGCGTCATCACGGCAGACTGACCATGCGAAAACTCAACGCCACCGAGGCTGCCCTGGAACTGAGCGCGATGCCCCAATGGACGCTGGACGCGCAGGGCGAGGCCATCACCCGCGAGTTTTTTCTGGCCGATTTCATGCAAGCCTTTGCCTTCATGACCCAGATCGCCATTGCCGCTGAAAAGCACAACCACCACCCCGAGTGGAGCAACGTGTACAACCGGGTTTCGATCACCTGGACCACGCATGATGTGGATGGCCTGAGCAGCAACGACATCGATATGGCGCAGCGGTGTGACCAGGCCTTTGCAGGCTACCCGACCGCACCGACGGACGCCTGACTTGGGGAGCGCCATGGAGGATGTCTGCAGCGACAAAGTCAAACACGGCCTGGCCGCCGGGCTGGCAACCGCACCACAACGCCCCGACTGGACCGTTGATCAGGGGTGGGACTCCTACACCACTGAACAACACTCAGTCTGGAAAACGCTGTATGAGCGCCAGAGTCATCTACTGCCCGATCTGGCCTGCGATGCTTTTGTGGAAGGCATGAGCAGGCTACCGATGTCGGCCGATTGCATCCCCAACTTTGAAGAACTCTCCGAGACCCTGCACAAGGCGACCGGCTGGCAAATCGTGGCGGTGCCGGGCCTGGTGCCGGATGACGTGTTTTTTGACCACCTCGCGAACCGGCGTTTCCCGTCTGGCAACTTCATCCGCGGTGCGCACGAGCTGGATTATCTGGAAGAGCCCGATGTCTTCCACGATGTGTTTGGCCATGTGCCCATGCTGATGAACCCGTTGATGGCTGACTTTATCCAGGCCTATGGCAAGGGTGGTTTGCGTGCGCAAAGCCTTGGCAAGCTGACCGAATTGGCACGGGTCTACTGGTACACGGTGGAGTTTGGTCTGGTGCGACAGAATGACGGCATGCGCATTTACGGTGCCGGCATTGCTTCGTCGTTTTCTGAGAGCGCTTTCTCCATTCAGAGCGATTCGCCCAACCGCATCGCATTCGATCTCGAGCGGGTCATGCGTACCAACTACCGTATCGACGACTTTCAGGAGGTCTATTTTGTGCTGGACGATCTGCAGGACCTGCTGGCACTGGCCAAGACGGAATTTGCGCCGTACTACGAGCGGCTCAACAGCGGTCCAACCTACCAGCCGGGCGATATTTTGACGACAGACAAAGTGCCGCACCGGGGCACAGGGAACTATCACCGCAGGCGAACGCATAAGCCATAGTCCAGGCGGCTGAACCGGGTTATACAGTCCATGCACAATAGCTGCATGACTGCTGCAACGAACCCCCTACCGACCCCTCAAATCGCCGGCCACCTACTGGTCCAATGCCTGATTGCACAGGGCGTAACGCACGCCTTTGGTGTGCCAGGCGAGAGCTATCTGGCCGTGTTGGACGGTTTTCACCTTTACCGTAACCAGATCCAGTTTGTCATCAACCGGCAAGAGGGCGGGGCCGCCTTCATGGCCGAGGCGCATGGCAAGCTCACATGCCGCCCCGGCGTGTGTTTTGTGACGCGCGCACCGGGCGCCACCAACGCCAGCATTGGCGTGCACACGGCGTTCCAGGACTCCACGCCCATGGTCTTGCTGGTAGGCGACGTGGCCAGTGACCAGCGCGACCGCGAAGCCTTTCAGGAAATGGACTACCGCGCCATGTTTGGGCCCAGCACATTGGGCATGGCCAAGCGTGTGGAGCGCATTGATGATGCGGCGCGCATTCCCGAATACATAGCCCGTGCCTTTGCCACCGCCATGAACGGCCGCCCCGGCCCCGTGGTGCTGGTATTGCCGGAAGACATGCTGGTGCAGACGCTGGTGCCGCATCCGGTAACCGGCGCTTTGCCCGCACCATTGGCCAGGGTGGAGCCGTCTGATGCCTGGAGTGACCCCGGAGCCTTGCGGACATTGCGTGAGCTGCTATTAAAATCGGAGCGACCGTTTGTCATAGCCGGCGGTGGTGGATGGACACCACAGTCTGCACAGGCACTGCAGCGATTTGCCGAAAACTGGCGCCTGCCGGTTGGTAACGCGTTTCGTTTTCAGGACACGTTTGACAACCATCACCCGCAGTATGCGGGTGATGTGGGCATTGGCATCAACCCGGCGCTGGCCCGGCGCATTGGTGAGAGCGACCTGGTCATCGCCATCGGCCCGCGCCTGGGCGAGATGACCACCGGTGGCTACACCCTGCTGCAGGCACCGCGTAGCAAACAAACTCTGGTCCACATCCACGCCAGCGCTGAAGAACTCAATCGTGTCTATCAGGCAGACCTGGCCATTCACGCCAGTATGCGCGCCGCCGCCCGTTCGCTCGAAGTGCTGGCTGCGCCAGTGGAACTGCCGTGGGAAGCCTGGATGCGGGCCTGCAACGCCGACTACCAGGCCAACCTGCAGGCCAGCACCATCAAGGACCTGCCATCCGACACGGATCGCGGCCTGGTGGACATGCACAGCGTGATAGCCACGCTGCAAAAGCACTTGCCGCCCGAGGCCGTGCTGACCAATGGTGCGGGCAATTTCGCCAGCTGGCTGCACCGCTTTTACCGCTATACCGGCCTGGCCAATGGCTTCAAAACCCAGTTGGCCCCCACCAATGGCGCCATGGGCTATGGCGTACCGGCCGGTATTGCGGCAGCCATCACCAGCAAGTCCCGCCCGGAGGCGGCTGGCCAGGGCAGGGTGGTGTTCACTATCGCGGGCGATGGCGACTTTCTGATGAATGGCCAGGAGCTGGCCACTGCCGTTCAATACGGCGCCAAGACCATCATCCTGCTGCTCAACAACGGCATGTACGGCACCATCCGCATGCACCAGGAGCGGGAGTACCCGCAGCGCGTGGCGGGCACTGCGCTGCAAAACCCTGACTTCGCGGCGCTGGCCCGGGCCTATGGCTACGCCGGTGTGCGCATCCAGCGCAGTGCGGACTTTGAAGCGGAGTTGCTGGCCGCGCTGGCCCGGCCCCAGGGGACGCTGATCGAAGTCATGCTGGAGCCCGAACTGATCAGCACCCGCGGCACGCTGGGGGGCATTACGCAAGTGGCGCTTCAGCGCTCTCGATCGATTTGACCGCTCGCCCAAGCATAACCATCAACGGCATTGCGTTAGGCCGCGCCCACGCCCGACGGTTGCGTGATGTTTACCGCTCGGCGGGCTGGCCGTGTCTGGACAGTGTGGAGGTGGAACTGCTGGCCGCCGGATTGCTTGAGCGTGCCGTGGAGCCCAGCGGGCACGACAAGGTGCGATTGACGGACGCGGGCATCGTTTTTCTGGCACAGGCTTTTCACACCAACCGCCAAGCCATGTCACAGCACGATGCGCTGGTGGATCGGGTGGCCCAGGCCATGCTGCGCGATGGCCGCATCGTCTGGACCGGCCTGAGCATCCGTGCCCGGCTACCCAGCCCACCCGACGAAGCCGCGCGCTGGAAAATCTGCATGCCAGACGTGTTTTCCATTCGCAACACCACGGTGGCGGGCTATCTGGAACCGGTGGTCCACGAGATCAAGGTCAGTCGTGCCGACCTGCTTGGCGACCTGAAGTCCAAGGACAAGCGCGACAGCTATCTCGACGCAGGCGGCCAGTGCTGGTACGTGCTGGGGTCCGACCGCAAGGGCAAACCGATTGCCGAGGCGCACGAGGTGCCAACCGAGTGCGGTGTGATGGTGCTGCAAGGCGACCGGCTGGAAGTGGCCCGCAATGCGCCTAAGCGCTCCATGCCCGATTTGCCCTTTGCCCTGTGGATGGTGCTGGCCAAGGCCACCCCCCTGCGCGCCAGCGCCGACCTGGGCAGCGATGGGCCGGATCAGGCCATGCTGCTGGAGCAGCGTACCGAGTCGCCCCCATGAGTGGCGAAGCAGGGGTAGCGAACGTGGACAGCGCAGGGCAGACTTACGCTGTGTCGGTGCGCGTCCTGTGTGAATTTGCAGCCAAAGAGGGCGACCTGGACCTACGCTTCACGCCGTCACCCAGCGCACAACAAGGGCGCGAGGGCCATCAACTCGTGGCCAGCCGCCGCCCGCCCGGCCACGAGGCAGAGGTCAAACTCGGCGGGAGCTACCAAAACCTGCTGATCAATGGCCGGGCCGACGGCTATGACGCCGCGCACAATGTGCTGGAGGAGGTGAAAACCTTCCGCGGTGCATTGGCCGCCATCGCACCCAACCACACCGTCCTGCACTGGGCGCAACTCAAGGTTTACGGCTGGCTGACGTGCCAGGGCCGCGCGCTGGAGCACATCACCCTCAGTCTGGTGTACTTTGACGTGCTCGATCAAAGCGAGCACCCATTCAGCGAAGACTTTGCGGCAGCCGATTTGCAACTGTTTTTTGATTCCCTGTGCGCGCGTTTTCTGGCCTGGGCGCAGTCTGAAATGCTCCACCGCCAGCTACGCGATGACGCACTGCAAGTGCTGGAGTTTCCTCAGCTGCCATTTCGAGCGGGTCAACGCGACATGGCAGCCAGTGTGTACCGCGCTTGCCTGCAGTCGCGCCCGTTGCTGGTGCAGGCGCCGACTGGCATTGGAAAAACCATGGCCACGATCTACCCGGCCCTGCGCGCCATGCCCGAGCGGGGAGTGGACAAGGTCATTTTTCTGACCGCTAAAACACCCGGGCGGCAGGTGGCGCTGGAGGCATTGCACAAGGTACGGGACGCCAACCTGCGTGTACTGGAGCTGGTGGCGCGGGACAAAAGCTGCGAGCACCCCGACAAGGCTTGTCACGGCCAGTCCTGTCCACTGGCGCAGGGTTTTTATGACCGCCTGCCAGCCGCACGGCGGGCAGCCGCACAGCAGGGCTGGCTGGACCAGCGCGCTCTGCGCAACGTGGCGCTGGCGCACGGCGTCTGTCCCTACTATTTGGGCCATGAAATGGTGCGCTGGGTCGATGTGGTGGTGGGTGACTACAACTACTACTTTGACCGCAGTGCCACCCTTTATGCGTTGACGTCCAGCAACCAGTGGCGCATCGCAGTGCTGGTGGACGAGGCGCACAACCTGTACAGCCGCGCCTGCAGCATGTACAGCGCCACACTCAGCGAGGCCGATACGCTGACCGTGCACAGCCAGATGCCACCGGTGCTGCGCCCGCGTGTAGCTGAGCTGCTCAATCACTGGCAACTGGTCACCATGGCTGCCCAGCGAGAAAAACCCGACACACCCTGGCGCCTCCTGGATGAATTGCCGCCAGACTGGCTGCGTGGCTTGCAGCGATTCAACAGCGCGGTGGGCGAGTACCTGAGCGAGCACGCCACCGATGCGCCGGGCGCGTGGTTGCCGTTTTACTTTCAAACCCTGGCGTTTTCCAATCTGGCGGAAGAATTTGGAGAGCATTCTCTGTGCGAACTGCTTTACCCCGAGGCCGCCATCACCCTGCGCAACATCGTGCCCGCCCATTTCATTGCGCCACGGATTGCTGCGGCCGATTCCTTGGTGCTGTTCTCCGCCACCCTCAACCCGACTGATTACTACACCAACTTGCTGGGCTTGCCGGACACCACGCAGCGCGTTGATGTGGCCAGCCCGTTTGCGCCCGACCAATTGGCCGTGGTCATCAAACCCATGTCGACCCGCCGTGATGACAGACTGGCCACGCTGGATGAGCTGGTGGACGCCATAGCCGAACAGTTCGCCCGCCAGAGCGGCAACTACCTGGCCTTTTTCAGCAGTTTTGACTACCTGGAGTTGGCTCTGCAGCGCCTGCAGACGCGCCACCCTGCAGTCCCCGTGTGGTCCCAGCAGCGCCAAATGGGCGAGGCCAGCCGGCACGCCTTTTTGCAGCAGTTTGACGTGGCTGGGCAGGGCGTAGGCTTTGCCGTGCTGGGCGGTGTGTTTGGCGAAGGGGTGGATTTGCCGGGCAAGCGGTTGATTGGCGCTTTCATCGCCACGCTGGGCCTGCCGCAGTTTGACGAAGTGAATCAGGCCATTTGCCAGCGCATGCAGTCGCGCTTTGGCCGCGGCTATGACTACACCTATCTGTTCCCCGGCCTGCAAAAGGTGGTGCAGGCAGCGGGGCGGGTGATTCGCACCCAGAATGACACCGGCATCGTGGTGCTGTTGGACGAGCGCTACCGGGAGTACCGTTACCGCCAGCTGCTACCCGGATGGTGGAAGCATGCCTTGTAATGAATTTGAATGCTATCATAATAATAGCTGCTCACGCATATTTGGCGAGGGCTAGAGGCCAATTTTATGACTACCGACTGCAGTTCTGCGCTACAACGCCTTGAGTCGCTCCAGCGCAGCGTGCAAAGTGGCATCCTCCTTGGCAAAGCAGAAGCGCACCACATGCTGGTCGAACCCGTCACCGTAAAAGGCGGAGAGCGGAATGGCGGCCACGCCAATCTCTGTGGTGAGCCATTGGCAAAAGTCCGCTTCACCCAGGTCGCTGACCTGCGAAATATCCACACACTGAAAATAGCTGCCTTCACTGGGCAGTAGTTTGAACCGGGTGCAGGCCAGACCGGTGCGAAACAGGTCACGCTTGCGCTGGTAAAAGGCGGGCAAGTCCAGGTACGGAGTCGGGTCTGCCATGTAGGCGGCAAGGGCGTACTGCATCGGCGTGTTGACCGTGAACACGTTGAACTGGTGCACCTTGCGGAACTCGGCCATCATCGAAGCGGGGGCTGCCACATAGCCAACCTTCCAGCCGGTCACATGGTAGGTCTTACCGAAGCTGGAAACGATGAAGGCGCGTTCGGCCAGGCCGGGGTAGCGGGCGGCACTCTCGTGCTGGGCACCGTCAAAAACCATGTGCTCGTAGACTTCGTCACTGATCAATATCACGCTGGTGGGGGCTAGCAGTTCTTGCAGCGTCAGCATGTCCTGGCGCGTCCACACCGTCGCGCTGGGGTTGTGAGGGCTGTTCACGATGATGGCGCGGGTTTTCGGGCTAAGTGCGGCGCCAATGGCGTCAAAGTCGGGCCGGAAGGTGCCGGGGGTCAGCGGCACGCGCACCGCCGCCCCGCCGGCGAGGACGATATTGGGCACATAGCTGTCGTAGCAGGGCTCCAGCACAATCACCTCATCACCCGGATGCACGATCGCCAGGATGGTGGTGATGATGGCCTGCGTCGCCCCGGCGGTGATGGTGATCTCGTCCGCCGCGCGGTAGGTGCGACCATGCAGCGTGTTAATCTTGGCTGCAATGGCTTCCCGAAACTGAGGGATGCCGGGCATGGGCGGGTACTGGTTGTGCCCGCCCTGCATTGCCTTTGTGACATGGTTGACCAGTGCCGGGTCACATGCAAAGTCCGGGAAACCCTGGCCCAGATTGACCGCCTTGTGCTGGGCGGCCAGTGCTGACATGACGGTGAAGATGGTGGTGCCGACTGCTGGGAGGCGAGAGATCAGTTTTGGAGTCATTTTCGGAAAGTTTTCAATATTCATAATTTTCCACATGCCCGTCCATGGCGCGGGCGATGAGCTTGCGGTCCAACCGGTCGCTCAGCAACTCGGCAAATGTGTAGACAAAGTTGCGCAGGTAGGCGCTGCGCTTGAACGCGACGCGGGCCACGTTCTGACCGAACAGATTACCCGCAGGACGCACCACCAGGCCACCTTTGCCCCCGTCCTCCACGACATCGCGCACAGCCATCTCAGCGGCAATTCCGACGCCCAAGCCGAGGCGAACATAGGTCTTGATCACGTCCGAATCAATGGCCTCGAGGGCAATGCGGGGCTCCAGTTTGCGGGTAGCAAAAGCATGGTCGATCTTGGTGCGCCCCGTGAACGACGGGTGGTAGGTGATGATGGGCTCAAGTGCCACGTCCTCCAGCGTGACCCGTTCCTTGCGCGCCAGCGGGTGTTCAGTAGGCAGCACCAGCATGTGCTGCCACTCATAACAAGGCAGCGTAACCAGTTCGGAGTAGTCGGCCAGGGATTCGGTGGCAATACCAATCTCGGCCACTTCATCAATCAGCATGCGTGCCACCTGGTCGGGGGAACCTTGGTGCAGGCTGATGTTGACCTTGGGGTAGGCGGCGCGCAGACCTGCCACCTTCTCGGGAAGAACGTAGCGCGCCTGGGTGTGGGTGGCGGCGATGGATAGGGTGCCACTGTCTTCAGCGCTGTACTGCTCGCCAATGCGCTTGAGGTTGCCCACCTCACGCAAAATCAGCTCAATACTTTTGAGTACATGCTGGCCAGGTTCGGTGACGCGTTTGAGCCGCTTGCCATGGCGGGCAAATATTTCAATGCCCAGTTCTTCTTCCAGTTCGATGATCGCCTTGGAAACGCCGGGCTGGGATGTGTGCAGGGACTTTGCGGCCTCGGTCAAGTTGAGATTGCGGCGAACGGCTTCCTGAACAAAGCGAAACTGATGCAGGTTCATATCAAATCCCAACTAAAGATGGAATTCATTATGACGCAAACCCTATGTTTGGCGACCTTCCATGGCGATGTTGGCAATGAGCTGGATGAGTCGAACATCTTCACCCACCGCAGGCTGCAGGGTGAAAAGCACGTCCGGGTGGTTGGCTTGCAGGTTGGTCATCAGTTGTGGAAGGTCCTCGCGTGCGTGCTTGCCCACGCCCAAAAACAGGGGTACCACGGTAATGGCCTTCACGCCCCGTGTGATCAGCTTCTGAGTTGCGGTTGTAAGGTCGGGGGTGCTGATTTCCAGATAAGCGCATTCGACTGGTGTATGCGCCGACATCGCTGCTATATGAGCCGCAACCGCCTCCATCGGCTTGTGCCAAAGAGGGTCTCGCGACCCATGTGCAAAAAGAACTATGCCAGTCAGAGGATTAGTATTTGTCATCGTCGTATGACCAGCCACGTGAAGGCAGTCAGTGAAATAAAAGAATAGATCAAACCTGGCAGCGCAGCCGTCAGCCATGGTTGCCAGCCCTGCAGTGCGCCCAAGTCGCCCAGCACGTTATTAAGCAACACAAAGCTGATGCCTGCCATCACCCCACCAAATACATAGGTGGCTACGCTGCCTGAGCGGAAATGCAAATAGGCAAATGGCAGAGCCAGCACCACCATGACGAGGCAGCTCAGCGGATAAAACACTTTCTTCCAGAACTGGATTTCATGCTTCTGCGCAGATTGCCCATTTGCATTCAGGTGGCGGATGTATTGAAACAGGTCAATCGTGCCCATGCGCTCCGGTCGCAACACGGCTGTGGCCACCATCTCCGCACTGATTTGGGTAGGCCAGCGAAAAGTCTCCACGGTGGTGCGATCAACGTGTGTGGCATTGGCGTCGCTATTTCGGAACTCGGTGCGGTCTACCATCGCCAGCAGCCAGGAGTCATCGCGATTGAATTTCGCAGTCTGGCCCTCGGTCATCGAGACCAGAAAGCCCTGGTTGTCAAACTCAAAAATCCGCACATCGCGCATGCTCGCATCCGGGGCCAGGGCGCCGACGTTAACGGCATAGTGGCTGTAGGCTTGGCGCTCTTTCAACCAGGCGCCGGTTTTGCCTACCGTAACCTTTCCCTGGTAGCGCGACTTCAGCAACTGCGCCGACTTGTCCGCTATCGGTGCCAAGTAGTCACCCACCGCAAAAGTAAAGACCACAAAACCCAGGCCCAATAACAGCAGGGCCCGCAAGGCGCGCCAGGGCCCTAACCCGCTGGTGCGCAAAATCGTGAACTCGGAACTTTGAGCCAAGCGCGCCATCACAAAAATGGTTCCAATCAGTACCGTAATGGGTAACAACTCATACAAATGACTCGGCAGCATCAGGGCTACATACAAAAGAGCCTGTGCCACCGTGTAGCCTGTTTCACGGTGTTTGCCGACGGCTTGCAACTCTTCAATGAAGTCAAAAAAATAGAACAGGGAGACAAAGCCCAGGGTAACCAGCACCACGGCCAGCACCACTTCACCATAGAGCAAGCGCCGGATGGTTTTCACGCCACTTCCTTGGAAAGGGTGGCTGGCGCGGCCAGCTTGCGGCTCCGGAAAAATGCCCAGTTGTTGTGGCGCTTTGTAAGCCATAGGAGGGCCATAAGCAGGGCACCGCCGTGCAGGACCAGCAAATACACACCAAACTGGACCTGGCCTGTTTCAACCCAACTCTTGCCCAGTATGAGCAAGTTGAAATACACCACAAACGCCATGAAGGCAAAGCCCAGATTGGCAGTGCGCCCGACGCGCGGATTGACCCCTGCGGTCGCAAGCGCGATGACAATCAAATTGACTGCCGAAAGCGCCAGACCGGCGCGCCACGAAATTTCAGCCAGATGGGCTTTGTTTGGAGATTGCAGCAGCTCCAGTGTGCTTTTTGCGCTGGACGGCACGAAGCTGCGTGCCGACTGGTCATCTGCATCGACCTTGGCTCCATAGGTTTTGAACACTGCGACCGTGATGTCCGGCTTGTTGAGCGCCTTTTCAAGGCGCTGACCATTTTCCAGAATCAGAAATTTTTCGCCGTTGGTTATCTCGACCCGACCATTGCGTGCCGAGGTGATGCTTTCCTTGTCGTTCCTATGCTGGGCAATGAAGACGTTGTTGCCTGCTTGCTTGCCGCTAGCATCTTTTTCAATGAAAAAAACCCGCTCGCCATTTGCGGACTCCTGAAACTGGCCAGGCTCAATTCGAGCAATATCACCGCGCTTTTCATAGCGGTCGCGCATATCCTCAATTCGTGAATAGGCCCACGGCAATATTAAAAAGGCCAAAGCGGTGATGACCATCAGAATCGGCCAGGCAAACCGGAACAGCGGCTTGATCAACGATGTCAAGCCCCGTCCGCTTCCAAACCAGATCACCATTTCGCTATCTCGAAACATGCGCGTCAGCACATTGAGAATCGCCAGGAAAAGACACATGGACAAAATAGTGGGCATGTCGGAGAGAACCATGTAGCCCATGATGATCATCACGTCTGCAGGGTTGAAAATCCCGCGCCCTGCCTCGCCCAGAGTGCGGATCAGCGTCATGGTCATCACTACCGTTACCAGCACCACCAAAGTGGCGCCAAAACTGCGCGCAAGTTCTTTACGGATAGAGGAATGGAATAACATCTGGGCAAAGGAAAACCTCAATTATGAACTTTGAACTCAAACCCATCGGCTTGGTCGGGGCCTCTACCGAGAAATGTGATGCTCTGATCGTGCTGGTTGCGCAAGATTTCAAGGCTGGCAAGGACGATTTGTCAGTGTTGGTGGCCCAAACCATCAAATCTGCCGACTTTGAAACCAAGCCCGGCAAGCTGCTGTCCCTGTACCGCCCGATGCAGGCCAACGCCGTGCGCGTGGTGCTGGCCGGCATCGCAAGCGGGTCTGCGCGCGATGTTCGCACGGCAGTGATGGCGGCGGTGGCGGCGGTAAAGTCCGCTTCTTTGAAGAAGCTACTGGTGTGCTTTGCAGCGCCTGCCCGCGAAGATGCCGTGCGCGCCGTGGTTTCGGCGGTCGCTGACGCAACCTATGTCTACACTCACACCAAATCCAAGCCCGAAGGGCGCAGTTTGAGCAAGTTGACGCTGGCGACCTCCAATGCGAGCGAAGTGCAGGCATCGTTCGACCGTGCCGTCGGGATCGCTTGCGGTGCGGAGTTGGCCAAAGAGTGGGCCAACCGACCGGCCAACTATGCCACGCCCACGATGCTGGGCAAGGCCGCGCAGGAATTGGCCAAGCTGCCCAAGATCAGTTGCGAAGTGTTAGGCCCCAAAGAGGTTGCCAAACTGGGTATGGGGTCGTTCATGGCGGTGGCTCAGGGCTCTGAGCAGCCGCTGCGTTTCATCGTTTTGCACTACAACGGGGCGGCGAAGTCACAGGCCCCCACCGTGCTGGTGGGTAAAGGCATCACCTTTGATAGCGGCGGCATCTCGATCAAGCCCGCGCCGGAGATGGATGAAATGAAGTTCGACATGTCCGGTGCTGCCAGCGTGTTGGGCACGTTTCGCGCACTCGCGGCAATCAAGCCCGCAATCAACGTGGTGGGCCTGATTGCAGCGTGTGAGAACCTGATCAACGGCCAGGCGGTCAAGCCAGGCGATGTGGTGACCAGCATGAGTGGACAGACCATTGAAATTCTCAACACCGATGCGGAAGGCCGCCTGGTCTTGTGTGATGCACTGACCTATGCCGAGCGTTTCAAACCAACTGCCGTGGTGGATATTGCCACGTTGACCGGTGCCTGCGTCATCGCACTGGGTGGCGTGCGCAGCGGCTTGTTTTCAACGCAGGACGCCCTGGCCAATGCGCTGCTTGCCGCCGGTGATGCGGCGCAGGACCTGTGCTGGAGAATGCCGCTGGACGAAGACTATGCCGAAGGTCTCAAGACCAGCTTTGCCGATGTGGCCAACGTTGGGGGCAGGGCAGGGGGCGCGATTACCGCTGCCAAATTCTTGCAGCGCTTTACCGAAAAATTTCCTTGGGCGCATTTGGATATTGCCGGCACCGCTTGGAAGAGTGGCGCGGCCAAGGGCGCAACGGGGCGACCGGTGGGGTTGCTGGTTGAGTACCTTACGGGTCAGGCACACAATACGTGACAGAAATCGCTTTCCATTTCGGCGCACCCGACAAGCTGGCCTACGCCTGTCGCTTGTTGCGCAAGGCCGCCGGCAGCGGTGCGAAAGTCGTGGTGTTGGGTGATGCAGCCACGGTGTCACAACTGGACGCAGACCTTTGGGCCGTGTCTGCGACCGACTTCATCCCTCATTGCCAGGGGTCAGCCGAGGCTGCTGTACAAAACCGATCGGTCGTCATTCTGACGAGCAGTGCCGATCAGGTCCCCGGTGAGCGTGATGTGCTGGTCAATCTGGGCAGCGAGGTGCCCGATGAGTTTTCGGCCTTCAGCCGACTGATTGAAGTCGTCAGCACAGATGCGCTGGATCGTGACCTGGCACGCAGTCGGTGGAAGTTTTATACCGAACGTGGCTACGCCATTACGCGACACGATTTGGCTTTGAAACGCACAGACTAATGGTCCCAGTCAAACCCGCAATCCGATTCGTCCCGACCCTCACCGAGGTAGTGCGCCCCGGTACGATTACATCTGCACCCGTGATTGACCGAGACGCTCTGGTCGAACAGGTGATGCAGATGGTAAAACCCAGGCTGGAACAGCAGCTTCGCACCGCACTCTATGCAATGGTTGAAGAACAATTGCGCGAAGCAGCCCCCCAATGGCAACTGGACGTGGAGGCCGCAGTGAATGCAGCCGTGGAACAAGTTATAGGCAAGCAGACACCACCCAAGATCTGATTGGGCATGGCGGCTTACAGGATGCCACCTGTCACACGAAATCGATCCTTTTTGAGTATTTGTAACCGCCCGCCTTTAATTTCGACCCAAAGGCAGGTTAAAATCGTCGGCTCTGGAGCGGTGGATGAGCGGTTTAAGTCACACGCCTGGAAAGCGTGCGAGGGGTAAAACCCTCCGCGGGTTCGAATCCCGCCTGCTCCGCCAGTTGATAACCCTAAGTGATTGATTCACTTAGGGTTTTTTCATTTCTGCACAGGGCTAAAAACTCTTACCCCCCAAAGAACCCGCCTAAAAATTCGCGCTTGGATGCGACGGGTTAATTCAATGCGGCTAGCGGTAAGGAATACATCATCGTCATGTCCGGGACCCGCAATGGGGCGGTAGCCGACCACCGCGAGTGCCGGCTTCCGGGTAGGCCAGATCTATGATTTTCAAGACCCATCAGCCGCAGTTCCACCGGGTTGTCCATATGATCCAAAAAGGGGATTCACACCCTAGATGCTCTGTTAGTTGCGTTCAACAATTCAATCTACCTGACGAGCCTTCAGCTGCTGAA
>JAIPDC010000018.1 GCA_021737865.1 Rhodoferax sp.
TCCATGCTTTCCGGGGCCGAGATTGTCGAGGGTGCATCCGTGGCATCGGTCCCTGCGAGGCAGTGGTCCAGCCAAGCATAAAAGGCGCTTGGGTGCCAATACACCCGAGTCCCTATTTTCTTGGGTGGCAGCAACGTGCCTTCATTCACCCAATTTTCCACGGTACGCAGGGATATACCCAAGACATCTGCGATGTCTTCCTTTGTAAGCGGTTTAAATGCTGCGGCGATTGTCACTTTCTAGCTCCAACTGTTTAGGAGCAATGTCTAAGGACGTCGTTTATCTGCGGTCGCAAATATTTGCAATATTTCGCAATCTTTTGGTCGTCTACGTGTTTTTATACGGCCCTTCGTTAGTGTCAAATTAGTGGCAGGAGCCTGTTTTTGCCACTAACGGAAGGTACGCGCAGCTGAGCGCAGGCACGCGTAAGTTATTGATTTAAAATGGGCTAACTAAACCAAAGAGCAGTTATTAGGGCGTTGATGGCTCGTTCGGGACGTAGAGGCCGGAGGTTCGAATCCTCTCACCCCGACCAGAAAATTCCAGTTTTAATTCATATAGTTAGCGGCGCTTGACGGCCGGTTGTCGGCCCAGCAGCCGTTTTCACACATATCCCTGCGGATTGCTACTTTGCCAGCGCCAGGCATCTGCACACATCGTCTGTAAATCGCGCGTCGCCTGCCAGCCCAGCACCTCCTGCGCCAGCGCCGGATTGGCGTAACAAGCGGCAATGTCACCGGCTCTGCGCGCCTGTATCCGGTAGGGAACGGGTTTGCCGCTGGCCTGCTCAAAAGCCGTCACCATATCGAGCACGCTGTAGCCCACGCCGGTGCCCAGGTTGATGGCGGTGCACTGCCCTGTTGGCGCAGCGGCCAAAGCCTCCAGCGCACGCAGGTGGCCCTGTGCCAAGTCAACCACGTGAATGTAGTCGCGCACCCCGGTGCCGTCTGGCGTGGCGTAATCGTTGCCCCAGACGTTCAAAAACTCGCGGCGCCCAACGGCCACCTGGGCCACAAAGGGGAGAAGGTTATTGGGCACGCCCTGCGGATCTTCACCAATCAAGCCGCTGGCGTGTGCGCCAACTGGATTGAAGTAACGCAGCACACAAAATCGCCAGGTGGCATCCGCCGCAAAGGCATCGCGCAGCATGTCTTCAACCACCAACTTGGTGCGACCATAGGGGTTAGTGGCCGACAGCGGGTGGTCTTCGGGCAGCGGCAGGCGCTGCGGGTCCCCATACACCGTGGCGGAAGAGCTGAACACCAGGTCCTTGACGCCGCAGGACTGCATCGCTTCGAGCAAGCACAGGGAGCCCACCACATTGTTGTCGTAATAGTTCAGCGGCACCTGGCCGGACTCACCCACTGCCTTCAGGCCAGCAAAATGAATGACTGCGGTTGCGCCGCTGGTGCGCAGGGCCGCTTCCACTGCGGCCCGGTCACGCACATCACCGTGCACGCGCGTCAGCGCTTTGCCGGTGATGTGCTCCACCCGGTTCAAGGCCTCGGGCTTGCTATTGCAGTAGTTGTCAAACACCGTGACCGCGCAGCCGGCGTTGAGCAGCTCCACGCACGCGTGGCTGCCGATGTAACCAGCACCGCCAGTTACCAAAATATTCGTGTGCATGAGACCGCCTTTACCTGCCAAAGCCAAACCCGAGACACTGCACGAGCACCAAGCCACAAGGATACCGTGTTCAGCGGGTACCCTGATGGGCCATGACAACTCCCTCATTGCTGTTAACAGCAGTCCCTCTCGGACTTAGCTACACAGTCCTGCATTGGGGAAATAGTCAGCCCAAAACTGGAATAATTTGTGACGGTTTTGCACGTATCAGGAGCCCACTGGAAGGGTACTGATACCATTTGGACCTTTTCGGTCATCTGTGAGTCCCATGCTTTTGAAAATGCTTGACTGGCCGCGCCCCATCAAGCGCGCTGTGGTGATTGTTACCGACGTGACTTTGGTCCTTGTGGCCACTTGGCTGGCCTACTCGCTGCGGATGGAAACGCTGCACCGGCCGCAAGGCGATGAGTGGTGGGCCTATGCCATCAGCCCTGCGCTGGCGATACCCATTTTTCACCGCTTCGGGTTGTACCGGGCCATCTTCCGGTACAGCGGCATTCATTCGCTTTACAAAACCGGGCAGGCGATTGTGGTGTTCGCCGCCGCGCTAATTGTGGTGCACCTGTGGCGTCGGTGGCCGGTTTTTCCGCTGACGCTGGGTGTGCTGCTACCCCTCATATTTTTTGTGCTGGTGAGCATCAGCCGTGTAGTGGCACAGCTGTGGTTAACCAGTTTTAACCACCGAGGCCAGATGAATCAAGGCCGGATGCTGATTTATGGCGCGGGTGCCGCGGGTGTGCAAACATCCTCCGCCATGGCGATTACCCGCCAATTCAAGTTGGTGGGCTTCATTGACGATGATGCAACCAAAGTCGGGCAAACCATCAACGGTGTACCGGTGTATGCACCTGGCGATGTGCCCACCATTTTGCAGAGCCTGCTGGTAACAGATATTTTGCTGGCCATGCCCAGCGCAAGCCGGGACCGACGCAACAAGATCATTCAGAGCCTGCGCGATCTTCCGGTGCATACGCGCACGTTACCCGGTCTGTCAGATCTCGCGAGTGGCCGCGTGACGGTTCAAGACTTTTGTGAGTTGGATGTGGAAGACCTGCTGGGCCGCGAGGCTGTTCCACCGCAAGCGGATTTGCTGCAGCGCAACCTGCAAGGGCAGACCATTTTGGTGAGCGGCGCGGGTGGCAGTATAGGCAGTGAGTTGTGCCGCCAGATTTTGCGTGAACACCCCAAACGGATGGTGCTGTTGGACCATAACGAGTTTGCGCTGTACACCATTCACCGTGAGTTGGTAGGTTGGTGCAGGACACAAGACTCTTCCATAGAGTTGGTGCCGGTGCTGGCCAGTGTGGCCAACCGTCGCCGTCTGGACTGGATTTGCACCGTCTACCAGCCGCACACGGTGTACCACGCTGCCGCTTACAAGCATGTACCCATGGTTGAGTGCAACCCGTCCGAGGGCATTTTTAACAACGTATTTGGTACGCTGAACATGGCGCAGGCGGCCGTTGCAGCTCGCGTGCAACGCTTTGTGCTGGTATCTACCGACAAGGCGGTGCGCCCGACCAACCTGATGGGCGCCAGCAAACGTATGGCCGAGTTGGTGTTGCAAGCCTTGGCAGCACAGGGCGATACCCACGCCACTTGCTTTGGTATGGTGCGGTTTGGCAATGTCCTCGGCTCCAGCGGCAGCGTGGTGCCGATGTTTCGCGAGCAAATTTTGCACGGTGGCCCCATTACGGTGACCCACCCTGAAGTAACGCGCTACTTCATGACCATTCCAGAAGCGGCACAGCTGGTGTTGCAGGCTGGCGCGATGGCGACAGGGGGTGATGTCTTTGTACTGGACATGGGCGAGCCGGTCAAAATCATCGATCTGGCGCGCCGACTGGTCGCGCTGTCGGGCCTACAGGTGCGTGATGCAGCGCAACCGGATGGCGACATTGAAATTACCTTCGTAGGTCTTCGCCCCGGTGAGAAGCTGTATGAAGAGCTTCTGATTGGCAACAACCCCACGCGCACCGACCACCCACGCATCATGAAGGCACATGAAGACTTTATGAACTGGCCAGAACTGCAAGAGCAGCTCACCCGGCTAGAGGCCGGCGCCGTCGATGAAAACGTAACTGCCATCAAGGCCGTGCTGACGGTGTGCGTGCACGGGTTTCATGAACAGCTCGACTGTGCTATCAATTAGATAGCTGTCCACGCCCATACTACGGGGGCTGGAACCAATTTTCATCACATTTCTCGACTTACCAGTGCGCCCTACTGCACCCGTCCATAGGTATCCTCAAGCCGGACGATGTCGTCTTCACCCAGATACGAGCCAGACTGCACTTCGATAATCTCCAATGGCACTTTCCCGGGGTTGCGCAGGCGGTGGACCTGACCCAGGGGGATGTAGGTGCTCTGGTTTTCGCTCAACAAAATGATTTTGTCACCGTTGGTAACCTCGGCGGTACCGCTAACAACGACCCAGTGCTCGGCACGGTGGTGGTGCATCTGCAAACTCAGCGTCGCGCCGGGTTTAACTACGATACGCTTGACCTGAAAACGTTCACCGTTGTCGACACTGTCATAGGTGCCCCACGGGCGTGCCACATGGCGATGGTGCTGTGCCTGGGGCACGCCAGCAGCCTCGAGTTGTGCGACCACGGTCTTGACCTGTTCGGCATGCGCAGCATCGGCAACCAACAGGGCGTCTACGGTGTCGACGATAAGCAGATTGGTCGTTCCCAGTGCCACCACGGGGCGGTACGGGGCATGGATAAAGGTGTTGGTGGCGTTGACGATGTGGCCCTGACCATGGATCCGGTTGCCAGTTGCGTCCGGTGCAGTAAGGTCGGCCACGGCATTCCAACTGCCGACGTCGCTCCAGGCACCGGAGAACGGGAGTACCGCTACGTTGGCGGCCTTTTCCATGACAGCGTAGTCAATACTATCGGAGCGGCAGGAGGCAAATGCGTCTTTGCCCAAGCGCTGGAAATCTCCATCCACTGTTTGGGCCGCTACGGCTTGCTGACACGCTGCCAAGATGTCAGTCGCGTGCTCTTGCAGCGCAGTCAGCAGGGCGCTGGCCTGGATCAAAAAGATGCCTGCGTTCCAAAAGTAGCCGCCAGCGAGCAACAGTTCCTGGGCGCGACTGGCGTTGGGCTTTTCAACGAAGCACTGCACGGCGTGGGCCGTACCCTGCCCGGCCAGCGGCGCACCTTGCTGAATGTAACCGTAGGCCGTGCTCGGAAATGAGGGATGCACGCCAAAGGTGACGATGTAGCCTGCTTGGGCTGATGGAGCACCCGCACGGATCGTGGCGGCAAAGGCCGTTGCGTCAGGAATATGGTGGTCGGCGGGCAAAAACAGCAGCAGGGCATCAGGCGGGGCGTTGAGGGCGGCCACCGCCATGGCGGCAGCGGTGTTGCGCGCCACAGGCTCAAGCAAGATGGTGCTTTTAACACCCGCCGCAGTTGCGCACGCCTGCACCAGGAATCGATGGTCTTCCGCCGCAACGATGAGTTGCTGTGGATTCAGAAGGGCTGCCCGCTCCAGTGTGAGCTGCAGCAGGCTCTTGCCCTGGATTAATGGAACAAACTGCTTGGGCAGCGCCTTGCGTGAAAGCGGCCACAGCCGGGTGCCACTGCCGCCACACATGATGACGGGGATGATGGTGCTGTCTGACCCTGTGCGCTCTGTTGCTTGCATAAAAATGTCCGATAAGTAGGCCGTGAAGGGTATCACGCCCAGTTATCGACCAACGGCACCGCACGTTAAGATGACCGCCTGAACTCAAAGAGCCGATGGCTCTGCAAGAGGTTCAACGTATTTGGTGGAAAATCACCGATTATTTACATTGCCCCTGCAATCAGCGATGATGCACCAGTCATTTCTGTAACGCTTATTTCTATTGGTTCATGGCCACTGTCGATCCTCAACAACGCGAGACCCAACCTGTTGCGCTTCCTGGGCTTGGAAGAGCATTGATCAACGCGGGAAAGCTGGGGCAGAAATCTGCGGAGGACATCTACCGCAAAGCTTTGTCGGGCAAAACCAGCTTTATTGCTGAGCTTGTAGGGTCTGGCGCCGTATCTGCTGCCGATTTGGCGCACACCCTGTCCACTGCTTTTGCAGCGCCCTTGCTAGACATGGACGCCATCGATGCCAACCGCCTGCCCAAAGGTTTGCTGGACAGCAAGATTTGCAGCGACTATCGGGTCGTGGTGCTTAGCAAGCGCAGCAACCGTCTCATTGTTGCAACGGCCGACCCTTCGGACCAGGCTACGGCTGAAAAGATCAAGTTTTCGACACAGATGGGCGTCGACTGGGTCATCGCCGAGTACGACAAACTGTCGAAGATCGTCGATGCGAACGCGACCACGGCCGCCGAGGCGATGGAAGACCTTATCGGCGGTGACTTTGAGTTTGATGAGGCAGCGGCCGAAGCGGTCATCGACAACGACAAGGCCAACACGGCCGAGGTTGAAGATGCTCCGGTTGTGCGCTTCTTGCACAAGATGCTAATGGATGCTTTCAGCATGCGCGCATCAGACTTGCACTTTGAGCCGTATGAACACAGCTACCGGGTGCGGTTTCGTATTGACGGTGAACTGCGCGAGATTGCATCGCCGCCCATTGCCATCAAGGACAAGCTGGCGTCGCGGATCAAAGTCATCTCGCGGATGGATATTTCGGAGAAGCGGGTGCCACAAGATGGGCGGATGAAGCTCAAGGTGGGGCCGGACCGGGTAATTGACTTTCGGGTAAGCACGCTACCGACCTTGTTTGGTGAAAAAATTGTGATTCGAATCTTGGACCCGAGCAGTGCGAAACTGGGAATTGATGCACTGGGGTACGAGCCGGAAGAAAAAGCCCGCCTGCTCAAGGCTATTGCAAGGCCGTACGGCATGATTCTGGTGACGGGGCCGACCGGCTCAGGAAAGACGGTGTCACTGTACACGTGTCTGAATCTGCTGAACCAGCCGGGCGTAAACATCGCCACGGCCGAAGACCCCTCCGAGATTAACTTGCCGGGTGTGAATCAGGTGAATGTGAACGAAAAGGCAGGGTTAACCTTTGCTGCGGCTTTGAAATCGTTCTTGCGTCAGGACCCGGACATCATCATGGTCGGTGAAATTCGCGACCTGGAGACGGCAGACATATCCATCAAGGCTGCGCAGACCGGCCACCTGGTCTTGTCGACGCTGCACACCAACGATGCGCCGGCAACGCTGACCCGCATGCGCAATATGGGCATAGCTGCATTCAATATTGCGTCGAGCGTGATTTTGATTACGGCTCAACGCCTTGCCAGACGCCTATGCGCCACTTGCAAGACCCCGGCGGAGATTCCGCATGCGGCATTGTTAGAAGCTGGGTTCAAGGAATCAGATCTGGAGGGAGGCTGGAAACCCTACAAGGCAGTCGGCTGCTCGGCTTGCAACAACGGGTATAAGGGGCGAGTGGGGATTTACCAGGTGATGCCCATCAGTGAGGAAATTCAGCGGATTATTCTGCGCGATGGCAGTTCGCTGGATATTGCTGCTCAGGCCGAACTTGAAGGTGTGCGCTCTTTGCGACAATCCGGTCTGAGCAAGGTGAAACTGGGAATGACTTCACTTGAGGAAGTTCTGGCAGTTACAAACGAATAACAAAAACCGAAAGAATCTTATGGCAACTGCAAAGACCGGTGACAGTAGTAGCAAAGACGCTGTTTTCGAATGGGAAGGCAAAGATCGAAACGGTAAGCAGGTGCGCGGTGAGATCCGGGCTGCGGGGGAGAATCAGGTCAAGGCGTCGCTGAGAAGACAAGGCGTTACGCCAACCAAGATCAAGAAACGGCGAATGAGCGCAGGCAAGTCCATTAAACCGAAGGACATGGCCATTTTCACGCGACAGTTGGCAACCATGATGAAGGCCGGTGTGCCGCTGCTCCAAGCATTTGATATTGTGGGACGTGGAAACCCCAACCCTAGGGTGACCAAGTTACTCAACGACATTCGTACGGATGTGGAAACCGGCACATCGCTGAGTGTGGCTTTTCGCAAGTTCCCACTCTACTTTGACAATCTGTACTGCAACTTGGTGGAAGCTGGAGAGTCGGCCGGTATTCTCGATCAGTTGCTGGACCGGTTGGCGGTGTACATGGAGAAGACCGAGGCAATCAAATCAAAGATTAAATCGGCTTTGATGTACCCCATATCAGTGCTGGTGGTGGCATTTGTGGTCGTGGCGGTGATCATGATTTTTGTGATTCCGTCATTTAAGGAGGTGTTTAAGTCATTTGGCGGGGAACTGCCGATGCCCACCTTGGTCGTGATTGCCATGAGCGAGTTTTTCATCAAGTACTGGTATCTCATTTTTGGTGGTATCGGGGGCGGTTTGTATTTCTTTATGGAGTCATGGAAGCGCAACCGCAAGATGCAGGCGGTGATGGACAGGATCATGCTGAAACTGCCCATTTTTGGCGTTTTGGTGGAAAAGTCCTGCATTGCGCGTTGGACACGAACACTCTCCACGATGTTTGCCGCGGGTGTGCCATTGGTTGAAGCGCTAGATTCGGTGGGTGGCGCGGCGGGCAACAATGTGTTCACAGAGGCAACGATCAAGATTCAGCAGGAAGTTTCGACCGGTACGGCGCTGACCGCCGCAATGACCAATGCCAACCTGTTCCCTTCCATGGTTTTGCAGATGTGCGCGATTGGCGAAGAATCGGGTTCGATCGACCATATGCTGGGAAAGGCTGCTGATTTTTATGAAGCCGAGGTCGATGACATGGTTGCGGGTATTTCGAGCCTGATGGAGCCCATCATCATTGTCATTTTGGGCACCATCATTGGCGGCATCGTGGTCGCCATGTACTTGCCGATTTTCAAGCTCGGACAGGTGGTTTGATGGGGTTGGATTTGCAATGGTTCACAGCGTCGATCTTTGCTGTTTTTGGCCTGCTGATTGGGAGTTTCCTGAACGTTGTGGTTTACCGCCTGCCGAAAATGCTGGAGCAGCAGTGGGCAAACGAATGCGCAGAGCTGTCTGGTAAAGCTCAAGAAGGCCATGATCCATTTAATCTGATGGTGCCGCGTTCGCGATGTCCGCATTGCGGACATCAAATTCGCTGGTACGAGAATGTTCCGGTGCTGAGCTATATTGCTCTGCAAGGGCGATGCTCTGCGTGCAAGGCCCGGATCAGCGCACGCTACCCCATGGTCGAAGTGGTCACCTCCGCCCTGTTTTTTTACTGCGGATGGCGGTGGGGTGTAACGACCCAAGGCCTGGTTTGGTGCGCGTTTGCGGCCACATTGCTAGCGCTGGCATTAATTGACTGGGATACCACGTTATTACCCGACGATTTGACTTTACCGTTGCTGTGGCTTGGCTTGCTTGCCGCTGCCATGAAGTGGACGCCTGTGGACCTGAATAGCGCCTTCTGGGGTGCTGTGGGCGGTTATCTCTCATTGTGGTCCGTCTATTGGGCATTCAAACTTGCAACGGGCAAGGAAGGCATGGGATTCGGTGACTTCAAGCTCTTTGCGGCGCTGGGCGTCTGGTTTGGCTGGCAAACATTGATTCCAATTATTTTGCTGGCATCGGTGATCGGCGCCATTGTCGGAATTGCCATGAAATTCACCTCCGGGTTGCGTGAAGGCGGATATGTTCCGTTTGGACCCTTTTTGGCCGGTGCCGGATTCGCTGCCCTGTTCTTAGGTACCAATAGTTTGCAGCGTGCGGTCGGGCTTTGACGTTGTGGGAAACGCACATATCGCGCTCCGGCTGGGGCTGACTGGTGGCATTGGCAGTGGCAAGAGTACGGTGGCCGCCCTGTTTGCGAAAATGGGAGCAGCCGTGATTGATGCCGATGCCATATCCCGCGCAGCCACGGGAACCGGCGGACTCGCCATCGACGCACTAAGAGCGGCGTTTGGCCCATCGATGTTGACTGCCGAAGGTTCGCTGGACCGCGATCAAATGCGCAGCCTGGCTTACTCCGACCCGTCAGTCAAGGCCAGACTGGAAGGAATTGTGCACCCGCTGGTCGGTCAGGCGATTGCGGAGCAAGCGCGCCAGGCACAGGCTTCAAGTGCGCGGTGCATCCTGTTCGATATTCCGCTTCTGGTAGAGTCCAGCCATTGGAGGTCGACACTCGATCGCGTGCTGGTGGTGGACTGCCGCGAAGAAACGCAAATCCAACGGGTCACGACCCGAAATGGATTGTCGGCAGAGCAGGTCAGGAAAATTATTGCATCTCAAGCACCGCGGGGTTCACGGTTGAGGGCAGCGGATGCTGTTGTATTTAACGACGGCATTACTATCGAGAATCTTGCAGTGCAGGTGCGCGAACTGGGTACCCAGTTCAAGCTATGATTCGGCCACCGGAAAAATCAGCGTGATCCTATACGAATACCCCTTCAACGAGCGAATTCGCACTTACCTGCGGCTAGAGCACTTATTTTTGCGCCTGTCTGAACTGATGGCTCGTGAAAGCCCGATGGATCACCATTTCGCAATTGCGTCCATGTTTGAAGTGATGGACGTCGGCGCGCGGGCAGACCTGAAATCGGACGTACTGAAGGACATAGAAAAGCAAAAACAGATTTTGAACGCCTACCGCGGCAACCCGGCGATTTCCGAAGCGGTTCTTGATGGCATCATCCAAAAGCTGGAACGCTGCTTTGCGGCACTCAATGCACAACCCGGAAAAGCTGGTCAGGCATTGACGGAAAACGATTGGCTGATGAGCATTCGCAGCAGGGTCGGTATTCCAGGCGGCACCTGTGAGTTTGACCTGCCCGCATACTTCGCCTGGCAACACCGTGACGCTGGCTCACGACAGGCTGATTTAGCGCGCTGGGCTTCCACTTTGGCTCCATTAGCCGACTCAATCCACCTGCTGCTCAAATTGTTGCGCGACTCCGGTGCACCACAAAAGGTGATAGCGGTCGGGGGGCAGTTTCAGCAAAACCTGCCACAAGGCCGTACGTTTCAACTCTTGCGCCTTGCGCTGAGTAGCGAGTTGGGTCTGGTGCCTGAAATCAGCGGCAATCGGCTCATGGTGTCGATTCGGCTCATGCGACATGGCGACGACGACCGTTTGCACACCTGCACCGAAGATGGCGCTTTTGATTTAACACTGTGCTCTTGAACAGAGGTCGTCGTGCCCACTGATCACTCGCAGGGTCACTCCACAGAACCGACAGAAGAGCGAGTTGTTCGGTGCCCGACCTGTGGGGGTGACAGCGTTTATGCAGCGTCAAACCATGCTCGCCCATTTTGTAGTGAACGCTGCAAAAATGTGGATTTTGGTGCCTGGGCCAGCGAGGACTTTCGCATGGGGGCACCCGATGTGTCAGAGGACTTCGAGCCGGGCAACCCGAATTTTCATTAGGTTTGCATCGGCTAACAGCAGCAGGTTTCACCCTCGAACAGCTGCTCAATCGCAAACCATTTCAGCACCGGCAACGTGCCGGGCAGAATCGGACTCACCTGTACCGGAAGTCGCTCCCAGGAAAAAGACTGCGCTTCGCGCATTTCCAGTATCCCTGACCAGTCAAATACTTTGCAAAAATGGAGCCTAACCAGTGCATGGGGGTAGTCGATCATTTCCACTTTCCATGGGAGCGCTGGGCCAATCTGGATTCCAAGCTCTTCGTCCAGTTCCCGCCTGAGCGCTTGCTCAACGGTTTCGCCGGACTCAAGTTTGCCACCGGGAAACTCCCAGTACCCGGCATATGGCTTGCCAACCGGGCGCGATGTCAGCAAAAAAGCTCCATCGCTTCGAATCAAAACGCCAACCGCCACATCAACCGCTGCGCGCTCCGTGCCACCGTGTCGGCAAAGGCCGGGGTCAGCTACAAGCATCGCACTGGCACTCACACCGCGGCGCCATGACGACCGGCGTAGTCGCGGGCAAATTGCCAAGCCACCCGGCCGCTGCGGGACCCCCGTTCGAGCGCCCAGACAAGTGCCTCAGGACGAGCCTCGGCAATGTGTGACTTGCCTATGCCCAGTGCTGCGAGCCACTGCGCAACGATTTGCAAATATTCGTCCTGACTGAATGGGTAGAAGCTGACCCACAGTCCGAAACGCTCGGACAGCGATATCTTTTCTTCAACCACCTCGCCCGGGTGCACTTCACCGTCAGCTGTGTGGGTGTAGGTGAGGTTTTCCGCCATGTATTCCGGCAGCAGATGGCGGCGGTTACTGGTGGCATAAATGAGAACATTAGGAGTGGCTGCTGCCACAGAGCCGTCTAACACGGACTTGAGCGCCTTATAACCGGGCTCACCTTCGTCAAAGCTCAGATCGTCACAAAAAATAATGAATTTCTCGGGCCGCTGGGCCACCAATTCAACGATATCGGGCAGGTCAACCAACTCAGCCTTGTCGACCTCGATCAGACGCAAACCCTGCACCGCGTAGGCGTGCAGACAGGCGCGAATCAAGGACGATTTGCCGGTGCCACGTGAGCCGGTGAGCAGCACGTTGTTGGCCGGCAGGCCTTGAACAAACTGCTCGGTATTGCGCTGGATTTTTTCCTTCTGAGCGTCAATCTCCTTCAGATCGGTCAGACTCATTGCACCAATGTGCCCGACTGGTGCGATCACACCTTGCCCTGAACTGCGTCGCCGGTAGCGAAACGCAATGGAGCGGCTCCAATCAGGCTGAACCAAGGCATGGGGCAATGCCGCCTCAATGCGCTCCATCAACTGTTCAGCGCGCGCCAGGAACGCAATCAATCGGTCTTCCATCGAATCACGACCGGTAGTCTGCGTTGATGGTCACGTATTCGTGGCTAAGATCACAGGTCCAAACCGTATCAAATGCGGTTCCGCGCCCAAGATTCACGCTCACAACAATTTCGCTCTGTTTCATGACACGCTGGCCGTCTTCTTCGCGATATGCCGCATTACGCCCGCCCTTGGTGGCGACATGCACGTCGTCAAGGAACAACTCGATGCCCGTTTGATCCAGGTCTTCAATCCCGGCATAGCCAACGGCGGCAAGAATGCGCCCCAAATTGGGATCGCTGGCGTAAAACGCAGTTTTTACCAATGGGGAATGGGCAATGGCGTAGGCTACCTTGCGGCACTCCGCCGAATCCCGTCCACCCGACACCTTGATCGTGATGAACTTGGTGGCACCCTCCCCGTCCCGGACAATGGCCTGGGCAAGATTGCGTGCGACTTGCAGCATGGCCGTCTTCAACGCCTGCCCACTCGAAGTGTCTAACGAGTCGATGGTGGCGTGACCTGCTCGGTTGGACGCGATGACGACCAGGGAGTCGTTGGTGGAGGTATCCCCATCCACAGTGACGCGATTGAACGAACCCTCTGCCAACTCCAAAGCGAGCTGCTGCATGATGGACTGGCTGACGCACGCATCAGTAGCGATGAAGCCGAGCATAGTCGCCATGTTGGGCCTTATCATGCCGGCGCCCTTGCTGATACCCGTGATGTGCACGGTCTTGCCGTCAATCACCGTCTGAGCACCAAATGCCTTTGGAACCGTGTCCGTAGTCATGATGCCTTCGGCAGCGCGCACCCAGTTGCCGGGTTTGGCATCGGCTATGGCTGCCGCCAAGCCCGCTTCAATGCGGTCATTGGGTAGCGGCTCCATGATCACGCCAGTAGAGAACGGCAGCACTTGCATTGCCTCAATGCCTAGCGTTTCGGCTAATGCGATACAGGTACTGTGGGCGCGAGACAGGCCGTCTGCACCGGTGCCGGCATTGGCATTGCCGGTATTGATCAGCATCGCCCTGACCCCCCTTCCAGATGCCAAATGCTCACGACAAATTTGAACGGGTGCGGCACAGAATCGGTTGGTGGTAAAGACCCCGGCTACCGATGCACCGGCATCAATGAGTACAACCGACAAGTCCTTTCGCCCCACTTTACGTACGCCAGCTTCTGTGACGCCAATTTGAACCCCGGAGATCGGGAAAAGTGTTTCAGGATCAGGAGCAGACAAATTGACAGGCATTTCTGGCTTTCAGGCGAGTTTTCCGTGGCAGTGCTTGAACTTTTTTCCGCTACCGCAGGGGCATGGATCATTGCGTCCGACTCTGCCATACCGCTCCACATCTGATGCGGTTCGCACGGTCTCAGGGTCCACTACGGTCTGAACTTCGCCGGTCTCGGTTGGCGCGCTATAGGTGACATTGGAGAGGCTCTCGCCACGGGTCTCAATTGCAATGGCAGCTTCGTCGAGTTGCTCATTGGATTGGATTTTGACGGTCATCAATACTTTGGTGACATCATTTTTGACCGAGTCAAGCAACTGACCAAACAATTCAAAGGCTTCACGCTTGTATTCTTGTTTAGGCTGCTTCTGGGCATACCCGCGCAAGTGGATACCTTGGCGCAGATAGTCAAGCGAACTCAAATGATCGCGCCAATGTGTATCAATGCTTTGCAACAGCACCATACGCTCAAACTGTGTGAAATTCTCAAGACCGACCTGATCAACCTTCGCATTGAAAACTTGATCAGCGGTGTGTGTCACCGATGCCAGAAGGTCTTCATCAGTGATTGCGCTGGCATCCTGAACCTGTTTCTGCAAATCAAGACCGATTTGCCACTCTTCGGCGAGAACTTTTTGAAGTGCAGCAATATCCCATTGTTCTTCAACCGATTCGGATGGTATGTACTGGCGCACGAGGTCATGGAAGCACCCCTCTCGCAACGAGGCGATTTGCGCAGTCAGGTCTTTTGCATCGAGAATGGCATTTCGCTGCTGGTAAATCACTTTACGCTGGTCGTTGGAGACATCATCGTATTCGAGCAGTTGCTTGCGCATATCGAAATTGCGTGCCTCAACCTTGCGCTGCGCGCTTTCGATACTTCTAGTAACGATGCCAGCCTCAATGGCTTCACCATCGGGCATCTTGAGCCGATCCATGATGGCCTTAACCCGGTCACCGGCAAAAATACGCATCAGTGAATCGTCAAGACTCAAGTAAAAACGTGATGAGCCTGGGTCACCCTGGCGACCGGAACGTCCGCGCAACTGGTTGTCAATGCGACGAGACTCATGCCGCTCAGTAGCGATGATCCGCAGTCCCCCGAGGGCCTTGATCTTCTCGTGATCGATTGCCCACTCTGCTCGAATCTGTTCAATCCTTTTCTGCTTTTCAGCAGCGTCGAGCGTTTCGTCTTCCTCAATCAATTCGATTGCTTTCCCAATACTGCCACCGAGTACGATATCTGTTCCACGGCCCGCCATGTTGGTGGCAATGGTGATCATATTGCTTCGACCGGCCTGGGCAACGATATCGGCCTCGCGTGCATGCTGCTTGGCATTGAGCACTTGGTGGGGAAGCTTTTCCTTGTCCAGCAATTCGGCAATGACCTCAGAATTCTCGATCGAGGTCGTACCAACCAGCACCGGTTGACCACGCTCATAACACTCGCGAATATCCTGAATGGCCGCTGCGTACTTCTCGCGGGTGGTTTTGTAAATTCTGTCGAGCTGGTCTTCACGACGACTGATCTGGTTTGGAGGAATGACAATCGTCTCCAGACCATAGATCTCCTGGAACTCATAGGCCTCCGTGTCCGCAGTTCCGGTCATGCCAGCCAATTTCGCATACAAGCGGAAATAGTTCTGGAAAGTAATCGACGCGAGCGTCTGATTTTCCGCTTGAATGGCGACGCCTTCTTTGGCCTCGACCGCCTGATGAAGGCCATCGCTCCAGCGGCGACCGGTCATGAGGCGTCCGGTGAATTCATCGACGATGATGATTTCGCCCTGCTGGACCACATAGTGCTGATCACGGTGGTACAGATTATTGGCCCGCAATGCAGCATAGAGATGGTGCATGAGGGTGATGTTGGCAGGGTCATAGAGCGAGGCGCCAGCGGGTATAAGCCCCATCTCTGCAAAGATACGCTCTGCACTTTCGTGCCCTTGCTCGGTCAAAAATACCTGGTGACTCTTTTCGTCGAGTGTGAAGTCGCCAGGCTTGGTCACGCCCTCACCCGTGCGAGGGTCGGCTTCGCCCTCCTGTCGCTGTAACTGAGGGGCTGCCTTGTTGATCGCCAGATACATATCGGTGTGATCTTCGGCCTGGCCACTGATGATCAAGGGCGTGCGCGCTTCGTCGATCAAGATGGAGTCGACTTCGTCCACAATGGCGTAGTTAAGGCCACGCTGTACGCGGTCTACCGATTCGTAGACCATGTTGTCGCGCAGGTAATCGAACCCAAATTCGTTGTTGGTGCCGTAGGTAATATCTGCTTGGTAGGCAGCCTGCTTTTCTTCCCGCGGCATTTGCGGCAGGTTGACACCAACCGTCAGACCCAGAAAGTTGTAAAGACGTCCCATCCACTTTGCATCACGACTTGCAAGGTAGTCATTGACGGTGACCACATGGACGCCTTTTCCGGTTAGTGCATTGAGGTACACAGGCAGCGTCGCAGTGAGGGTCTTTCCCTCACCGGTTCCCATCTCAGAAATCTTTCCGTAATGCAGCGACATTCCGCCCAGCAACTGGACGTCAAAATGCCGCATCTTCATGACGCGTTTGGAACCCTCCCGGACCACTGCAAAGGCCTCCGGAATCAATGAATCCAGTGATTCACCTTTTGCAACACGTTCCTTGAACTCTAGAGTCTTGGCGCGAAGCGCATCGTCGGTCAGCAGCTCGAATTGCGCCTCCAGAGCATTAATTCGTGCAACGCCCGAGCGATACTGCTTGAGCAAGCGGTCATTGCGACTGCCGAAGATTTTGGTGAGGATATTGATTGCCATGAATGCAAGACTGGCCTGAACCCACTGTGGGTCTCAGATCAGCGCAGTCCTTTTTCTAGTCTGTATGAAATGGGGATATTCTGGTGAATAGCAAGCATCTGAAGATACTTGCGCGGCACCGCGAAAACCAAACCGCTGATTTTACCTTTGCCCGGAGGGCATTCCCCCTTAATTGCTTTTTGAGGAAAGTAAAACCGGTTGAGATACCGTGGCACCCCGCGCAGTCGACGGGACCGCAAGGTTACGACCGGCATTGAGGAATTTTTGCGGGTCCTGAGGAATACCTTGCACCAATACTTCGAAGTGCAAATGGGGTCCTGTCGATCGGCCTGTATTGCCCACCTCCGCAACTTTTTGCCCCCGCTTGATTAGATCGCCCTTCTTGACGCTCACCTTGGAGGAGTGCGCGTACCTGGAAATCAAATCATTTCCGTGGTCGATTTCCACGATGTTGCCATATTCGGATTGAAACTCCTGCGTCACAACCACTCCGCCCGCTGCAGCGAGAATGGCAGTGCCAGGCAATGCAGGAAAATCGAGCCCGGTATGCAATGCTGAGCGCCCAGTAATAGGGTCGATGCGCCAACCAAATATCGACCCCAAATTGGCGCTTGCCACCGGACTTTGTGTCGGCACCATCATCTTCTTGATTTTCTGTTCGAACAAACGGGACTCAAGCACCGCCATAAAGTCGCCGCTCTGGCTGGCCACATCGTCTAGCGCCTGCAAAGTGCTCTGCAATTCAACCATCGAAATGTCGCGTTCCAGAAGAACTCGTCCGCCCTGACCGGGCTTGATTTTGATATCCGCAGGGTTGACTCCAGCCAAACCAGAAACACGCTCACCCAGTGACTCGAGCTGAAGCATTTTTGCCTGCATTTCGCCCAGCTTTTTAGCCATGACTTCTATGTTTTCGCGCAAGAAACGGTCGCGCTGCGCAAACTCGTCCTTGACAACCAGTCGAACCAAACTTCCAATGACAGGCCAACCTTCCCTCGCACCTTTCAGAAAAACCCAGTGGTAGAGCCCTGCTGCGCACAACATCAGGGCAAATGAAAGGATGAAAAGGGCAGCTACGAGTTTGGTGCCGCTAAGATGCACTGCACGGCTCTTGATCAGCCACGCATCAGTGATAATCAGTTGCATTCAGAATCCTCTTCCATTCAAGGTCATGAACCGCCGCCATCAGTCGTTCACATTGCTCCAGGCAACCCAGGATTCGCCGACGCTGGCACACTTGTCTGCGCTAGCATCTGAATCAACAACCCGGCTTAAATTGATCGAAAGTCTCATTCCCGCAACCCTGAGGTCTGCAGTGCGAGCAGGGCCTATTGATGGCTCTGTCTGGTGCCTGATTCTTGACAACAATTCAATCGCCGCAAAAATCCGGCAGTTGCTGCCGGCCTTCGAATCTCACCTGCGATCCAATGGCTGCGTGGTGAGTGCAATTAGACTGAAAGTGCTGGCTAAAGCGCTGCCACCACCCTAGTGAATTTGCAAAAAAAATGGTGCCGATTATCGGATTCGAACTGATGACCTACCGCTTACAAGGCGGTTGCTCTACCAACTGAGCTAAATCGGCACGTCTTGAATTCTACATCAGCTTATCGGCTAATCCGGCCGACCACGATGCTGATCACCGCACTATTTAACCCGCGTCAGCGAGGGCTTGCCGCCCGCTGGGGGACGAGGACTCACAGGCGGCTCGTTTGTTGGCGAAGCCTCCGGCACGCGAGTCAGGCCAACCGGATTGCTGTCTGCGGAAGTAACGACTTCCTTGGCATCACTGGAACTCGCAAGCATAGGGAAAGCCATGCCCTGCCCGTTTTCACGTGCGTAGATGGCAACCACACGATCGACTGGTACAAATATGTCCCGAGCCACGCCGCCAAAACGGCCCTTGAATTCGATGTACTCATTTCCCATGTTGAGGGAGCTTGTCGCATCAAAACTGATATTGAGCACGATCTCGCCGTCCTTCACGTATTCGTTTGGAACGCGAACGGTATCGTTCACCAGCACAGCAATAAAGGGCGTGAGACCATTGTCCGTGCACCACTCATAGATTGCACGTATCAAATAGGGACGAGTGGAGCTGGTGTCGGCAGCGTCGAGCATATTGACCGTCTATAAAAATTACTTGCGCATCACTTTTTCGGACGGAGTCAACGCCTCGATGTAGGCCGGGCGCGAGAAAATGCGCTCTGCATATTTCAGCAGAGGTGCAGCGTTCTTGCTCAGGTCGATACCGTAAAAATCAAGGCGCCACAGCAACGGCGCAATGGCCACGTCAAGCATGGAGAAGTTGTCACCCAACATGTACTTGTTTTTGAGGAACACCGGAGCCAATTGGGTCAGACGATCACGGATGTGCGCGCGTGCCTTTTCAAGCGCCTTTTCGTTGCCTTTGGAACTGCGGGCCTCTAGTGTTGAGACATGGACAAAGAGCTCTTTTTCAAAATTGAGCAAAAACAAGCGCACGCGAGCCCGGTCGACCGGGTCACCGGGCATGAGTTGGGGATGCGGAAAACGCTCATCAATGTATTCATTAATGATGTTGGACTCATAAAGAATCAGGTCACGTTCAACCAGAATGGGCACTTGCCCGTACGGGTTCATGACGTTGATATCTTCGGGCTTGTTGTACAAGTCGACATCGCGAATCTCGAAGTCCATTCCCTTTTCGAACAAAACAAAGCGGCAACGGTGAGAAAAGGGGCAGGTTGTTCCTGAATACAGCACCATCATGGCGATTGACTCCTAAAAATTAAAAAGAGTGGGTTGCGATTGCTAACCCACTCTGGAACCATCAAACCGCATCCTGAAGGACACGATTCAATTGGCTGGCACCCGCGCTACTTGACGTCTTTCCAGTACGCGGCATTGAGTCGCCAGGCAAAGAACGTCATGATGAGCAGAAACAACATTACGCCTAAGCCGACACGAACGCGTGTATTTTTGGCCGGCTCAGCCATCCATTGCAGATAACTGACCAAGTCACCAACTGCCTGGTCATACTGCTCGGGCGCCAGCGTGCCGGGTGTGAGTTGCTCCCATCCTTTGAAGACGGAAACTTCATGTCCATGCTCAACTGCAGTTTCAAAAACTGGTACGCGCTTGCCTTGCAATTCCCACAGTGCATGCGGCATGGCAATATTGGGGAAGGCCAGGTTATTCCATCCGGTCGCCTTAGTCTCGTCGGGATAGAAAGTACGCATATAGGTGTACAGGTAGTCTGCCCCTGTTCCCTGTCCCTGAGCCGAACGCGATCGAGCAATCACGGTCAGGTCAGGCGGATTCGCCCCAAACCAGTCTTTCGCCTGACGGGGATCGATGGCCGACTTCATTGTTTCACCCACCTTTTCGGTCGTGAAAAGCAGGTTGTCCTTAATCTGCTGGTCTGTCAGTCCAATATCCTTTAACCGATTGAAACGCATGAACGCTGCCGAGTGGCAATTCAGGCAGTAGTTGACAAACAGCTTGGCACCGTTTTGAAGTGCGGGCAGGTCGCTGGTCCGGTCAGGGGCCCTGTCCCATGGGATACCGCCGGTATTGGCCTGGGCACCCGCCATGAAGCCCACAGCCGCCAGCAAAGTCAATAGTACTTTTTTCATTTACGTATTCTCCGACTCAATGGGCAGCGAAATTGACCCGGGTCGGGACCGGCTTGGCCTCACCCAGACGACTCCACCATGGCATCAGCAGGAAAAAGCCAAAGTAAAACAGGGTTCCCACTTGCGAAACGCGTTCACCGATCGCTGACGGAGGCTGGGTGCCAAGATACGCCAGAATGACGAAATTGACCACAAAAACTGCGTACAGGTATTTGTGCCAGTCCGGACGGTAGCGAATCGACTTGACCGCGCAGTTATCCAGCCAAGGTAAAAAGAACAAAATCACAACTGCGCCACCCATCGCCACAACGCCCCAGAACTTGGCATCAATAGACAACATCATGGCGATAACAACTGCAGAGGCGCCCAAAATGATCACTTTAAACAGCGCAGGCATTTTGAACTTGGTCACTCCCAGCAGCGCACCACCCACCACACAGGCGATCAATACGAGAATCATTTCATCCGTAATAGCCCGCAACATGGAGTAGAAAGGTGTGAAGTACCAAACCGGAGCAATGTGCAATGGCGTCTTCAGCGGATCGGCCGGAATAAAGTTGTTGTATTCCAGGAAGTAGCCACCGAACTCTGGCGCAAAGAAGATGACGGCGGAGAACACCAACAAAAACATACAAACGGCAAAAATATCGTGCACGGTGTAGTACGGATGGAAGGGGATGCCGTCGAGTGGAATCCCGGTTGGGCCTTTGGTCGCCTTGATTTCAATTCCATCTGGGTTGTTCGAACCCACATCGTGCAAAGCCATCAGGTGTGCAACCACCAAGCCCAACAGGACCAAGGGGACCGCAATCACGTGGAAGCTGAAGAAGCGGTTCAGGGTGGCATCACCAACAACATAATCGCCACGGATCAACAAAGCGAGATCCGGTCCCACAAAGGGAACAGCAGCAAACAGATTGACAATCACCTGCGCGCCCCAATAGCTCATTTGCCCCCATGGCAACAAGTAGCCCATGAAAGCCTCGGCCATCAAAGCCAGGAAAATGGCGCAGCCGAAAAGCCAGACCAGCTCACGCGGCTTGCGGTAGCTGCCGTACAGCAAGCCACGGAACATATGCAGGTAAACGACCACAAAAAACGCCGATGCACCCGTTGAGTGCATATAACGTATGAGCCAACCCCACGGCACATCGCGCATGATGTACTCAACCGAGCCAAAGGCCAAGGCCGCATCGGGCTTGTAGTGCATCACCAAGAAAATGCCGGTCACGATCTGAATAACCAGAACGAGCATAGCCAGCGAGCCAAAGATGTACCAAAAATTGAAATTCTTGGGAGCGTAGTACTCCGACATGTGCACTTTGTACATATCGAATGCCGTAGGCAGACGATTTTCAAACCAGTTGGTCAGCTTCGCTCCCGCCGAGGCATTGGGGGAAATTTCCTTGAAATCAGCCATGTCTTTGTTCCTCAGGCTTTCTTGTCTTCGCCGATCAGCAGCTTGCTGTCAGACAGGTACATGTGGGGAGGCACTTCGAGGTTGTCTGGCGCAGGCTTGTTTTTAAAGACACGCCCGGCAAAGTCAAAAGTCGAGCCATGGCAGGGGCATAGAAACCCGCCCTGCCAATCATCAGGCAGCGAAGGTTGTGCACCGGGTTGAAACTTATCTGAAGGCGAGCAACCCAAATGGGTGCAAATGCCTACGCCGATAAAAAATTCGGGCTTGATGGAACGTCCTTCATTACGTGCGTAAACAGGCGTGAACTCATCGGGTTTGCGCTTCGATGTGGGATCTGCCAACTGCCCCGTTACCTTGGACAGGCTCGCCAACTGCTCGGGCGTGCGGCGAACAATCCACACCGGCTTGCCGCGCCACTCAACCGTCATTTTTTCACCGGGCTTGAGGGCTGCGATATCCACCTCGACCGCCGCGCCGGCCGCTTTGGCCCGCTCAGAAGGTTGAAATGTGCTGACAAACGGAACTGCGGCAACGCCAACGCCTACTGCTCCGGCGCAGCTGGATGCAATTAACCAGGTTCGCTTACTGGAGTCGATTTCGTGGCTATCGACAAGGGTTTCACTCATGAGAATCCTCAATGAACATGACTACTAGGGGTAATCGTCGATTGTAGCTGACGCACATCGACACCGTTCGTCCCCTGGCACGAGGTGCTATTCTTGTCGTGTTCGTAATGTCGGCAAAAGTGCTGAGTTCTATCAAATAGGAGCGTTAGTAATGGGAATGATCCAGGAATTCAAGGATTTCGCTATCAAGGGCAATGTCATCGACTTGGCGGTGGGCGTCATTATTGGTGGCGCCTTCGGCAAGATTGTCGATTCGGTCGTTTCTGACTTGATCATGCCAATTGTTGGAGCGGCTTTCGGTAAACTGGATTTCTCCAGCCTTTTCTTGGTGCTGGGTAGCATCCCGCCAGGCACGGCGTCCACCCTGGATGCGCTGAAAAAAGCCGGTGTTCCGGTATTCGCCTATGGAAGCTTCATCACAGTCGCGGTAAATTTCGCGATTCTTGCTGGGATTATTTTCCTGATGGTCAAGCAAATCAACCGTTTGAAGCGGGAAACCCCCATCGTCGAAGCCGCTCCTGTGGTTGTTGCAACTCCCGAAGACGTCATGCTGTTGCGTGAAATCAGGGATAGTTTGAAAAAGTAGCCTACTGGCGGTTTTAAATGCCGCCTGCCCCCCCTGCGTTGCACAGGGTTCGCGCCATGCGCAAAGCCACGATGAGACTGGACGCATCGGCCCGCCCGGTCCCGGCAATGTCAAATGCCGTGCCATGGTCCGGACTGGTGCGTACCAGAGGCAGTCCCAACGTGACGTTGACGCCGTCTTCAACTCCGAGGTATTTGACCGGTATCAGACCCTGGTCGTGGTACATGGCAACCACGGCGTCGAACTCGCCCACCCTGTCCGGCCGTTGACGTGCACGCATAAATACGGTATCTGGTGCCCATGGCCCGCTGGCCTGGGCTCCCTGCGAGCAAGCTGCTCGGATAGCCGGAGTGATCACGTCGATTTCTTCGCGGCCAAATAGCCCGCCTTCTCCCGCATGGGGGTTCAGGCCGGCCACTGCGATGCGGGGTGATCGCCCCAGCAGACGGCTCAAGGCGTGGTGGGTGATCATGATCGTTTGCAGCACATTGTCGAAGGTCACGGCAACCAGGGCGTCACGCAATGAAATGTGGATGCTCACCAGCACAGTGCGCAATTCAGCATTGGCCAGCATCATGCGCACGGGCACACCGGATATCGGTTTACCCAAAAAACGCGCGGCACGGTCCTGCAACAGCTCGGTGTGCCCCGCAAACTGGTCATAGGGCGGGCCCGCAGCATGCAAAGCCTCTTTGTGCAGCGGCGCGGTCACCATGGCACAGATTTCACCGCGCAAGGCTGCATCGGCAGCCCACTGAACACACTCACCCGCCATCGCGCCAGCCTTGGCACTGACCACACCTGCAGATACCGGCCCAAGAGCCGCACCCATTTGCAACACGCCGATGCAGCGAGGGGGCAAGTCCAGTGCATCCAGAGGCTGCGCAATTTGGGCCACAGGCCAAGCGGGTTGGCCGTCACGCGCTACGATTTTTGTAGCGCCGCGCATCACTCCAACGTCCCCGACCACGAAGCTGTTGTGCAAAAGGCTTGGCTCCTGCTGGTGGGCCTTGACGATGATTTCCGGGCCGATCCCCGCCGCGTCACCCATGGTGATCGCAAGAGGCGACAAGGCTGTTTTTTTTACCGAGTGCATGGGCGCTGCGCCGTTAGGCGGGGTTGTCAATGTCAATAAACTCGTGCTGCAGACCGAACTGTTGTGCGATATGTGCAGCGACCGCAGGGGCACCGTAACGCTCGGTGGCATGGTGGCCGCAAGCCAGATAGGCCACGCCGCACTCCCGCGCAAGGTGCATTTGCGGTTCGGATATTTCACCAGTGATGAAGGCCTGTGCGCCGGCAGCAATGGCAGCCTCGAAATAGCCCTGTGCGCCGCCAGTGCACCAGGCAATGCGCCTCACCGGCGCTTCGGCCCGACCCGGCACGAGTAAAACGGAACGCCCCAGAACCGTCTCCACGTGATCGGCCAATGCCTGCACGCCGGAAAATTCGGCGCTCCCTATCCACCCCAGGTCTTGCTCACCGAACCGCCCGCTGACCGGCAAGCCCAACCGTTTGCCCAGCTGAGCGTTGTTACCCAAATCGGGATGCGCGTCCAGCGGCAGGTGGTAGGCAAAGAGGTTGATGTTGTGCATCAGCAAGAGGGCCAAACGCTGGCGCATCCATCCGGTAACCCGCCCGTCATAACCACGCCAAAAAAGTCCATGGTGGACAAAAATGGTGTCGGCGCGAGCCGAAATGGCGGCCTCGATCAGGGCCCTACTGGCAGTGACACCGGAAACGATTTTGCGCACTTCCGGCACCCCTTCCACCTGAAGCCCATTGGGGCAATAATCCTTGAACCGCTCGGGTTGAAGCAATGTATCCAGTGCGTTTTGGAGTTCCTGGCGATCAGTCATGGCGTATTGGGTCGGCCCGGGAGACAACCGTCGTATCAGAATCTGCGATTGTCGTTGAACCGGCGCTGCGCATCACCTCCAGGTAGCTATCGCAACCCGTACCCTCTGAAATCCAGCGCAGACCCAGTCGCCGCAATAGGGGCGCGAGCAGGGGCGCAAGGCCCCGCGCAACCTGAGGGAGTGCATTCAGCAGCACCGCCTGCGTCGACACAATCGCACCGCACCGGTACTGTCGAAGGGTGTCGTCCCATTGCACAGCGGCGCAGGAACCCGACCGCCTGCCACTGAGAAGTGCGCCCATGGGACAAGGCTCAAACAGGCAGCAAACCCCACAGCCATTGCACGCCGCCCCCTCTGGCACCTTGGCTGGGGCCAACGGGTGGATGGGTATGGTGTGTTTTGAGTGGGTCATTTCAATCCCACACTGTAGCGCCGTGCGCGGCTCGACCTACAATTTGGAAATCGTCAGCGTGCACTGCCCCGCCTCTCTGGAATTTCCATGAAACGTCTTTGGCTTCTGTTCTCCCAAACCACCACCATTCTGCTGGCCGCTTACTTTGTCCTGGCCACGCTCAAGCCCCAATGGATTGGCCACAGCCCGTCAATGGCCGGTGCAGTGGCGTTGATCGAAGCGGCACCCGCCCCAACCGGCACAACTCCGGCCGGCAGTTTCCGGACGGCTGCGCAAAGGGCCTCCGCCGCCGTGGTGAGCATCAACACCAGCAAGGCGGCGCGCCGCAACCCCAATAGCAATGATCCGTGGTTTCGGTTCTTCTTCGGCGACCAGGGCAGTGAACCCCAGGCGGGTCTGGGCAGTGGCGTCATCGTGAGCGCCACCGGCTACATCCTGACCAACAACCATGTGGTCGAGGGCGCCGACGAAATTGGGGTGGTGCTGAACGACGGCCGCAGTACGCGCGCCAAAATCATTGGAACCGACCCGGATACTGATTTGGCCATTCTGAAAATCGAACTCGACAAGTTGCCCGTCATCGTGCTGGGCAACTCTGACAGCGCCCAGGTCGGCGACCAGGTGCTGGCCATTGGCAACCCCTTCGGTGTGGGACAAACCGTGACCAGCGGCATTGTCAGCGCACTGGGGCGCAACCAGCTGGGGATCAACACGTTCGAGAATTTCATTCAGACCGATGCCGCTATCAACCCGGGAAACTCAGGCGGGGCCTTGGTGGACACCAATGGAAATTTGTTGGGCATCAATACCGCGATCTACTCCCGTTCCGGCGGCAACATGGGCATCGGTTTTGCCATCCCCGTGTCGACCGCCAAGCAAGTACTGGAAGGCATAGTCAAACACGGGCAGATTACACGCGGCTGGATTGGCGTGGAGCCCAATGATTTAACCCCCGAGTTGGCCGAGACATTTGATGTCAAGACCAGCCAAGGCGTCATCATCACCGGGGTACTTCAAAATGGTCCTGCCGCCCAGGCTGGCATTCACCCGGGTGATGTGATCACCAAGATTGCCGGCCAACCGGTGACTGATGTGACACAGCTGTTATCCCAGGTGGCCGAGCTAAAACCTGGATCGCCCGCACGCTTTTCGATCGAGCGCAAGAACCAGCAACTGGAACTGAACGTCACACCCGGTACACGGCCCCGGCCCAGGGTCGCCCCCAGATAGATCTCATTCCCCCCAATCAGGACGGGGTTGCAGCGGCATCTTCATCCGGTGCCTGGGTGTGCTTGATGAAAACTTTGGCCGCCAAGATTCCAACCTCGTACAAAACGACCATGGGCGCCAATAGCGCCAGCATGGAGACGGGGTCGGGCGGTGTCACCACACCGGCAACCGCAGCAGCACCAACGACGAAATAGGCCCTGAAGGACTTGAGTTGCTCCACCGTGACCATGCCCATGCGGGCCAGAATGACCACCGCAATGGGCACCTCGAAGGCGACACCAAACGCAATGAACATGGTGATGACGAAGTCCAGATAAGCTTCAATATCCGGACTCACTGCAACCGATATGGGCGCCATTTTCTGAATCGCCGGGAACGCTTGCCCAAATACAAAGAAATAACAAAATGCCGCACCGCTATAAAACAGCAGCGTGCTGGCCACCACCAGCGGCATCACCAACCGCTTCTCATGCTTGTACAAACCCGGCGCAACAAAGGCCCACACCTGGTAGAGAACCCAGGGCAGTGCCAGGCCAAAGGCGGCCAGTACGGTCACCTTGATCGGAACCAGAAACGGCGAAACCACGCCGGTGGCAATCATGCGCGCCCCCTCGGGCAAGGTCTTGACCAGAGGCATGGCCAGCAGGTCATACAGCGCCGACGGGCCGGGATAAAACGCCAGAACGATGAACAATGCGGCAATGCCGTAAACGCTGTACAAAAGGCGGTCACGTAGTTCCACAAGATGCTGGACGAACGGTTGTTCGGTGCCGGCCAGTTCATCTGGCGATTTCTTTTTTTCTTCGGACATCAGTTGATTTTGGATGGTCGAAAGCGTGCGACCCGCGCCGCGCCCGAGAGTGCCTTGGTTCGCACACCGGCGCGTGCCTTGTACCAGTTCGGCATGGCGCCCTGCTTTAGTCGCCAGTGCTTTTTGGGGTGACTGTATTGGGGCGTGTTCAGGGCCAACGCGTCAAGCGATGACTGCGAGGCTATGTGAGTCGCCTCGGCCCAACTCTTCTCAAAATCGCTGGCGCTGGTTTGAATGGTTTGTTCGACGTCGCGCGCCGCACTCTCCATCGTGTCCTTCATCTTTTTGAGCTCATCGAGTTCCATGGAACGATTCACTTCCGCCTTGACCTCGGCCATGTAACTGCGGGCACGGCCCAGAAGATTGCCCGCCATGCGCGCAACGCCGGGAAGGCGCTCCGGGCCAATCACCACCAGCGCAATGGCACCAATGATGGCCAGTTTGGTAACACCAATATCAAGCATGAGAGAAAGCCATCATTGCGCCGGAATACATCCGACCCGCACCGTCAGCTCTTGATCTTGGCTTCAACATCAATGGTGGACTTGGCTTCGGTCTTCTCGGTTGCAGCCAGCGTCGGCGCTGTGGCGTCGGCCGGCTTTTCAGGGGTGCTGCCGTCTTTCATGCCGTCCTTGAAACCTTTGACCGCCCCGCCCAGATCAGAGCCGATGTTGCGCAGCTTCTTGGTTCCGAAGATGACGATGATGATGACCAGAAAAATAATCAGGTGTGTCGTAGAAAAGCCCATGGCTTACTCCTTTATAGAAACGGTATTTTAGGGCTCAACCGCGTAACCACGGGCGCGGGCCGCCCATCACGTGAAAATGTAGGTGCTGCACCTCTTGCCCGCCCTCGGCACCGGTGTTGGTCACGAGACGAAAGCCCCCCTGCGGATAAGGGTTACACCCCTCCTGCAGGGCCAGCTTGGGCACGAGCGCCATCAGTCGCCCCATCAATGCGGCGTCCTCTGCGCCAACATGGGCCATTGACGGGATGTGGCGTTTCGGAATGATCAAAAAGTGCACAGGCGCCCAGGGATGGATATCGTGAAAGGCGTAAAACTCGTCGTCCTCGAAAACGGTGCGCGAAGGAATCTCCTTGGCCGCAATCTTGCAGAATAGGCAGTTGGGGTCATGCGCCCCGGTCTGGTTGCTCATGGCTTGTCCCCTTCACGGCTTATCACTTTGCGCAGGGCTTTTTCCTCGATGCCGCTGGTGCCTTCCCGGCGCGCCAGTTCGGCAATCACGTCCGCAGGGGTCAACTCGTAATGTGCCAGTGCCACCATGCAGTGGAACCACAAATCAGCCACTTCGCCCACCAGTTTGGCCTTGTCCCCTCCATGGTCGACATC
>JAIPDC010000234.1 GCA_021737865.1 Rhodoferax sp.
TGGTCAAACAACTGCGCCGCGATGCGGGCGTAAAACGCCAGGCAGTATTCCTGCTCGGGGCGCTTGCTCCACTGGCTCAGGCCCCGGCCAATCATGTCCGGGCAAATCACACGGTAATGCGGGCTCAGGTGCTCGGCCAGCTCATCCATGTCGCGCCCGGTGCGCGCCAGACCATGCCACGCCACCACCACCGGCGCGTCGGCAGCGCCCCACTCGGTATAGTGAATTTCCAGACCGGCGCAGGTGATGAAATGGGAACTTGGGGACATTGTGTTTTGCTCCATGCTCAAGATTGCAGGCTACGTGCGCGCAGCCGTCCCACCACACCGGAGGGGAAGTAATACACCGACAGGACAAACAGCACACCCAGCCAGAGCAGCCAGCGGTCGGGTGACAGCAACGCCGAGAGCCACGGCAAGGCACTCGCTGCCTCGCTGCCCAGACGCAGCAAATCCTGCAGGTAGCTTTGCGCCACCAGAAACAAGGATGCACCCACAATGGCGCCGTACATGGTGCCCATGCCGCCAATAACGACGATGAGCAACACGTCCATCATGATCTCAAACGAGAGCGATGTATCGGGTCCGTTATAGCGCAGCCAGAGCGCCAGCATGGCACCGGCCAGACAGGCAAACAGTGCCGAGAGAATGGCCGAGGTGGTGCGGTAGACCACCACGCGGTAGCCGATGGCTTCGGCGCGAAATTCGTTTTCGCGGATGGCTTGCAAGACGCGGCCAAAGGGTGAGTTGACGATGCGCAGCAACGCCAGAAACAACACCACTGCCGTCACAAACAGCAGGTAGTAGGACAGCAGACGACCGTCCAGAGAGACACCCAGAAACGGCTGCTCGCTGAACTCGTAGCTGGGCGACAACACCTCGGGAACCTTGAACGACAGGCCGTCTTCGCCGCCCGTGATTTCATGCAACTGCGAGGCCAGTGTTAAAAATGCCGAGGCTACCGCCAGCGTGATCATGGCAAAGAAAATGGCCCGCACGCGCAGCGAAAAAAGTCCCACCAAAAGCGCCAGCACAAACGACAGCGCCAGGCTGCCAACCAGGCCGACGGCCATGGCCTCCCAGGTCGGCCCCATACGGGTCGTGGCCACCGCAATGCCATAGGCGCCAATGCCAAAAAACATGGTGTGGGCAAAGCTGACGATACCGGTGTAGCCCAGCAGCAAATCAAAGCTGGCCACCAGTACGATAAAGACCAGCACCTTGGCCGCCACATTGAGCGCTTTCACGCCCGGGAAGATGAAGGGCGTCAGCGCCAGTGCGAGCACCAGCAAAATCAGCAATCCCGCCAACCAGCGGCTACGCGGCAAATCGTTAGAGAGAAATCGTTGCAACATACATAAGCCTCTAATAATGCGTGTCTTCAATCAGAAACGCCGCAGAACCGGCTTCGCCGGGCTGCTGGTGTTGCCCCCGGCAAGGGGGAAAGCGGCCACACGCAGTGGGCAAGCCGGGGGTGTTCGTGTTCATCGGTTCGCGACGGGGTAGACGCCTTGTGGACGCCAAAGGAGCACACCCACCATCAGCGCAATGTTGGAAAACAGCGCCACCTTGGGCGCCAAAAATCCGGTGTAGTTGGCCATCAGCCCCACCAGCAGGGAGCCAATCAGCGCGCCGCCCGTAGACCCCAGGCCGCCGATGATGATGACGATGAAGATCAGCACGTTGACCTGCGCGCCCATTTGCGGCGTAACCGTCTGCTGGTACAAGCCCCACATCACACCGCCCAGGCCGGCCAGACCACTGCCGACTACAAATACACCAATGAACAGGCGTTTGATGCGGTAGCCCAGAGCCTCGACCATTTCACGGTCTTGCACGCCGGCGCGAATCAGTAAACCAATCTTGGTGCGACCCAGCACCCAGGCCAGCGTGGCAAACACAGCCAGCCCCACCACCACCGCCATGAGACGGTATTTTTCAATGGCAGCATCGCCCAGGTACAGCGAGCCGCGCATGGCATCAGGCAGTGGCAACGCAATTTGTGCCGGGCCCCACACGACCTTGATGAGTTCTTCACCAATGATCATGCCGCCCATGGTGATCAGAATCTGCTTGAGGTGCTGACCATAGACCGGCCGCACAATGAAGCGTTCAAACGCCAGCCCCACCGCACCGGCCACCGCCATGGCGACCAGCATGGCCGGGAACACGGCCACCAGGTTGCGCCACAGTTCGTCGGAGCCTGTCCAGTCGCCCATGGCACCCAGCACGGATGTGGCCACAAAGGCCCCCAGTGCGATGAACACGCCGTGGCCGAAGTTGAGCACGTCCATCAACCCGAACACCAGGGTCAGGCCCGAGGCGATGATAAAAATGATCATGCCCATGGCCAGCCCGGCAACGGTCAAGGTGACCCAGGTCGAGGTCGACCCAATGAGCGGCATGACCAGCATCGCTAAAAGGGGAACCAGCACCAAAGGCTTCCAGTCGAAATCAAGTTGTTTCATATTGCCAACCCCAGCAAGGCGTGTTGCATCTCTTCGTTGTCCGCCAGCTCTTTCATGGAGCCGGCGTGCACGACGCGGCCGTTGTCCATGACGGCGACCTGGTCACCCAGGCGTTTGGCAAAGCTGATGTTTTGCTCCACCAGCAAAATGGTGGTGCCGGTCTGCTTGAGCTGGGCAAAGGCATCAATCATGTTGTTGATGATGGCCGGGGCAAGACCCTTGCTGGGCTCGTCCACGATCAGCAGCTTGCGCGGCTCCACAATGGCGCGGGCCACGGCCAGCATCTGCTTTTGCCCGCCCGAGAGCTTGCCTGCGGGATGGTTCCAGAATTTTTCAACCGCCGGAAACAGCGTGAATATCCACTCCAGCCGCTTGCTGTCCATCTGATCAGCGCGCTTGGCCGAACGTGCCGCCAGCAGCATGTTTTCTTTCACCGTAAGGTCGGAAAAAATGCCCATGTTTTCGGGCACATAGGCAATATCAAGGCCGGCAATCGCTGGGGTTTCAGCGGCGGTAATGTCCTTGCCGTCAAACACCAACTTGCCTTGTGACGCATGCCACAAACCCATGATGGTGCGCAACGTTGTGGTCTTGCCCGCACCGTTGCGTCCGAGCAGCATGGTCAGCTGGCCACGGGCGACGACAAGATCCACACCATGCAGGATATGGTAGGCACCAATGTGCGTGTGCACGCCGGAGAGCGTGAGCAATGCGTCGGTAGGAATGGTGTGCTTCATACACCCTCCTCTACTGCTGCGGTCTTGGGGGCAACGCCGAGGTACGCCTCCTGAACAACGGGCGATGCAATCACGGTGGCTGGGTCACCATCGGCCACCAGGGTTCCGTTGTGCAGCACGATGATGCGGTCGGCCAACTCGCGCACCACGTCCATCTTGTGCTCCACCAGCAAAATTGTTTTTCGCTTGTCTTCCTTGAGTTTGCGGATCAGATTCAGGATGACCGGCGCTTCATCGGCGGACATGCCGGCTGTGGGCTCGTCGAACATGAACACATCGGGCTCCAGCGCCATGAGCAGGGCAACCTCCAGCTTGCGCTGATCGCCATGCGGCAGGCTTGCCACCGGCAGGCCCTGCTTGTCGAGCATGGAGACCGTCTCGAGAATTTCGAGCGCACGGCGCGTCAACGGTGCGTGGTCGCTCCAGATGCTCCACAGGTTCAATCCGCGCAAGTGGGGACCCTGCTGCGCAGCCTGCACCGACAGACGCACATTTTCAAGAACCGTCAAATGCGGAAACAAATTCGTCAACTGGAATGCCCGCCCCAAACCCGCACGGGTACGCGCCGAAGGGCTCAAGCCGGTGAGATTTTTGCCACCCAGAAAAACCTCTCCGGCCGACGCCTTGAGCTGGCCCGAGATGAGGTTGAAGTAGGTCGTCTTGCCCGCCCCATTGGGGCCCACAATGGCCGTGAGTGTGCCGGGCTGAAAAGTACAGCTGACAGCATTCACCGCCACGTGGCCGCCGAAGCGGATCGTGAGTTCTTTGGTTTCTAGCATGTTTCGTTTGCTCCCTGGATTGGGGGAGCGGCGTAGCGAGCGAGTCGATCACCTAGGTGCCTGGGCGGCAGGGCGTTCTGTGCAGGTAAAGGAGGAGCCCGCGCAGCGGGCGGGGGACACGGAACAGAACGCTCTGCTGATCAGGCTCTTAACGTTTGTTGCGGATAGGGATGTTCATCTCTTCCGGCTTGATCTCGTGCACCAGTTCCGGCACACCCCATGCAAACGCAGGGTCTGCCTTGATCTTGAAGTGGTACATGCTTTGCATGGCCTGGTGATCTTCCTTGCGGAAGGTCATCTTGCCCTTGGGCGTGTCAAAACTCATGCCTTCCATGGTCTTGATCAGTGTGTTGGCAGAGGTGTCACCCTTGCTGTTATTCAGTGCTGTGACGATGGCCATAGCGGCCGAGAAACCACCGGCCGTGAAGAAATCTGGTGGCGTTTTGAACTGGCTGTAATGGCGCGCCACCATGGCTTCATTGATGGGGTTCTTGGGGATGCCAAAGTAGTAATACAGGGCCCCTTCCATGCCGGGAAACTGCTTGTAGGCCACCATGGCGGGCAGGATGTTGCCGCCCGTTGCCAGCTCGATGCCATAGCGCTTCTTCAGGTCCAGATCAGCAATCTTGCTGAAAGGTGCGGGGGCGCCAGACCAGCCCACGGAAATGTATTTCTTGCCGGGCTGGTCCTTGAGTTTGTCCACGATGCGCTGCAGGCCGGCGGTGAAGTCGGTCGTGCCCACGGGCAGGTATTCCTCATGAACGATCTTGGCATTCTTGAGCGACTCGCGTGTGGCCTTGACACCATCGCGCCCAAACGCGTTGTCGTTCGCCAGCGTGGCAACCACATTGCCGGGTTTGTCCAGCGCGGCGGCGTTGGCAGCGGCGTCCTGGCTGGAATTGCGCCCGGTGCGGAAAATGTATTTGTTCCACTTGTCGCCGGTGATCGAGTCGGCCACGGCGGGCTCAACCAGCAAAATCTTCTTGTACTCCTCTGCCACTGGCAACATGGCCAAAGCAACCGGCGAAGCGGTAGGGCCTACCGCCAGATCCACCTTGTCATCACCGTAGGCTGCGGCCAGCAGACTCTTGCCAATGTCGGGCTTGCCCTGGTCATCTTTCTCGATAACGACGATTTTCTTGCCCGCCACCATCATGGTGCCGCCGGTGGCGTAATCCAGACCCATCATGAAACCCACCGCTGTCTGCTTGCCGTAGGCCTCGAGTGCGCCAGTCTTGCTGTAAATGTGGGCGATCTTGATTTCTTTGGATTGGGCCAGGGCAGCGCTGCCCGCCATTGCGCTGCACAGCGCGGTTGCAATCAATGAAGCCTTGAAAACCCAGCGGCGTTGGTACATGTATGTCTCCTGTTGTGGTGATGTGAACAGGATCGAGTTTGCATGAAACGTGCCAAACGCCAGTGCATTGATTTCATTGCGTATTTTTGTACGACATCATGGAAAACCAGCGATATGCACGTATTTCATACGAATCAAAGTGTATTTAATTAATACACTTTGACTAAATACTAGTCATTTTCCAATCGAGCATACAAAGTTGCTCTAGCCATGCCGAGCATCTTCGCGGCTGCGGCCTTGTTCCCACGATTGGCCCGCAATGCAGCCTGGATGGCCCGCTGCTCCAATTCGGCCACTTGCTCTGCCAAAGGCCGCAGCAACCCCGATCCACCCTCCAAATCAGCAACGATTGTTGCCGAACGGGCGTGGTCGGGCGCAGGGTCTGAATTCGCTGTGGCGGACGGCGCTGCGGCCATCGATTCAATGGGCTGCACTCCGGACTCGCGCAGCACCGTTTGCAATTGCTGGACATCAATGTGCGGTGAATCACTGCGCATGGCCGCCTGCTCCAGCACATTGCGAAGCTCGCGAATGTTGCCGCGCCAAGGTTGCGCCTCCATCAGCGCCAATGCATCGCTCGACAACTCCGGTGGCGACATGCCGCTGCGCAACGCAACGTCTTCCCCCAGGG
>JAIPDC010000019.1 GCA_021737865.1 Rhodoferax sp.
ACAGGTAGGGCAACAGTTTGTAACGAAGGCGGACATGGTGCCGAATGGTGTCCAGAGCTTGTGGGCCAAAGGCCCAGGGCTCCTGGTCGGTTGTGCCGGCGCAGGCGTGGTTGCGGAAAAACGGAAACAGGCAACCCGCCTTGTACCAGGCCACGGCCAGATCCTTGTCTGCATGGCCGCCGAAGCCAGGCACATCGGGGCCGTTGAAAGGAATGCCTGACAGCGCCAGGTTCAGGCTGCAATGGATGCTGGTGCGCAGATGGTGCCAGCTGCTGAAGTTGTCACCCGTCCAAACTGCCGTGAAGCGGCTCGAGCCGGTGCTGGCACTGCGGGCCAGCAGGAACGGTCGCTCATCCGGCCGAGCGGCCAGAAAGCCGTCGCGTGTGGCCTGCGCCATGCCGGTGGCGTATGGGTTGTGGTAAGTCCAGTGCGGCCAAGTGCCGCGCTGGAACAGCATGTCATCCAGTTCGGCTGCACCGGTGCTGGGGTCATTCATGTCGAGCCATGCGCCGTCAAAGCCCAACTCCCGAAACGCTTTGGAATAGGTGGCCCACCAGTCGCGCCCCTCGGGCAGCGAGTAATCAGGAAACCAGGTGCGCCCGGGCCACACAAAACCCACGTAGGGCTGGCCTTCAGGGTTGTGGCAGAAGATGTCCGCGGCCTGCCCGCTGGCGGCCACAGCATAGCCGGACTCGACCTTCACGCCGGGGTCCAGAATGGGAACGATATGGCGGCCATTGGCCTGCAAAGCCTTAAGGTCTTGCGCGATGTCGTCGAAGTGCTCCGGACTGGTGGTAAAGACTTTGAATCGATCCATGTAGTCAATGTCCAGCCACAGGCCGTCATTGGGAAATGCATGCGCGGTAAATGCAGCATCAAGCTGCTGCAAGTGCCGGGTGCCTGCATAGCCCCAGCGGCTTTGGTGATGGCCCAGGGACCACAACGGCGGCAGGGGTGTGGTGCCGACCAGACGCTGCAAACGCTGAGTGACAGATGCCACGCTATCACCCGCAATCACATAGAAAGCGGGCACTCCCTGGTCGGAACCCAGCCAGAAGGCTGGCGGCGCGTCTTGATCATCCTTGCCAAAGAAGAACCAATTGGAGCCGGTGTCCATGAACACTGCGCCGGGGTGGTCGACCAGAATACCCACCCACTGCTGCCCTTGTCGCACCAACAAATAGGGGATAGAGGCGTACTGGGGGTCAGCCTGACCGTGCTCAATGGTATTCATCGCATGGTCCGCCCACACATCGGCATTCCAGAACTTGGTGCGCCTTGCGGACTTTTCCAGACCCGTCACTTTTTCACCCTGGCCAAAAAACCGCATCTCGGCATGGCGCGCAAACTGCACCAGCCAGGCGCTACCGCACGCGCCAAGACAGGCGCCTTCCAGACCCGACAGCAGCGATTCACCGTCCGCGCCACGCAACACCAGATTTCCGGTAGCGGAAATACCGAGTCGCAACCGCGAGTCGTGGCTCGCAAACGCGTCTTCGTTCAGGGGTAACACCCGTGCATCCAGCGGCCAGCGCGCGGCGTCTGTCAGTTCGACATGAAAGACGTCCTCACCCAGATCGCGCACAGTGGCTTGCATCGCCTTGCCGCCCAAGGTCAGCACACCACGGTCGTGCACTTGTGCAAAGGTGAAGTTGGAGGGGTGGCGAATCTTATTGAAATACATGGCGCGACGCTGTTGGTTATGCCGATGGGGCAGGCCGAATGCGGGGCCTGCCATTTGGGCTTCAGGGTTTGAACGTATACACCCGTACGGACTGTGCCGGCAAGCCCAGGCGCAACACGCCCTGGCCAGTGGTGACTAGCGCCTTGCCGCGCTGTGGATAGGCCGACACCCACGCTGAACGGGGCCTGAGGCTGCCTATTTTGATACTGGCCGGTTGGGTGCCGTAGTTGGTGACCACCAACGTGGTCTCACTGCCCAGCGTGCGCTGGTAGGCCAATACCCTGCCCTGCACCATGGGTGCCTCATAGCTTCCGCTGGCAAGCGACGGTAACGTGTTGCGCAGCGCCAGCATACTTTTGTAAAACGACAATAGCGAATCCGGGTCGGTGAGCTGTGCCGCAACGTTGTACCGGGCCGCATTGGGCGACACGGGCCTGAATGGCGTGCCCGTCGTGAAGCCGCCGCGTCGGGTGTCCGCAGTCCAGCTCATGGGCGCGCGCAGGGACTCATCTCCGGGCAGGCGGGTGATGCCGGCCATGCCAATTTCTTCACCATAGTAGATGAAGGGCGTGCCGGGCTGAAGCAAATACGATGCAGCCGCCAGCTTGTACTGCGCGCGGTTTCCGCGCAGTTGGTCCCACAGTCTGGCTCCGGCAAAAATGTCGTGATTCCCCACGAAGGTGGCCATGGTCTGCGGTGCAGTCGTAAAGTAGTCAGCCACCGCCCGGATGGCCTTTTTGTCACCCCTGGCAGCGTTGACGATATGGCGCTCCAACCCGAAAGCGAAGGCGCTGCCACAGATGCCGGGGGCTGCGTATATCTGCGGACTCGACGTGGCCTCGCACACCACGTGGCGTTGCGGGTAATCGGCGATCAGCGCCGACAACTCACCGGTCAGGCGGCGACTCTCGGGCTGATCGTTCCAGTCTTTGGCGTTGTTCTCCACCAGGTGCGTCACGGCGTCAAGCCGGTAGCCGTCGACCCCCCGGTTGAGCCAGTAACGCAGGCTGCTCTGGTGGTAGGCGAGCACCGCCGGGTTGCGGAAATTAAAGTCGGGCATGTGCGGCCCGAAGGTGCCAAAGTAGTTGCCAACCGGTGTCGTGGTCCACGGGTTCTTGCCCCATATATCCCAGCCCACCGGCGCATCTTTCTCCCACACAAACCAGTCGTAGTACGGACTTCCCGCGCCGCTTTGGGCACTGACAAACAAGGGGTGCACGTGGGCACTGTGGTTGATCACGTAATCCATGATCACGCCGATGCCCCGGGCATGGGCCTGGCGCAGCAACTCATCAAAATCTTCCAGTGTGCCGTAGGCTGGCTCTATGGCGCGGAAGTCAGTGGTGGCATAGCCGTGGTCGCCATCGGCACTGGCGGTGACGGGCATGAGCCAGATACCTTTGATGCCCAGGTCTTTCAGGTAGTCCAGCTGCTGCGTCAAGCCCTTGAGATCACCAACGCCGTCGCCATTGCTGTCTTTGTAGGCCCGAACGAAAACTTCCATGAAGGCACCGCGCTGCCAGCCTGGCTGCAAGGCGCTGGCTTGGCTCGCTTGCGGCACAACACTGACATCTACACCGGCACTGCTTGATCGGGCATCCGCCGGCACATCTGTCGCCATGCAAGCGCCGGTAACCATGACGCCCATACCAAAAACAATGGCCAAACACGCAGCCCGAATGGTGGGCCGCTTGCGCTTATGGGCTCTGGTGGGGAAAGAAGTTGGCATAGAGGTCCGCGGGTCGCTTTGTAGTAAAACTACTTTAATTACCGAACCGAGTGACTTGAAATTTGGAAACTTTCATCCACTGATCCGCCAAAAGAATGTCGTCCGTGTAATGATACTACCAGCAAGACGGCTTAAAATTCATGAGCCACCGGACAAAGAACCCCCATCCTATTGCCAGCATGGCGGCCCTGCAGTTGCTATATATTTGATAGCTGCTTACGCATATTCCACGAGGGCTAGGCCCGATATCTATCGATTTTTATGAACAAAGAGCCAGCATCAACACACTTTCACCCCTGCAGCAGAGCACTGGCATTCACAGCCGGCTTACTGCTCACCATGGGCGGGGCGGCGGCGGCAGGTCCGGTGCATGAAACCTTGCTGGCAGCCTGCAATTCAGCCCACTACCAAACCCTGCTGCATGCTGTGCCACCGGGTCCGGCAACACAGAACAGCCCGCCTGAGCCGCAGGCTGTCTGGCTGAACCGTGAATTACTACAGTGGCCTGGCACACCCAGTGATGGCCACTACAGGCTGTACCACTCGGCTACAGGCCAACTGCGCGTGCAACCCGGTGAAAACGTGACAGGCGCAGACGGAGCAATGGCGCTACAGGTGCGCGGGGCTGACCTGCCGCGCGCAATTGCCACCCGCTTCAAATACGTCCTGCCGGGTCGCGTGCTCTCCGTTCAAAAGCCAGATCTGCCCCGCTTGAGCAGCCTGCTGAGCCAGCAGGTGCTGCTGGTGCAGGAAGATGCCACTGGACGTGTGCTGCGCTTCACCGCCATCCAGGTGGCGGGCGCCCTGGATGATGCTTATGCCGCTGCAAACCGCACGCCTGACCTCGGCGTCACGGTGGGTCGCCAACACACGCAGTTCAAACTCTGGGCGCCCACGGCCCGAACCGTCAGCGTATGCCGCTTTGACACCAGCACGGGTGATGCCACCGCAGCGATTCCACTGCTGCGTGAGACCGCTACCGGAAACTGGAGCGCCCACGTGCCGGGCAACCTGAGCGGCGGCTACTACAGCTACCTGGTCGAGGTGTTTGTGCCTGGCTCGGGCGTGGTGCGCAACCGGGTGACCGACCCGTACTCGCTCAGCCTGAACACGGACTCGCAGCGCAGCTACATCACCGACCTGAACGATGCGCGCCTCAAGCCAGCGGGCTGGCACCGCCACGCTGCGCCGCAACGCGTCAAGGCCCAGGTCGACATGTCGGTGTACGAGCTGCACGTGCGTGACTTTTCACTCGGAGACCTGACGGTGCCAGAAGAGCAGCGCGGCAAGTACCTGGCATTTACCGCGTCAGAGTCCAATGGCATGCGCCACCTCAAGGCACTGTCGCGCGCCGGCATGACCGACGTCCACCTGCTGCCCATTTTTGACATTGCCTCCGTCCCCGAAACAGGCTGCACCACCCCGGCAGTTTCCGCGCCCGAGCGGGGTGACAGCGACGCGCCGCAGGCAGCCACCAGTGCCACCGCTGTGAAGGACTGCTTTAACTGGGGCTACGACCCCCTGCACTTCAACGCACCCGAGGGCAGCTATGCCAGCGATGCCGCCGATGGTGCCAAACGCATCGTCGAGTTGCGCCAAATGGTCATGGCCCTGCACGCCGCCGGACTGCGCGTGGGCATGGACGTGGTTTACAACCACACCAGTGCATCAGGCCAACACGCACAGTCAGTGCTGGACCGCATCGTTCCAGGCTACTACCACCGCCTGAATGCGCTCGGCGCGGTCGAGCGCTCGACCTGCTGCGACAACACCGCCACCGAAAACATGATGATGGGAAAGCTCATGATCGACTCGGTCGAACTATGGGCTAAACAATACCGCATCGACTCATTCCGCTTTGACTTGATGGCGCACCAGCCGCGCGCCGTGATGGAGGAACTGCAACGGCGGGTGAACAAGGCCGCCGGGCGCCACATCAACCTGATCGGCGAAGGCTGGAACTTTGGCGAAGTGGCCAGCGGTGCGCGCTTTGTACAGGCCTCGCAGTTGGCTTTGAATGGCAGTGGCATTGGCACCTTCAGTGACCGGGGGCGCGACGCCATCCGAGGCGGAAGTGCGGGTGACAACGGAGATACGCAAGTTCGCAACCAGGGCTACATCAACGGGCTGGTGTATGACCGCAACGCCCTCTCTCAGGCTACGGCCACCGACCTGCTTCGCACCGCGGACATGGTGCGTGTGGGCCTGGCCGGCTCGATCCGCAACTTTGAGATGCAAACCTATACCGGTGAGCGCAAGACACTGGCCCAGATTGACTATGCCGGCCAACCCGCGGGCTACGCGAGCCAGCCGTCAGAAGTGGTGAACTATGTGGAGAACCACGACAACCAGACTCTGTTTGATGCCCATGCATTCAAGCTGCCGGTGGGCACCAGCACCGAAGACCGCGCCCGCGTGCAGATGCTGGGTGTGGCCATCACTGCGCTGAGCCAGGGCGTGGGGTATTTCCATGCAGGCATTGACGTGCTGCGCTCAAAGTCGATGGACCGCAACAGCTTTGACTCGGGAGACTGGTTCAACCGGCTGGACTGGACCTACAAGACCAACTTCTTTGGCGCCGGCTTGCCACCGAAGGCTGACAATGCAGAGAGCTGGCCGCTGATGCAGCCGCTGTTGGCCAATGCCAGCCTGCGCCCTACCCCAGCCGACATCGCCTTCGCGCGGGATGTCACGCGGGACCTGTTGGCCATCCGAGACAGCTCGACCTTGTTTCGCCTGCGCACAGCGGCCGACATCCGTCATCGCCTGAGTTTCCCCAACACCGGCCCCGAGCAGAATCCGGTCGTGCTGGCGGGACATCTGGAGGGCAAGGGCTACCCCGGCGCCACATTCAATGAGGTGCTGTACCTGGTCAACGTCGACAAGGTAGCGCATGGCATAACGCTGCCTGGCGAAGCCGGAAAGGCCTACCAGTTACACCCGGTGCAGGCAGCCAGCACCGGGGCCGACGCACGCATACGCAGTGGCGCACGTGTAGACAAAGCCGCCGGGCGCTTTACCGTGCCCGCCCGCAGCGCGGTGGTATTTGTGTCTGACTAATGCCCATTCAGGCCAAGGCAAAATAGGCCAGGCAAAATTTCAAACTGCCAACATTTGGTACATTGGCGCACGAATAGCAATGTGTCATGACTACAACCAGACAGCCCCTTTTTTTGAGTCGATCCGTATCGATATTTGCGATCATCAGTGGCGTTGCAATCACGCTGGCGTTGTTGGTTGCGTGGCAACTGGTCTCACGCACCACGCAAGAAACCGTGGTCGCATCGGCCCAAGCTGCCAACCAGGCCACAACTGAAATTTTTGCATCGGAGGTGTGGCACGAAATGGCGCGCTTGCTTCCACCAGCGGACGCCACCAGTCAGGAAATACGCGAAAACCCAAATCTGCTGGCCATAGACAACCGGGTCCGTCTGTTCAGTCGCAACACCGACGTCGTCAAGGTCAAGATTTTTGACCTCAGGGGGCTTACGCTCTATTCGTCTGAAACGAAGCAAATTGGAGACGACAAGTCAAAAACCTCCGGATTTATCAGCGCCAAAGCGGGAAAAGCAGTTAGTGAACTCACCTTTCGCGCTACGTTCAGCAGCTTTGGCGGCGAAGTGTTTGACCGCAACCTGGTTTCTTCGTATGTGCCGGTCAAACGCAAGGGGGATCTGGAAGGTATTGTCGAAATTTACACCGACCGCACGCGTGAAATCACTGACACTGAAAACCAGCTTCGAGATCTGTTGCATAAGGTCATCCCGATTTTTCTGGGCCTGTTCGTCGTGTTGCTGCTGTCGTTTCGGCACTCGGATCGATTGCGCGGCAACCACGAGAAGTCTCTACTGAACCTTGCACTTGAAAGTAGCAACGCACGGCTGGCTGCAGAACAAGCCAACACCACCAAGTCGCAATTTCTGGCCACCATGAGCCACGAAATTCGCACACCCATGAATGGCGTAATCGGCATGGCCCAGCTTCTGATGGATACCCCACTCAACGACGAACAACGCGACTTTGTACGCAACATTTCGGTGTCGGGTGAGTCGCTGCTGGCCATCATCAATGACATCCTGGATCTTTCAAAAATCGAGGCCGGGCGAATGGATTTCGAAATCGCACCGTTTTCCATGTCGAGCACACTGGATGCTGTGACATCCCTTCTGACACCCCGTGTGAAGGAAAAAGGCATCCGCCTGGACATCAAAGTGGATGACGGCCTGGGAGGCTATTACCTGGGTGACGGGTTGCGCGTGCGCCAGGTCTTGCTGAATCTGGTTGGCAACGCAGTTAAATTCACCGAACACGGGTCGGTGACCGTGCACCTCTCAAAGGCCGAAAAAGGTCTGCATTTCGACGTGAAAGACACGGGTACCGGCATACCGACCGACGGGCTGACGCGGCTGTTTGCAAGCTTTTCACAGGTTGACGCATCCACCACACGGCGCTTTGGTGGCACCGGTTTGGGCTTGGCCATCAGCAAGCGTCTGGTGGAAGGCATGGGCGGTGCAATCGGCGTGGACAGCACGGAAGGTCAAGGCAGTCGCTTTTGGTTCGTGTTGCCGCTGGCGGCCGGCAATGACCCGCATGATGACGCAGCCATGACAGAAACGGCGAGTTCGGCACATGCACAAGATGCCTCGACCCTAAAATCATCTGCCGCTGCCGTCACAAGCGGGCCCGCACACATCCTGTTGGCTGAAGACCACGCAGTCAATCAAAAACTGGCTATGGCACTGCTGTCGCGCTTGGGATACACCGTTGACCTGGCGGAGAACGGCGCGGCGGCTGTTGCAGCGGCCGCTGCCCGACCGTACGCAGTGATTTTGATGGATATGCAAATGCCGGAAATGGATGGGCTTGAAGCCACGCGACGGATCCGGGCACAGACCGGGCCCAACCAATCTACCTACATCATTGCACTCACTGCCAACGCCATGCAATCAGACAAGGAAGCCTGCAGCGCAGCGGGTATGAATGACTTCCTTTCCAAACCGTTTAACCGTGAATCGCTTGCACTGTGCATTGCAAAGGGGTTGGCACACACCGAGAAATGAAAGCACTGGAATTGAACCCATTGCCCAGCGCCGTGGCTGGGCTGGGTGACATTAGTCACTGATAGATGTCGTCTTTAACGCCATACTGCTGGATCATCACAAATATCAGCATGCAATGACCCCAAAGATTTTCCAGTTCGGAGAGCAACTGCCCGAATACAGCATCCCCGTTCTCAACGAGCGGGCGGTCCGCGCGGGCGCTGGCATTTTGTTCTTCTTCGCCATGGTGACCTTCATGCACGCATTTTTGATGGGTAATTTTTTGCCCACACGTGTCTTCGTGGTCGCCTTTCTGGTCGACTTCACAGTGCGCATCTTTATCAACCCACGGTTTGCACCCAGCCTGATTCTGGGGCAGTGGGCTGTACGCAAGCAACGCCCGGACTACGTGGGTGCGCCGCAAAAGCGCTTTGCCTGGGCGATTGGCTTTGCACTGGCGTTGCTGATGTTCTACCTGATGGTACTCAACAGCGTGGTCGGCCCCATCAACATGATCGTGTGCTCGGTGTGCATGCTGCTGTTGTTCTTCGAAGCGTCGTTTGGTATCTGTATTGGATGCAAGGTCTACAACGCGCTCAACAAGGAGAAAGCCCAGCTTTGTCCCGGTGGTGTGTGTGAACTCCCGTCTAGCGACGTGCCGGCCGTTCGCCTAGGGCAAATCGTCATCATGGCAGCTTTTCTGGCGCTGGTCGGAGCCGTTGGGCAATGGGTCTACCGCGACACGCCGGCGTCTGCACACCGCCCTGAGCACGCCGCACAGGGCACACCCGCCATGCCAATGGACCCCGCTCTAGCCGCACGCTGCCAAGTTCCAGCCTTTGCAAAGGCCATGGGGCACGAAGAAAAGTGGAAACAGCACAACAACTGCCCGTGACGAAAAGGCTTAGCGTGACACCAGGCTCGCCAGCCCTGCAAGTCCGACAGGTGAATGCGTCTTCCAGGGCACTACAAATGTGCGCATGGCAAGCCCCTTGGCAATTCGCTCCATTTGCATTCGCTCGCCGGTCAGGCGCGCGCCAAGCAGGGGATCGCTCGTTCCGGCGGCCAGCACACTTTTGTTGACCACCCAGGCAAACGGCTCAATCCGGGCACGGCGCAAGTCGTCTTGTAAGGCCTGCGCTTGGGACACGGGCGTAATTTCAGGCAAAGTCACCAGAATGATGCGGGTGTAGGCTGGGTCTTGCAGCCGCATCAGCGGTGTCACTACGCGACCGCTGGTATGGCTGTCAAACTCGCGCATCATTTGCCGGTGGTAAGCACCAGTCGCGTCCATCAGCAACAGTGAATGGCCGGTGGGGGCGGTATCGAGCACCACAAAGGCACTGCGCGCCTCACTCACGATTCTGGAGAAGGCATGAAACACGGCAACCTCTTCCGTGCAAGGCGAGCGCAGGTCTTCGAGCATCAGGGCCCGCTCCTGCGGATCCAGATTCGCGCCCTTGGCTGCCATGATCTTGTCGACATAGCGCTGGGTCTCTGCGGCGGGGTCAATCCGATCCACGCGCAGGCCCGGCACTTCGCCGGCCAGTGTGCCGGCAAGGTGCGCCGCAGGGTCGGTGGTGCTCAGGTGCACGGTTTTTCCGCGCTGCACCAAGCCGATAGCCAACGCCGCGGCGATGGTGGTTTTTCCAACCCCACCCTTACCCATAACCATGATCAGACCCTTGCCAGCCTGCGCCAACTCATCTGCGAGTGCTTCCAGCCCTAAAACCTGTGCCGGCGTCTGCAGCATCGCCACCGGACTGGCAACTGCCGCGGTCTGCGTGGCCCCGAGCAACGCGCGCAGCGCCGACACACCAACGGTGTCAAACGCACGCAATGGAACCTGATCGTGCGGCAGGTCGAGCAGGTTTTTTGGCAATGCGGCCAGCGCCTGTGTGCCCAAATCCTCAATGGCGCAAGCGATGGCGTCGCTGCGGTCGCTGGCGTGAAACATGCCATTCACCACCAGTCGCTGGTTATGCAACCCCAACGCACGAAGCTCGTCAGATGTGCGCGCCGCCTCGGCCACTGCGCCTGCATCCGGTCGGGTTACCAATACCACGGTCGTCTTGCCGGGGTCGTTTAAGGCATCCAGCGCGGCTTTAAACCGCACCTCCTGCATCTTCAACCCCGAGTGCGGCCCCAGGCACGATGCGCCCCGGTCATTGCCCGCCAGAAAGCCGCTCCAGGCCTTGGGCAAGCTCAACAACCGCAGCGTGTGGCCCGTGGGCGCGGTGTCAAAAATAATGTGGTCGTAATGTTGGTCTTCATCCGACAGCAACGTTGCAAATTCGTCAAACGATGCGATCTCGGTAGTGCAGGCACCCGACAACTGCTCGCGCACGGTCGCGAGTTCGGAGTCACTGGATTCGATTGCCATCTGGGCCACCACCCGCTGCCGGTAGGACTCGGCCGCGTTGTCCGGGTCAATGTTCAGGACCTGCAAACCAGGCGCATCAGGAACCGGAACCGGGGTGTTTTTCAGCTCGATGCCCAACATTTCATCCAGGTTGGATGCGGCATCCGTACTAACCAGCAGGACACGCTTGCCGGCATCCGCAAGGTAGAGCGCGACTGCAGTGGACAGTGATGTCTTGCCAACTCCGCCCTTGCCAGTGAAGAACAGATACCGTGTGGGATGGCTCAGCAACTCCAGCGGCGGTGGCTTGAGCCATGTCTCAACCTTCTGGTGCGAGGGAATGCCGCCACTGTGCACCACAACGCCGCCGATGATGACCGCCGGAGTGGCAGTAATGCCGCGTTGGCGAATTTCGGCCCTCTCCTCAATCTTGGTGATTTCGACCTTCACGCCAGCATCTTTGGCAACGCGCTCGATCATCGCAACGGTGCTCTGGCACTTGGCACAACCCATTCCCAAAACGATGACGTCCATATTCGACCTCCGAGGTTCAAGACACTCCTCTCAGTCTAGGCAATGTTTATGCAAGCACCTTGATCTTTGTCGCCCTTTGGCGTGATGTTCGGGCCTATGACGTTAGCTGGGCCCGATGGAGGAAGATGCGGCCATGTTGTCGGCGAACAAGCCGCCACAAGACTCTGTGAACGGAACCCTGACGACTTGCAGGGTCACGTGGGTGATTTCAAACCGTTGGTGCATTTGCCGGGTTGCATTTTGTAGAAATGCATCATCCGCATGACCTTCCGGCATGACCAGGAGCGCGGTCAATGCGATGTGGTTGGTTCCCATGGCCCAGATGTGCAGATCGTGCACCCGGCTGACCCCGGGCAACCCGGCCAGGCAGTCATGAACCACCTGCGAATCCACACTGTCGGGCACACCATCAAACAACATATGCAGCGACTGTCTGAACAGCCCCCAGGTGCCGACCAGAATGACACCTGCAATGGCGAGACTGGTGATGGGGTCAAGCCAGGTCCACCCCTTCCAGAGCGTCAAGGCACCTGCAAAAACCACGCCCGCAGACACCAACGCATCGGCGGCCATATGCATGAAGGCCCCGCGAATGTTGATGTCGCTGTCGCGTCCGCGCATGAACAGCAATGCGGTCGCGGTATTGATGGCAATGCCAACCCCTGCGACCACCATGATCGTCACGGCCTGCTCTTGCTCCACCACTTGCGGAGAAAGCAGGCGTCCAATCGCCTCCCAGGCCAGGCCACCCATGGCCACGAGCAGCAACAATGCATTGGCGAAGGCAGCCAGAATGGTTGCCCGCTTCCATCCATAGGTGTAGCGAGGGTTGGGGCGTAGCTTGACCGCCAACGCTCCACCCCACGCCAGGACCAGGCCGGCCACGTCACTCAGGTTGTGACCTGCATCGGCCAACAGCGCCAGCGAATTGACCTGCCAGCCGTAAAAGGACTCGATGGCAACAAAAACGATATTGAGCGCGATGCCGATGGCAAACGCGCGGTTGAAATTGGCAGGGGCGTGCGAGTGGTCTTGGTGGTGGTCGTGTTCCAAGCTCATGGCAAGGGATGCTCCGCTACGTGATCAGGCCGGGTTGACACCCAGCAGCTTGCCGGTCAACTTTCGAGCGATGGGTGCCAGGAAAAAAATGACCGGTACGCCAACCACATAGGCAATGCCAAAGGCCTTCATCCAGGTCTGCACAAAGTGCTCACCAAAACCGACATTGATCAGCGTGATGACGAAGGTCATGATGAAAATCATCATGGCTCCCATCACCATCGAGAACACGAGGTGGAATTTCTTTTGCGGATGCATGCTGTAAATACCTTTCTTCTGATCAGGAGTAAAGCCAATGCTCGATCTTCTCATGTCAGGGCGTACCCCACGCGTGCACCGCCTTGCCGTTGATGACAACGCCCGGTGTACTCCTCACGCCATAGCCCATGATGTCAGGCAGTTCTTCCTGCTTTTCCAGCTTGACCGGAACACCCTTGGCCAAGAGCACCTGCACGATGGGTATGACGCCGGCCGCGTTGGTGTACATGGGCACACCCATCAGCGCTGCCAACGGTACCGACCACCAGGCTTCCTTGCAAGCAGGGCCATCAGACAGAAATGGCGAGACGCTTCATTTTTTCCCACAACGTCTTTCTGCTGATGCCCAGCAAGTCCGCGGTCTTGCCAACACTGCTCTCGCATTGGCTTAGGGCTTTGCGGATATGCATCCGCTCGGCATCCTCAACCACTGCGCTCAGGGACGGCAAAATGCCAGCCGGGAAAGTCGTCGACGTCTGGACGCCTGAGGCACTGCCCGTGTCAACCACTGGCGTAGTCAGCTCACCCTCATCGCTCATGACAACCGCCTGCTCCAGATAGGCGCGCAACTCACGAACGTTGCCCCGCCAATTGCGCGCCATCAGGTCCCGCAGGAACATCTCAGACATGCGGATCGGAATGCCCTGTTCGGCCGTGATCTGCTGCAGGATCAACTCGGTCAACCAGCGGATGTCTTCCGGGCGATCGCGTAGTGGGGGAATCTCGATGCGGATCACGGCCAGACGGTAAAACAGGTCTTCGCGAAACTTGCCAGCCAGCATGTCGGCATACAGGTCACGGTTCGTTGCAGCAACGATGCGAAAGTCGCTGTGCGTGGTGCGTTCCGAACCGAGCCTGAAAAAGCAGCGCTCTTGTAACACGCGCAACAGCTTGGCCTGCATACTGGGTGGCAAATCGCCAACTTCATCCAGAAACAAGGTGCCACCATCAGCACGCTCTACAAAGCCTTTGTGGGCGCGCTGGGATCCGGTGAAAGCGCCTTTCTCATAGCCGAAGAACTCCGCTTCCATCATGGCCTCCGGCACAGCAGCGCAGTTCACCGGGACAAAGGCGCCAGTTTTGCTGCGTTCGTCCAGGCTATGGATCATCTGCGCTGCCACTTCCTTGCCCACGCCCGACTCGCCCATGACCAGGACCGATGTCTTTTGCCGCGCCAGTTTTCGCACCAGATCTTCTACCCGGCGCATGGCGGGCGAGATGCCAAGCACAGCGGCAGCCGTCGTGCGGCTACCGCTGGCCAGCGCGTCCAGCACCAGAGTCACCAGCTTTTCAATGTCAAACGGCTTGGTCAAGTATTCCCGCGCACCGGCCTGCATGGCGCTAACTGCGTCATTCACGCTGCCGTAACCCGTTAGGAAAAACCAGGGAACCCGCCGCACGGGGGCTGCCAGTTGGGTGAACCACTCGCTTGCCAAACCGTCAGGCAGGCGCACGTCGCTGACCACAGCGCCCCAGGGCCGCGCTATCTGGAGCTGCGCGTCTACCAGGCGACGACACCAGGTGACGGCCACACCCTCAATCTCAAACCGTTGGACCAGTGACTCGCCCAAAATGAGGTCGTCTTCAATCAGCAGTAAATTTTTTGTTGTCATGGCGATGGCCGTTCGGGAGCCAGAAACTCAAGCGGGTGGAAAAATCAAAGGTGGTGGCGCCTGGTTCAACGACCGAGAAGCCGCCGCCATAACGCACCGCAAACTCCTGGCAAATCCACAGACCAAAACCATGCGGATCATTGCCGTCATCGGCATGCAGACGCTGCTGCAATTCTGTGTTGGTCATCACGCGGCCGGTATTGGAAACCGTAAAGCGTACAGTCTGGGCATCGGTTTGAAGAATGGCTTGCACCCGACCGCCTTCACCGGCTGCCTTGATGGCATTGAGTAACAGATTCAGCATGACCTGGCGAAATACGGTAGAGGGCACGCACAAATCGCCGTGCATTTCACGGACTGACTCTACCGTGACGAAGTGCATGCTGGCAGTAGCCTGGGCCAGGGTGAGGACATCGTCCAGGTCATCAGGGTTCATGCATCGCTCTTCCACGCGCGCCTGCGGCAGCAAGGCCGTTGTCATGGTGCCAATTTGATGCAGGCCGCGCTCGATCAGACCTACGGTACGCAAACGCGTGTCAGGCGCATCACCATGCAAACGCAGCGTGCGAACGGCGGTGAGCAAGCCCGCCAGTGGGTTGTTGATCTCATGCGCCACGGCGGCGGTGATGCGGCCCACGGCGGCCAGCCGTTCGGCAGAAAGTGCGCGCTGCTCATTGGCTTGTCGTGCCGCCATTTCCGCCAACAAGCGATGCACTGCCCCTGCAATGTGACCCAGTTCCGGGTCAAGCACCCGTGGCACCAGCGCCTGTACCTTTTCTGGATCAACGCGGCCAATCTGCGCGATGCAGTTCGCCATCTGGGCAATGGGTTGCGCCATGCGCCGCCCCAGCAACCAGCCCAGCGGCCCCAGCACCAGCACCGCCAATGCGGCACCAATCAGCCCGGGTTTCGAAAGTACCACCCAATCTGGCGCAAACGTGGCATCGTCTACTTCGGCGAGAACGAAACCGATGACCTTCTCGTCCTCACTGAGGATAGGTTGTAGCAGTGTCAGGCTGCCATCCGTCGCAGCTACGGTGCGCAGGGTGCTTACCTCTTTCGCGCGCGGCAGCAACCGAGCATTGACCAGTACCCCCAATGCCTGTTCGCCGGTCGGCAGGCGTTGCGGGTCCGAGCCTGCCAAGATGCGCCCCTGTGCGTCCAGAATGGCGGCGCGCGTATGCCCCTTTTCTGTATCGGGCAAAGGCGCCGCAGTATTGCGCAACAGAGCAAACGCGCGGAAGGTGTCTTCAGCTACCAGCAGTGGCCGACCCTGGGCCGCCAGTAGCGTCATGACGCGCTGAACCGTGACGATGATCTCCAGCCGTGCGGTACGTTCCGATATGCGCGCGGCCACGATGCTCACCAGCAACACCGACACGGTCACGGCCAGCGCCAGGCCCATTGGTATCTGGATACGGTAGGGCAAGCGTGGGACCATGGAGATCATGCGCGTGCCCCATGCACGCTCTTGACCAGTTCCCGGATGGAGTCATACAGCGCGGGTGTCGGCCTGGCAAAGGCATTCAGATTCAGTGCGCGCAAAAGATCCTGCCCGTGCGACTCTTCGTGCATGCCAAGCAGGGTCTGGCCCAGCACTTCCAACGAAGCATTCCTGTCTTCGTGGCGAACCACAATGGGTGGAAACCCATAGAACTCAGATTTCCATATGACCTGGGTATTCGCCACCGCTGCAGTCTTTTGCAGTTGCAGTGTTTCCCACACATAGCCGTCAATACTGCCCGCATGCGCCAGACCGCTGGCCACCGCCTCGGCCACATTATTGTGGCCATGCGCAAAGAAGCCGCGCCGCAAGTCCAGTGCATTCAAGCCGGCAGCGCGCAGCTGTGCCTGGGCTACCAGCCAACCCGAGTTGGACAGCGGATCGGAGTAGGCCAGAACACGATTTTTCAAGTCCCCCCATCCATTGAGTTTGATTGCGCTACCCCGCGTCCGAATAAGGTACGACTGGTACACGGGGTTGCCCTGGTAAAGCGGCACTACCAGCAAGCGCAGCTGGGCTTGATGGCGCACGTACGGGTAACCACAGATCCACGCGGCATCAATTTGATTTGAAAACAGCAGATCAAGAATCGCCTGGTATGACTCACGCGCCACAAAGGTCACCGGAATATCCATGCGCTCGGACAGGTACTCGCTCCAGCGTGCAAGAAACGCCGCCTGGTCCGCAAGAATGACCGCTGTCAAGCCAATACGCAACGGGTTTCCCGCCGCGCCAACACGCGCACTACCAAGGGATAGTCCCAAAACCGCCCCGTACTGAACAAAATTTCTGCGTTGCATGTAAAGCCTAAAGGTTCAGAAACATGACGCCAAGTAGATAACGATTTCGTAACACATACCCTCCGTGGAAACCCGAATTACGTTACGTTTTTGTAACAACATTAGATCACGCAGCGGAATGGCGGATGACACTTCTCCAATGAAAAGGCACGAAAAAACGCCTTTGCAGTCAGTGGCACGGATGTTGCGCAACAGCTTGAGCAATTCACGCGTGAATCAAAAAACCCACATCATCCACAGGAGACAAATCGATGAGTGAAGCAACAAAAGCGCCTTCAGGCAATGCGGGCAAAAAACGCTACGCCATGGTCGTCGATATCCGCCGATGCATCGGATGCATGGCATGTCAGGTCGCCTGCAAGGCCGAATACGACACCCCATTGGGCGTCAATCGAACCTGGGTGCCATACAAGGTCACCGGAAAATACCCCAATGTATCGCGCAAATTTTTGCCGCGCCTGTGCAACCACTGCGAGGACCCACCCTGCGTGCGCAACTGCCCGGTGGAGGCCACCTTTGTCGTCGAGGACGGTGGCTTTGTGCTGCAGCGCTATGAGCGCTGCATTGGTTGCCGCAGTTGCATGGCCGCGTGCCCGTACAACGCACGCTTCATGCTGCCCTCGCACCGCACTTACACCCCCATAACCAACGTGGTGGACAAGTGCACGTTCTGTTTTCATCGCGTGACGCAAAACCTGGTACCTGCCTGCGTGCAGACCTGCATTGGCCGCTCCCGCGTGTTTGGCGACATCAACGACCCCAACAGCGAAGTGTCTTACCTGATTGCAAAGAACCCTACCCAGGTGCTGCGACCGGAACAAGGCACCAAGCCCCACGTTTTCTACATCGGTGCGGACCGCAACCAGACCGAGATCGGCCGCGATGCCTATAAGCCGATTGATGTGATGGAGCCAGAGCGCTCCGCCTTCAAACTTCATTTCAAAATTTAAGGAGCACACACCATGGGTGAATACGTTTGGTTCCACGACGTGTCGTGGCATTCGGCCTACGCCATCTACTTCTTTGTAGTTGGCATTCTCGCGGGCCTGTCGTTTCTTTCCTACGGGTCCTGGCTCACACCTGCACTGCGACCACTGCGCGAAAAGGCGGCCTACATCTCGGTCGTCCTGCTGGGCGTGGGCGGTGCGTTGCTGATCGGGGACTTGTCACAGCCAATGCGTTTTCTCAACACGCTCAATCCGTTCTACATGCACTTCACCTCGCCACTGGCGTGGGGTGCCTTGAACATAGCCGCCTTTGGCATTTGTTCGGTTCTGTACATCCTGGCGCTCAGAAAGGGCGACGAACAACGCGGCAAGTTACTGGCCCTGGTGACCGCAGCACTGGCGCTTGGCTTGCCCATCTACACCGGCTTTGATTTGTCCGTGCACCAGTCGCGGCCGGTCTGGAACACGCCCGTGATGCCTGTGCTGTTTGTGGCATTGGCCATTGCTTCCGGTTCTGCGGTTGGTTCGCTGTTAGCAGGCAGCAACGAGGCGGCGCAAAGGGTGCTGCGCGAATACATGCTGTGGTCCACGGCGGCGGTGGGCGTGGTGCTGGTTGCCATCCTGGGCACCACCAACTACGGCGGCTCGGCGGAAGAAATGACCTTTCAGATTCTGACCAGCGGAACCATGGGCATGATTTTTGTAGGCTTGGGAATCCTTGCCGGCATTGCTGCCCCCGTGGCGCTGATGTTGCTGGCACCGGTGGGCAAACCCCAGCAAGGCACGCTGATGATTTCAGCACTGCTCATCCTGCTTGGCAGCGCAGCCCTGCGCTACGCCATTCTGATGGCCCCACAACAACTGCAAACCCTGTTCTAACCGTCAGCGAGGAGAATACACATGAAAATACCTAGCCTGAAACGCCGCACCTTTCTGCAAGTAAGCGCAGGAACCGGGGCCGCCGCTGCCACTGCACCGCAACTGCTGCACGCAATGGAGAATGACCTTGGCGGCAAGGACATCGACCCTGTCTCCGCGGTGGTCCGCCGTGCTGTGCCCACCAATTGCCATGTGTGCAACATTCAGGACGGTGCCATTGCCTTCTTGGAAAACGACCGCGTGGTCAAGCTCGAAGGCAACCCCGAGCACGTCTCCACTCGCGGTCGCCTGTGCGCCAAGGGCAACTCCGGCATGTGGTACAGCTACGACCCGGACCGCATCCTGTACCCGCTCAAGCGGGTCGGCGCACGCGGCGAAGGCAAGTGGAAGCGCATCACCTGGGACGAAGCCCTGACCGAGTTGACCCAAAAACTCGATGCCGCCATCAAGGAAGACCCCAACACCATCATGTTGAAGTACGGCCGCGACCGCTCGGGCGGCGCGAACGGTCGCTTCATGAAAACCCTGGGATCGGCTACCGTGGTGAACCACACTTCGGTGTGTGAATCGTCCAAAAAAGTTGGCATGGAACCCACCTGGGGCCCGGACATCGAGACGCCTGACTTTGCCAATGCCAAGTACGTGCTCAACTTTGGCTCCAACATCCTGGAGGCGGCCTACTTTCACAACCCGCTGTCACAGCGCATCACCGAGGGTGTTGTTGAGAACAAGATGAAGATCGTCACGTTTGACGTGCGGCTGTCCAACACGGCAGGCTTTTCTGACGAGTGGATTCCAGTCTTCCCCGGCACCGATGGCGCGGTCGCTCTGGCGATGGGCCATGTCATCTTGCGCGAAGACCTGCAGGACTCCGACTTCATCACCAACTGGACCAATGTCACGGTGGCTGAGTTGAAGGCCCACTACAAGCAGTACACACCAGAATGGGCATCCAAGATATCGGGCGTTCCGGTGGAATCCATTGAGCGCATCGCCCGTGAATTTGCCACCACCAAGCCTGCCACACTGTTTACCTACCGTGGTCCGGCCAAACACCTGTATGGCTCGTATAACGAGCGCTCCTGCATGATGCTGCCTATCATGACCGGCAACGTCGAGAAGAAGGGCGGTTACTGTTTGCCGCGCGGCATGGGCTGGCCACAGCCTTCGCCTGAACCTGGAAAGCCGGCCAAGCCCTCCTATCTTTCACAACCACCCGATTACCCGCTGGCGGCCCACAAGGTCAGCCATTTGGTGCCGTTCTGGATTGCCGAAGGCAAGCAGAAGATCAACGTGTATTTCACCTACCAGGACAACGCGGTTTACACCAACCCGGGTGCCATGGCGGTGTGGGGCAAACTGTACAAGGACGAAAAGCTGATTCCCTATCTGGTGTCCATGAGCCCGTTCATGGGCGAAGAAACCGCCTTGGCTGATTTGATCCTTCCGGATTGCCCGTATCTGGAGCGTTGGGAGCCCGAGTCCATGCCCAACTCGTTGTGGCCCTGGCTGGGCATACGCCAGCCGGTGCACAAGTCGCTGGGCGAGTCCCGCGAGAACCGCATCATCCTGCGCGACATCATTCACAAGCTCGACCCGGACGGCAAACGTGGCATGAAGCAGTTCTGGAACTTCAAGGATGGCGAAGACTACATGCGCCACCACTTTGACAACGTGCCGGGGCTGAAGGAAGCCGGTGGTTTGAACTTTATGAAGCAGCACGGCGTTTGGCCCATCTACGGCAAGCTCGACCCCAAAACCGGCAAAGTAGCCGACAAGACCGGTCGGGAAATTCAGGCCGAGTACGGACTGCACAAGAAGGAGTTGTCTGCTGCCGACATGGCCGGTGCCACGGTTGACAAATCAGGCGCCATCATCAAGGGTGGTAAAACCATTGGTGTCAAACGCGATGGCAAGAACTATGTTGGTTTCCCCACCGGCAACCGCGTCATCAACATTCGTGTGGACCAGTGGGCTGAGTATGGATTCAACCCCATGCCTACGTTCAAGCGCATTCCTTGGCATGAGACCATGAAAGACGACGAGCTGATCCTGTCCACCCACAAGCTCAACGTGATGAAGCAGTCACGCACAGCCGCCGTGAAATGGCTGGCCGAAATCGCACACAGCAACCCGGCCTGGATGAACCCGGAGACGGCCGCCAAAATGGGCGTAAAGACCGGCGACTTGGTGCGCATCGAAAGTGCCGTCGGCCATCTGGTCACCAAGGCCTATGTCACCGAAGGCATTCACCCTAAAGTGGTGACCATACCCACCGGTTTCGGACATTGGGAATACGGACGTCTTGCAACCTTGAAGCTGAAAGACAAAAAGGGTGATGCCAGCCACGGCCAGGATGATCCCGACTTGAAGAACGTCTGGTGGGACGACAAGGGGGTGCACCCCAACAACATCATCCCCGTGGTGGCTGACCCGATTGGCGGCTCACAGGGCTGGTACGACACGGTGGTCAAAGTCACCAAGGCCGGACCGAACGACAAGTACGGTGACAGCGAGGGCAACTGGGAAAAACACGTGGCCGCGTTCAAGGAGACCATGCGCTATGCCTACACCGGTGATCTGCACCGCAAGATGCACCCCGAGATGGCGTCATGGGCCGGGCCTGAGAGCGTCAAGCACAAAGCTGGAGGGGGACATTGACGTCCTCACAGCGTGTACGTAAAAACATGACGTTTTTGAATTGATAGTGAGTTACCGGTCCGCAGATTCATGCGGACCGGTCTTTTTTTTGGAGAAGCTATGCTGAGCGCCACATTTGCCCTTGAAGATACGGCGACCACTGACACTAGGACCGATGAGCCTGATTTTGATCCGCAAGCGGTACGCGCGGAATGCCTTGCCCGAGCCGATATCTATCGCATTCTGGGCGGCGTTTTTGTCGAAGAACCCTCATGCGACTTCCTGGCCAGTTTGCGTGCTCCGGCATTCCTTGAAGCAATCGACGAGGTTGGCATTGTCTTCAAAGCCGATTTTTTGGAGAGTGACTTGCCCGCGCTGTCGGACGCACTGGCCTGCGAGTACGCCACTCTGTTCGCCTCCTCTGGCGGGTTCCCACCCATTGAGTCGGTCCGCCTGACCGGGCGTTTCAAGCAGGACCCTCATTTCCAAGTTCAGCAAATTTACAAGCGCATGGGTTTTGAGCAGGTGACGGGACGCTTTGAGGTCTTTCCGGATCAGTTGGGGATCGAGTTGATGTTTGTTGGCGCACTGCTACAGCGCTGTGCTGTAGCACTGGAGCGGGACGACCTGCTGGCCTACAAGAAGCTCGAGAAGGAAATCAAGCGTTTCTGGACGCTCCATTTAGGGCGCTGGGTGCGCGGTTACAGCGGGTTGATCGAACGCGCGGCCAATCATTCGTTCTACCGCCAAATGGCGCGCTTTCTCGGTGGCTTTGCAGCCGAAGAAATTGCCGCCATGGGGTTGACGCATCTGGATGATCTGGACCAGGGACAATTGGAAGTGCCCAAGTCAGAAATCAAGATGGAATTCAATCCCGACGATCCGGTGTGCGGTGAGTGCGCCCCCAGCATGCAAGACCGCAGTGGCGGGCCGGAATCCGCACGCGTGATCCCGATCAAGCCCCTGCATGATCTGAGTCTGTGAGGATGAACACCATGCTGCTTGATTTGCAATCCCGCCCCATTCTTGCACCCGACCGTCAGGTCTTGTCAGAACTCGACTGGAGCGAAGTTGCTTCCATGTGGAACAACAATGACCTTGGGCAGTTGCACGACTGGCTTAACGAGCGTTGGTCGCGCCTGATACGCAATAGTGTGCTGGGGCAAACCGACCCTGAGGCGGAACTGCTGCAGGCGTTGGCATTTGCCACCATGGCCTTGTTCTTTACCCAGAACCAAAACCAGGAAGGTGCCTTGCTGATGCTTGACGACGCTGTGATGGTGCTGGGAAAATACCGTCCCAGCTACCTGGGCATACAGATCGAGCCCATCTACGCAAACTTGCAGGAATTACGCCCCCTGCTCGTGGGCCTCGCGCCCGATGCAGAGTGTCCCGTTTGGCCCTTTGTGTACCCGAAGTTTGAGTACGCCAACAGCAGCGCACCATGAGTGTCCAGTTTTGCTGTCTTGCCAAACATCCGGGTGAGGTCTTGCCCGTGGTACCGACGTTTCTGCACTACACCCCCCGCCTGCCCACGATGGCCCATGCCCTAACAGGTGCGCATGTGGTGCTGGGTTCAGAGTCAGAGGCTGCCGCTGCAACGTTGCTGGATGGCGGCGCACAGCGTGTCTTCGTCGGTGAGGCCGCCTTGCGTGATGGCGGCGCTGCTGAACGTTTGCTCAAGCGGTTTGGCGCTGCACGTATCGGCTTGCATGTGCCAGTGCAGCGTCAAGCGGTGAGTTGGTCCTTTGAGACCGAATCGAATGCGGATTTTCGAGTGGTCACCCCGTCCCTGTGCGAACCCACCTGGGAAGTGCTCCATGCCAACGGGGAATCGTCGGGCGTGCGTGCCCAGGCCTGGGTGGATACCATGGTGGCTTTGGGTATTCAAACCGTTCTGATGCGGGCCGATATTTGTGACGATACCGATCTCAACCTGTGCGCGGGCATGGTCGAAGCGCTGGGCAGCAAACTCTGGATCGCGCCCTTGCACGATGCGGCACCCCCCATCGCCGACTGGATTCGCTATGGACAAGCCACCCAAATTGCACTGCCTATCGGGCTTTATCAACAGCGCCACGCACTGTTACCGCGCAACCCCAGCGCTGACACGACCCCTGCGACCACGGTCGCCACATGACACGTAAGTACGGCCCTATGCACGTCAATCTTCGCCCGGTTCGATGCCTTTTTACCCTGACGTTGGCACTTTCCACGTCAGGTTTCGTCCAAGCCGAGGTCGCACTGCGCGGCGAAGCGGAATTAACACAGACACTCAAGAAGAATCCCCCTTGCTGTGTCATCGATGCCCGCAGCGAAGGGCAACAACTCAAAACCCCGCTGGCTGATGCGTTGCGTTATCGCCCAGGTCTGCAAATCATCCCAACGGCCTCCGTTATTGTTATCGCCGACAGCGACAAAGAGTCCTTGGCTGTGGGCGAAATCTTGGGAAAACAGCACCCCGGCAAGGCGATTTATGCGGTGAAGGGTGGCGTGTCAACGTGGGCGGGCGTGCGCAAGTCCCTGGAAAAGATCACGGCCTCCCAAGCACCGGGCATGTCCAAAGGGATCAGCTTTGTGATTCCGCACAATACCTGCGAAACAGGCGAACCATTGCAAGTGCTGACCAGCAAACCCAAGCCCTGAGTACTTCAAACACATGCCTGAATTTCGCGCTAGTTGTTGCACCCGTTTTCGCTACCGCTACAGCGAATGCCACCGCTGTGCCGACGCCTGCCCGCATGACGCCATCACACTGTCGGATGAAGGCGCCGCGCTGGTGGCGGACAAATGCAAGAACTGCGGCTTGTGTATTAGCGCCTGCCACACCCATGCGTGGAGCAGCTCCGGCTACAAGCCGATTGATTTGTTGCGCGAGGCCATCAAGAAATCTGCCTGGCACTTTGCCTGTGAACCGTCTGGCTGCAGCGGTGATGCCCTGGTGCCCTGCCTGGGTGCGGTTGATGCAGTCTGGCTGGCCTACATGGCCAAGCGCAACATTCCAGTGAGCCTGCACGGGAGCGACCACTGCGCTGAATGCGCCCATGGAAAGACCGGCTTGGCGCAACTCACGCTCAATCTGGACGCTGTCGATCAACTGCTGGCGTCTGCCAATCAGAGTCACCCATCCGACACACCGCCGCTTGCATGGACCCTGCCAGTTTTACCGCAGGACGCCCGCACACCCCGGCAGAAAGAAAGAAGCGTCAACAAGAGCGCTGGCACCGCGTCGCGGCAGCACTTGTTTCGGCGAATTTTCAGACGTAGCGCAGATACACCGGTCACGAGAGCCGCTGAGGGCGTGCCCGGCAAGGTCGCAGACAAGGCCATTCGGGCCGGCTCGTATAGCGTATCTGAGCGACGCGAATTGCTGCAGATCGTTTGCAAACAAAAGGAAGACCGACCCTTCACCGTAGCCCTGCACGAGGCCCTGCCCCTGATGCAACTCACTCTGCAATCAGGTTGCACCCTTTGTGAGGCGTGTTTTCGGGTGTGCCCCACCGGAGCCTTGCAGATTGTCGAGAACCCTGGCGACTGGGCTCTAACCTTTCAAACCGACCGTTGCGTGGCCTGTGAGGTGTGTCTGGAGGTGTGTCAGCCGCGGGTGCTGGACGCAGCAGTGTCCTTTGATGCGCGCCCGGAGCAGGCCCCGATCACGCTGATCAGCCAAATCAAACAGCGCTGCGCACGGTGCGACCGGCATTTCGTCTCGCCCGTACCGCAAAAGACGTGTACCGTTTGTAGCGATGACGAAGACGCTTTTTCTGCTATTTTCGGATAGCCCCCAAAAAACTGATTGAGGAGACATCTGCAATGCAATGGGAATTTTCTGTTGAAGACGTAGTCAAGGCACGCGCCGAATACGGTCTGGTGGAGTTTCGACGCGATCTGGCCGAGGAGGTGCGATCCAACGTCGGAGGTGCCGACGAGGCGCAACAAACCCGCAGTTTCAACCTGATCTATGACATGTGCTACGCCCTGGCCACCGACAAGAAGTTTGACGACTTCATAGCGGTCTACGCCTACGACCCGCCAACCTGCCAGTTTCTAACGGAACTGCAGCCCCACATGGCGGACAACATCGCCATGCTGGGCGCAATTTTGCAGCGCCTCATCATGGACCGTGTCGAAGCCAGTATGCCCCTGGAGAACGCTGTGCAGGACGCAGCCGAGTGGCACACACGGGTGGTGGCAGGCAAACTTCCCATAGCCGGACAATGAAAATCTGCCCCGCCAAACACGACTCACAAGACACATCAAATATTCACAAAAGAGTCATCCCATGGAATTCGCATCCGGCAAGGAGTTGATGGAATACACCAATGCGCTGATTCACTCCCGCCAAAATGTCTCGCCTCGACGGCTGGCTGAACCTGGTCCCTCTGACCAACAGTGCCAGGACATTCTTGGCACCGCTGCCGCAGCTCCCGATCACGGCCAGTTAGTGCCTTGGCGTTTCGTGATTGTCCCCAAACATCGGCGTGAGCTTCTGGCTGAAGTATTCGGGTTGGCGCTGCTGGATCGCGACCCCAACGCCACACCCGAACAAGTTGAAAGCGCACGCGAGAAAGCCTACAGGGCGCCCTTTTTGATGCTGGCAATTGCTCGACTGGCAGGCACTGACACGCAAACCGAAATAGGGAACTCAGAGCGTTTGGTGTCATTTGGCTGCGCAATTCAGAACATTCTTTTGTCGGCGCATGGGGCGGGATTCGGCACCGGTCTGACCAGCGGCCAAGCGATGGCGTCGCCGCGTTTGCGCGCCTTGTTTTCTCTGAACAGGCATGAGCAGGCGGTGTGCTGCATCAACATTGGTACGGTGACCAAACGCAAGCCAGCGCGTTTGCGGCCAGACATGGCCAGTTTCGTAACAAGCCTATAGGCCTACGTACAGCCAATTTGCATTCAGCACCTCTTTCGAACAACAACATTTTGAAAAAAGTCCGCTAGCCCTCGTGGAATATACGCAAGCAGCTATCAAGCTGATAGCGCTATTCCCGCTCCATCTCCAGATAGGTCTGATTCGCCAATTGTGGAATCCACACATCGGCGTGCTTCAGGTTAGAAAACGGCTTGCCGTCAAAGGTCTTCACGGCGGCGCCGAGGTCCACACCATCGTCCACCGCCTTCTTCATATGCGCGCGCAGGGCCAGCAGCAGGTCGCGCGTGTGCGCCTGCGCGGTGGCCAGGTTGGTCACCGTGCCGTGGCCGGGCACGATGATCTGGGGTTTTAGCGCGTCGATGACGGCAAAAGACTCCAGCCAATTGCGGGTGTTGCTGACCGGGTGCAGGCCCAGCACGCGGTCCACATAGACCACGTCGCCCGCAAACAGCACGTTCTTTTGCGGCAACCACACCACCAGATCGCCCGGCGTATGGCCGCCCTTGCGGTACTTCAACTCCAGAACGGTGCCACCCAGCTCCAGACGGGTGTCCTGGTCTGCAACAAAACGGGTGGGCAGCGTAGGCACGGTGCCGTCCAGCCGCTCCTTCAGGACTTTGAGACCTTCCAGTTGCTCGCCAGAGCGCTTCTTCATGTCGGCTTGCGCGGCGGTATGGGCGATGGTTTCTATGCCCTGGGACGTGAAGTAGCCGTTGCCCAGCCAACGGTGGTCCTGGTCGCCGGTGTTGATGACCCACTTGACGGGCTGGCTGGTCACCTTCTGGGCTGCTTCGTGGATCTTGCGGGCCGACCGAAAGCTGGCACCGCTATCGATCAGCACCGCACCGGCGCTGGTCACCACCAGACCGATGTTGGCGTTGAGACCTTCGTTGTCGTAGGTGCGTCCTTCAATCTCGCCAACATAGGCGTACACGCCGTCCGTTACGGGCTTGAAGAGCACATCGACTGCCCATGCGGGCATGGTGGTCAACACAACGGTCAGCCCGAGAGTCAGTCTTGAAAGCAATCTGTTCATGGGTAGATCCGGTTTTAGGTATAAAAAGTGCCGCTAGCCCCCGCAGAATATGCGCAAGCAGCTATCAAAATAGTAGCATTTTCAGCGCAGCGTCAATGCCAGCGCGCGAGTTGCTCAACATCTTCAGCAAACATCTGGCCGCGCTCAGCCTGCAATACCCTGCCGTCCCGCCCCAACACCAGGGTAATTGGCAGGCCTTTTGGTTTCGGGAAAGCCCGATGCACATCGGGGGTCACCCATGCAGATGGAAAGGTATATCCCTTCTTTTTCAGATAGGCCGCTGCGTCGACAGGCTGTTTGTCTACCGACAGTGCCAGCATCTGCCAGCCATGGCTTTGCTGCGCGGTCCACAGCTTTTGTATCTCCGGGCTTTGCAAAGCGCAAAACGGGCAGGTGCTGGACCACCAGTACACCAGCGTGATTCGGTTACGTGTCTGCGCCGGTTTGAACACAATGCCATCCAGCAGCACCACCTCTGGCAGATTCAGCAGGGTTCCGACACCTGGCAGCGGCGGCGCAGTTGCCTCCATGGCCGCTGGTGACAGCGCTGGCGGCGTTTGCGCCAGCGCTACCCCGTGCCTTGCCATGAATGCCACAGCACCGAGGACCGGAAGCCCGGCCACGATAGAGCGACGAAGCTTATTCATGTTCAGATACGCTGACCCTGTGCGTTGACAACGGCTTCGCCATCCTCTTTGTTGAAGGCAGCCTTCTGTTCGCCGGGCAGTATTTCCAATACCAATTCGCTTGGGCGGCAGAGCTTGGCACCCAAGGGGGTGACAACGACTGGCCGGTTCACCAGGATCGGGTGCAGCACCATGAAGTCCACTAGTTCGTCTTCCGTCCACTTGGGGTCGCCCAGACCGAGTTCTTCATAGGGCGTTCCCTTTTGGCGCAGCAACTCGCGGACCGTAATGCCCATGGCAGCCAGAAGCTGCTGTAGCCGCACTTTGCCCGGCGGAGTTTTAA
>JAIPDC010000235.1 GCA_021737865.1 Rhodoferax sp.
GTGTGATCTATGGAGCCGGGCCTCGCACGGTGCTGGAGTCTCATGCCAAGCGCGCAGATGAACGGCTGGAGTTGGAAGACCTGCGTCGTGCAACCAAAGTGATTGCACGCACGCTGTGTGATTTGTTGAGTTGAGTTGAGTTGAGTTGAGCAGTACGGGCACGACCCCTTTTTAATAAAACCGGCCCATAAGGGCCACGAGGAGACAAAGATGACAAATGCCACCCACCCTGTCGATGAACACTTGCCCACCGGCAAGCTCGCGGCCCTGGGCCTGCAGCATGTGCTGGTGATGTACGCCGGTGCTGTGGCGGTGCCGCTTATTGTGGGCCGCGCGCTCAAGCTCAGCCCGGAGCAGGTCGCCATGCTGATTTCGGCCGACCTGTTTTGCTGCGGCCTGGTCACACTGATCCAGTCACTCGGCGCCACACAGTGGTTCGGCATCAAGCTGCCGGTCATGATGGGCGTCACCTTTGCCTCGGTCGCCCCCATGGTCGCCATGGCGAATGCCACGCCGGGAGCCGTTGGCGCACAACTGATTTTTGGCTCCATCATCGGCTCCGGCATTGTGGCCATTCTGATCGCCCCCGTGGTCAGCCGCATGCTGCGCTTTTTTCCTCCCGTGGTCACCGGCACCATCATTGCCGTGATTGGCATCAGCCTGATGCGCATCGGCATCAACTGGATATTTGGCAACCCCTTTGGTCCAACCGCACCCAGCGTTGTCAACCCCGAACACGCCAAATGGCTGGCCGATGCGGCTGCCGCCGCTGCCGCACCGGGTTCAACCTTGGCGCCGGTTCCCAAAGGGCTGGCGCTCGTTGGCAGCGTTCCCAACCCCAGGTACGCAGATCTGGGCGGCATTGGCGTAGCTGCGCTGGTGTTGTCATCCATTCTGTTGATCTCAAAATTTGCCAAGAGTTTTCTGGCCAACATCTCGGTACTCCTTGGCATCATCATCGGTGGCGCAGTCGCTGCCAGCCTGGGACTGATGAACTTTGACAAGGTCGCCAAGGCCGAATGGTTTGCCCTGGTGCTGCCGCTGCAATTCGGTATGCCGGTATTTGACCCGGTGCTGATCCTGACCATGTCCCTGGTCATGATCGTGGTGATGATCGAATCCACCGGCATGTTTCTGGCGCTGGGTGAAATGACCGGCAAAAGCATCTCCCAACCCGACCTGGCACGCGGCCTGCGTACCGATGGACTGGGCACCTTGATTGGAGGCCTGTTCAATACATTCCCCTACACCAGCTTTTCACAAAACGTGGGGCTGGTGGCGCTGACCGGCGTGCGCAGCCGCTTTGTCTGCGTGGCAGGAGGTGTCATTCTGATCGTACTGGGACTGCTGCCCAAGATGTCCGCCCTGGTTGAGTCGCTGCCCACCGTGGTGCTCGGTGGCGCCGGCCTGGTCATGTTCGGCATGGTGGCGGCCACCGGCATTCGCATCCTGGCCGGAGTGGACTTCAAGGGCAACCGTTTTAATGCGCTGATTGTGGCCATCTCGTTGGGCATTGGCATGGTTCCACTCATCGCGCCAAACTTCAAACAGTGGATGCCACACGGCATTCATCCACTCATTGAGTCGGGTATTTTGCTGGCATCCATCACTGCGGTGCTGATGAATCTGTTTTTCAATGGCAGCAAGGGTGACGACACTGCCGCCATTGCCGCGGCCAAGCAGGCCGACGCGCACTAACACCGCGCAGTAACAACGCACGCAGCGTACCAGGACCGCAGCCCATGCCCTGGCACGCCCAACTTGCGCTGGACTACAGCGTTGAATCCGGACGCACCGTGGCGCGCCACACGCACAACGGGCCGCTGCGCATTTTGCAAAGCCTGTACCCTGAGGGTGATTCGATTTGCCATAACGTACTGGTGCATCCGCCGGGTGGTCTGGTCGGCGGGGACACTTTGGACATCCGGGTACACGCGATGGGTCACAGTCACGGCCTGATCACCACACCAGGCGCCACCCGTTTCTACCGCTCTGACGGACTCGCGGCCGTTCAACGCACACACATCCAACTGGACGCGCAAGCCAGGCTGGAATGGCTGCCGCTGGAGACTATTTGCTACAGCGCCTGCATCGCAGAAAACCATCTCACGCTGAAACTCGCCGCGGACGCCGAGCTGATGGCCTGGGACATCACGGCCTTCGGCTTGCCGCATGCGAACCAGCCATTTGTGCTGGGCTCCGTGCAGCAGCACATCGAACTGCCAGGCGTCTGGCTGGACCGCGGCAAGATCTGCGCCAGCGACACACGCCTCTTTGACAGCCCTGTCGGTCTGGGCGGATTGCGCTGCATGGCAACGCTGATCTTTGCAAGCGGCACGCCCTTGACGCGGGGACGGCGCCAATTGGCCCTCGACAGCGTGCGCGCCGTTATTGCGCAGCATGCGTTAGCCCCTACTGCTGGCGCCACCAGCCCTGACGCCCAAGTGGTAGTGGTGAGGGTACTGGCCCCGGTGGTGGAGCCCGTCATGAACCTCCTGCGTGAGCTGCGCAACATCTGGCGCGAACAATTGTGGGACATCGCACGGTGCAACCCCAGAATCTGGTCAATGTAGTGCTACTATTTTGACAACAACCTCACCAAGCCCGCATGGCACAGGTGATCCAAGGATCAATATGGGATATTTGGCACCTTTCTGATGGCCACATTTGACGACGACCTTTCGCAATGCACTGCCCTGGTAGTGGACGGCAACCCCACCTCCCGGTCCATTCTGGTGGCGCAGCTGCGTGACTTTGGCATGGGATCCGTGATGCAAGCGGCGCGTGCCACCGATGCACGGCGCCAGCTGGAATTCAGGCCCTTTGACTTTGTGCTGTGCGAACTGCATTTTTCCAATGAATCGAGTTCGGGACAGGACCTGTTGGATGACCTGCGACGCAACCAGCTGCTGCCCTTCTCCACCATCTTCATCATGATCACCGGTGAGGCCACCTACGCCAAGGTGGCGGAAGCGGCTGAGTCGGCTCTTGACGGCTACCTGCTCAAGCCCCACAAAGCAGCCCATCTTGGCGAGCGCCTGCGCCAGGCGCGCGTGCGCAAACTATCACTCCAGGGCATCTTCAGCGCCATTGAGGCAGAAGATTTTGAGACTGCAGCGCGGCTGTGCATGGAGCGTTTTGATTCCAAGGGCCTGTTCTGGCTGTATGCCGCGCGGGTCGGTGCGGAGCTTCTGCTGCGAATTGGACGCCCAGCTGATGCACAAAAGTTGTACCAGGCAGTGGTGGCGGCCAAGACTTTGCCCTGGGCCAAACTGGGTGTGGCCCGCGCACAACTCGATGCCGGGCAGACCACGCAGGCCACCAGCACCCTGGAAAATCTGATCAGCGCAGACCCCAATTTCAGCGATGCCTATGACGTGATGGGCCGGGCGCAGTTTGAATTGGGCCGGTTTGACAAAGCTCTGGAGACCTACAAGATGGCTTCCATGCTGACACCGGCGTCCGTCAGCCGGCTGCAGAACCTGGGCATGATGACCTACTACACGGGCAACCACGTCGAGGCAGAGAAGTTGCTCGACAAGACTACGCGTCTGGGACTTGAGTCGAAAATGTTCGACTGCCAAACCCTGGTTCTGCTGGCGTTTACACGACTCGAAAGTGGCGACCGCAAGGGCCTGCAACGCTGTCACGACGACTTTGTCCGGCTGATTGACAGAAACCCGGACACCGATCGGATCAAACGACTGTCCGACATTGTGGTTGCACTTAACCTGATCCAGCAACACCAGTTTGCGCAATCAGTGGAAGCGGTTCGCAACCTTGCAAAGACGGTGACCAGCAGCGAATTCGATTTCGAGTCTGCGAGCAATGTACTGGCACTGATGGCGCAACTGGCCAACAAAGCCATCCAGCTCGAAGATGTGGAATCAGTGGTCGACACGATCGGTTTGCGCTTTTGCAGCAACCGGTCACAAACCGAACTCCTTGCCGCCAGTGCTGTTGCGCACACACCCTATGCAGACCGGATGCGGGCCGCGCAAGCCAAGGTTCTGGAAATGGCCGAAACGGCCATGGCCCTGAGTATGTCGGGCAACCCCACGGCAGCTGTCAAGAATCTGATTTTGCATGGCAAAGAGACTCTGAACGCGCGCTTGATTGACAACGCACACCAGGTCTTGCTCAAGCATGCGGCAAAAATTCAGGATGCCGAAACCATCGGTGCCAGCTTGCAGGAACTGCGCGCCAAATTCGGCTTGCACCACGTGAAGGCGTCACTTGGCGAGCAAAAACGCCAGGCCGGCGGACTGGTTCTGCGCACCGGCTCCAGCCCGGCTGCCAAGTCGGCAGACCGCTCTATGGCTCCACCCAGCCAACCTGGTTAAATCGCGACAAGCTTTCGCACGCCGTTGGCTTCCATGTCCTTGCCCAGGCCACTGGCCACGATGGCGCCGCGCTCCATGACGACATATTGGTCGGCCAACTCCTGGGCAAAGTCGTAGTACTGCTCCACCAGCACGATGGCCATATCGCCCCGGTCCGCCAGCATCCGAATGACGCGACCAATGTCCTTGATGATGCTGGGCTGAATGCCTTCAGTGGGCTCATCCAGAATCAGAACCCGCGGCTTGGCAGCCAATGCACGGGCGATGGCCAACTGCTGTTGCTGTCCGCCCGACAAGTCGCCGCCCCTGCGCGCAAGCATTTGCCTCAGCACAGGAAACAGCTCAAACAGTTCCGCCGGAATCGGCGTGCTGGCGCTTTTGTAGGCCAACCCCATCAGGAGATTCTCCTCCACCGTGAGTCGTCCAAAGATCTCGCGGCCCTGTGGCACAAAGCCCATGCCGGCACGCGCCCGTTCGTACGGCGTGGCCTTGTGTATCGGCTTGCCGTCCAACTCAATAGAACCCGTCTTGATGGGCACCAGGCCCATCATGGATTTGAGAAGTGTGGTCTTGCCAACGCCGTTACGCCCAAGCACGACGGTGATCTTCCCCAACTGGGCCTGGATGCTGACATCCCGCAGGATGTGCGAACCGCCGTAATACTGGTTTATGTTCTTGATGTTTAACATGGCTCCCCCCCAGGCTCCACTTCGCTACGCCACCCCCCTGCAGGGGGCAACACCAGCGGCCCGGCAAAGCAGTTTCCGCGGTGTTCCTGCAAAAGAAAAATACTATCTCCCAAGGTACACCTCAATCACGCGCTCGTCACTCTGGACCTGATCCAGCGTTCCCTGGGCCAGCACCGAGCCATCACATAAAACGGTCACGATGTCGCTGATGGTGCGGATGAAACTCATGTCGTGCTCGACAACCATCAGCGAATGCTTGCCCTTGAGCGACAAGAATAGTTCAGCCGTACGCTCGGTCTCCTCATCGGTCATGCCCGCCACAGGCTCATCCAGCAGCAACAACTTGGGCTCCTGCATCAGCAGCATGCCAATCTCCAGCCATTGCTTCTGGCCATGGCTCAGGTTGCCCGCCAGACGACCCACACTGTCAGCCAGGTGAATGGTGTGCAGCACCTCGGCCAGTCGGTCGCCCTGCGCTGAGTCCAGCCGAAAAAACATCGAGGCTTTCACGCCCTTGTCGGTGCGCAGGGCAAGCTCCAGATTTTCGAACACCGTGAGTTGCTCAAACACCGTGGGCTTCTGAAACTTGCGGCCAATGCCCAACTGCGCTATTTGAGGTTCGGTATAGCGCAGCAGGTCGATCGTGCTACCAAAAAAGACCGTACCGGAATCTGGGCGCGTCTTGCCGGTGATGATGTCCATCATTGTGGTTTTGCCCGCACCGTTGGGGCCGATGATGCAGCGCAACTCCCCCGGCGCAATGTCCAATGACAAACCGTTGATGGCCTTGAAGCCATCGAAGCTGACGTGCACGTCTTCGAGATACAGAATGCGGCCATGGGTAATGTCGACCTCGCGGTCTTGCACCACGCGCCCGATGCCCGCCGACCGACCACCAGACTCGGTCTGTCCGGTGCGCGTCGCCAGCGCTGC
>JAIPDC010000020.1 GCA_021737865.1 Rhodoferax sp.
TGCCGGTGCCGGTGGCCTACCACTCGTTTGGCGGCTGGAAACGTTCGCTGTTTGGTGATTTACACGCCTACGGCCCGGACGCCGTGCGGTTTTACACCAAGCGCAAGACGATTACGCAGCGCTGGCCATCAGCGGGGGTTCGCGAGGGAGCGATGTTTAGTTTTCCGAGTAGCAAGTAACTGGCGGCGGCGCTAAGCCGACACGCCCACCACCACCGCCTTCAGCGGCTCACGCTTGCCCTTGGCAACAATATCGCGGGTTGACCCCGGAATAATTCCCGCCGCGGCGCAGGCCTGAACCGATGCCAGCAACTCGCCCGGTGCCGCGGCATCACACAGTCGCTGCGCCGTGTTGACGGTGTCACCAATAAAGTCGTAGGCCTTGGCGCCCTGCGCGCCCAGCACGCCTTCCACCACCTGCCCGACATGCACACCGGCGCCGGCCTTCAGGCCCATGCCGGCAAGCATGGCGCGGGTGCCTTGGAGCATCTGGGTGCCCGCGCGCACCGCATCGCCGGCGTCGGCAAAAACTGCCATGACTTCGTCGGCGGTGTATTTGAGCTTTATGGGTGACACCGCGCCCAGCGACTCCTCTGCTGCGGCATAGAAATCGTTGAGCATGCCAACCACGGCTTCCGGTGTTTGCTGTTCACTCCATGCGGTGAAGCCCCGGATATCCATGAACACGATCGCCCGGTCCACGCGTTTGAGCGACAGGGTGGTGGCGTCATCAATGGCTCTGTTCAAAATGCCACGGCCCAGTGACCATTCCGAATACTGGCGCAGCTGCGCCGTCAGGGCGTGAATCTTTGTCAAGGAGCGGCGCAGGCTGATCTCGGCAAACCCCAGCAGCGCCCCCAATAACAACAGAACAATGACCAAGAAGGTGTGCGCCCGGTCACCAAAGAAGACGTCCACCGACAGCACTGCGGCCTTGCTACGCGCCTCGAACATGGCGTATAGCACCAGCGGGATGGCCGAGCGCAAGACACTTTCCGCCAAAACCAACGCCGCGTCCCGGCTTGGGTATCGGATCTGCAGACTTTGGAGGACACCGAACCCCAGAGCAAAGCCCCAGTAGGCTTGGTGGTGCCATTGCAAAAAGAAATCACCCCCTTCAAACATCACCTCCAGGGCGGTGTAAACAAGCGGTCCAACCAGGTTTGACAGGAGTGCATCAGGTGCCGTGCGAGCCGCTTGCCGCTCTGCCACGAACGCCTGTGCCAGACCAGCGGCCAGCAGCAGGTAGGCATCGATGCGCAGAAAGTACCCCGGGCTGGCGAGCAGTGCTTCCAGAATCAGCAACACCACCGGCACGTGCCCGCTGTGGACCAGAAAGTTGCGCGCAGCGCGCGCGGCAATGGGCTGTGACGGAAAACTGATGGAATGCATGCCAGTAGTATGGCCCCGAACGCGCCGACTCCCGCCCGGGAGTATCAAGATGCAATCGCGTAGCATGTGCTCAAACAGCATGAATAACGATCACTCCACGCACGCCTCGCGCACTGCCTCCTGGTCCAGGTGGCTGCCGCTGCTGACGGTCTTGCGCAACTACCCCATGGGCTGGCTTCGCCACGACGTGATTGCCGGCCTGTCGGCCTGCGTGGTCATGATTCCGTCGGTCATTGCCTATGCCGAGCTGGTGCACCTGCCCCCCGTCACCGGACTGTATGCGGCACTGGCGGCGTGTGTGGGCTACGCGTTGTTCGCCAGCTCGCGCCAGGTGATTGCAGGCCCCGATGCCGCCATCGGGCTGCTGGCGGGTTCGGTCATCTTGCCGCTGGCTGCGGGGGACCCGGCCCGCATGGCCGTGCTGGCGGCCGAACTGGCATTGCTGTCGGGTGCCGTGCTGCTGTTCGCAGCCCGTTTGCGCCTGGGCACGGTGGCCGACCTTTTGTCGCGCCCGGTGCTGGTGGGTTACCTCAACGGCGCTTCGCTGTTACTGCTGGCAACCCAACTGGGCAAGCTGTTTGGCCTGCAAACAGACGGTGACGCATTCTTTCCGGTACTGAGCTCGTTGCTGGCGCAATTGCCCCAAACCCACTGGCCCACCCTGGCGCTGGGCACGGGTCTGATGGCCCTGCTCTGGGCGCTGCAACGCTGGCTGCCGCAGATTCCCGGTGCGCTGGTGGCCTGTGCACTGGCCACCGTGCTGTCGGTTGCGCTGGACTTGCGGCAATACGGTGTGACGCTGGTTGGGGAGGTTCCGCAGGGGATTCCACAACCAAAACTCTTTGCACTGACTTTCACGGACATCGCCGCCCTGGCGCCTGCGGCACTGGCGTTGGCATTTTTGACATTTTCAGACGGCATCCTGCTGGCGCAAACATTCGCGGAAAAACACCACGACGAGATCAACCCAAACCAGGAACTGGTGGCATTGGGCGCGGCCAACATACTGGCCTCGCTCTGGCAGGGATTTGCCGTGTCTGCCAGCCAGTCACGCACGGCCATTGCCGACTCTGCCGGCGCCCGCTCGCAGGTCGCGCAACTCGTGGCAGCAGCCGGGTTGTTGCTGTTCCTGCTATTTCTGACCAGTGTGATTGCCCACCTGCCCAAGGTGGCGCTGGGCGCCATTCTGGTGGTGATCGCCCTGGGCATGCTGGAGGCAGCCTCTTTGCGCCAGATGCTGCGCATCGACCGGGTGGAGTTTGGCATTGCCGTAGGAGTGACGGGCGCCATTGTGGTGGCCGGCGTAGTGCCGGGCATTCTGTTGGGCCTGCTGGTGTCACTGATTGCCGTGCTGGTCGAAATATCGCGGCCGGGCGACGCGGTCTTGCGTCGCCTGCCACACGACGGAAAATTCCATGACTGCAAAAACGATGACGAAGGTGAACGCATCCCCGGCCTGCTGGTGTATCGGCCGTATGCACCCTTGATTTTTGCCAACGCGCGTCACGTGATGGCGCGCATCAAAACCCTGACGGATGCAGCCGGGCCGGAGTTGCAGTGGCTGGTGATCGATGCGCAGGCCATCACCGACATCGACATCACTGCGGCCGAACATTTCGCACAGCTACAGCGCGAACTTTCGATTGCCGGCATACAGGTCAAGTTTGCCGATTGCCCGCGGCCCTTGCGTGAGCAACTCGACAATCTGCACCGGCTCGGGCTGGTGGGGCCGCAAGAGTACTTTGTGTCGGTCGGCAAAGCCGTTCAGGCCTACCAGCAGATGCCGTAGCGGCATTACGGTATTACTGCGCCGCGACCCGCCACTCACGCGTTTTCCAGCAGGATCTCTTCTATGGTTCTGCCGGCGCGCTTGCACCCGTCCAGCACGGCCACCTGGGTAAAGTAAAAGCGCCGCATTTTCATGGCATGCCAGGCAGCCTGCTCATCGCCCTCTTCCCGAAACAGCTTGGTCACGGCTTCGCGCATGACCCCGCTGGCCTGTGATTTCAGCGCGTCAATTTCCGGGCAGAGCACGGCAATTTTGGGGGCCTGCTCCCGGTCTTCCAGCGCGACGACTGCGCGGTTGAGCCGCAAGCAGGCGTCCGATGCCAACGCAGCCAATGCGCGCGCCTCGGGCGTGGAATCAATGATGTTGTACATGGGAATTGCATTGGCCACGCTTTGCAGCGTATCGAGCACCCGGTCCAGGTCCAGAATCAGCGTGTGCAACTGGTCCCGGTTGATGGGGGTGGTGAACGATTCGTAGAGCAGCTTGATGAATTCGGCCTTGATGCCGTCGGCGCTGGTTTCGTTCAGATTGACTTCATCGATCAACGTATCGGTTTGCTCACCCTGGTTACCCAGTCCGGTGATCAGTCGCAACGTGGCGCTGGCCCCCGCCACCAGCCGGTCGGTGTGTGCGGCCAGCAGATTAAAAAATGCGCTGCGGTGCGGCATGACATTGTTGAGCATGAAACGTTCCTTGGGATACTGAGAACTTGTGGGTCAGACCACTCGTGTAGCGATGTGCTCTGACCCCAACCAATTAAAGGAAGCTGCGGCCCACATACCAAAACAGCGCGGCAATCAGGCCCGAGGCCGGGATCGTCAGCACCCAGGCAATGACCAGATTGAAGGTCAAAGCCCAGCGCACGGCCTTCACGTCCTGCGCGGTACCGACACCCACAATGGCCCCGGTGATGGTGTGCGTGGTCGACACTGGAATGCCGCCCAGCGTTGCCAACCCCAGGCTGATGGCGCCACCCATTGATGCGCACGAGCCGCTGACCGCGTTGAGTTTGGTGATCTTGCTGCCCATGGTTTTAACAATGCGCCAGCCCCCCAGGTAGGTGCCCCAGGCAATGGCACCGTAACACGCGTACACCACCCACATGGGCAGCGTGGCCACGTCCGCCGTGGAGATGCCTGCGGTAATCATCAGCAACCAGATGATGCCAATGGTTTTTTGCGCATCGTTACCCCCATGGCCCAGGCTATAGGCTCCAGCCGCGAACAGTTGCCCGTAGCGAAACCAGCCGCTGGCCTGGTGTGGTGACTTGTTCCTGAAGGCCCATGCCACCAGCACCATCAGCATGCCGCCGATGAAAAATCCGACCAGCGGCGAGATGATGATGAACAACAGGATCTTGCCAAAGCCGCCCCAAACGATGGGCGCAATGCCCCCGGCCTTGACGACCGTGGCGCCGACCAGTCCGCCCACCAGCGCGTGTGACGAAGACGACGGAATTCCGTAGTACCAGGTGATGATGTTCCAGGCCAACGCCCCCATGAGCGCGCCAAAGATCACGTAGTGGTCCACAAACGCGGGGTCCACCGTTCCCTTGCCGATGGTGGCAGCCACTTTGAGCTGAAAAACCCACAGGGCGGCAAAGTTGAAGGCAGCGGCAAACAGCACGGCCTGTTTGGGTGTGAGGGCGCCGGTCGCCACGATGGTGGAGATGGAGTTGGCGCCGTCGTGAAAGCCGTTCATGAAGTCGAAGGCCAGTGCCACTGCAATCAGCAGTACCAGCGACCAGATGCTGATCGAGAGATGTTCCATGGGATAGTGACTCAGGAGTTCTCGATCAAAATTTCTTCAATGGTCTTGGCCGCGTCTTCGCAACGGTCCAGCACGTCTTCCTGCAGGGCATAAAACTCGCGCATTTTCAGCGCCGTCCAGACCGAGCCGCCGTCCTTGAACAAGTGGGTAATGGCCTTGCGCTGCACCCGGTCCGCCTGCGACTCGATGGCATCAATCTCTTTGCACAGCCCCACGGTCTCGGGGTTGCGCTTCTTGTCGGGCAACGCAATAACGGCGCGGTTCAAACGCATGCATGCGTCGGCTCCGAGTGAGGCCATTTCCCGGGCCTCGGCGGTGGATTCCTTGATGTTGTACATACCGACAGCATTGGCTACGCTTTTGAGGGCGTTGAGCACATTGTCCAGCTCAATGGTGAGGGTGTGGATCTGGTCCCGATTGATGGGTGTGGTGAACGAGCGGTGCAGCAACGCGATGAGTTCGGCCTTGATCTTGTCGGCGCTTTGCTCATTCATGTTGACCTCGGCAACCAATACGGCGATGTCTTCGGTGCCAACGCCCAGTCCATTCATCAGGCGCAGAGTGGCGTTGGCGCCCGCCACCACGCGATCAGAGTGCGCTGCCAGCAAATCATAAAATTCCGCGCGCTGGGGCATCAGGCTGCTGAACATCAAAACTCCTTGGAAAGTAGGTGCCGCAACCGCGTGCGGCACCAATCCACTGATGGTAACCAACTCTTCCTGGCTGGCTACCCGGTGTGGTGCGCCGGTCAGTGACCTTTTGGCTCAGAGAAGCTGCTCTCCTGCTGCGCCGCCAGAATGATGCCGTCGAAGCTGCCTTCGCGGTATAGCTTGAGAAACGCCGGCACCACCGTCGGGTCAAACTGGCTGCCGGCGCCACTTTCTATCAGCTGGGCCGCACGCTGCGGCTCCCATGGCTCTTTATAGGGGCGACGGCTAACCAGGGCGTCAAACACGTCAATCACACTGACAATGCGCGTCACCATATGGAATTCGCGCGAAGGCCGGCCCTCGGGGTACCCCGCGCCATCCCAGCGCTCGTGGTGGTGCAGCGCCACATCGCAAGCCATTGCCAGAATGCTGTCGTTGGCCAGAATGCTGGCACCAATCTGGGTGTGCGTGCGCACCAAGTTGTACTCTTCCTCCGTCAGTTTGCCGGGCTTGCGCAAAATCGCATCCGGGATGCCCACTTTGCCCACATCGTGCAGGCGGCTGGCCTTGCCATACACCGCGGCTTCCTCAGGGGGGAGTCCGAGCTCGGTCGCAACCAGACGCGTGTAGTGGTCGATGCGGTTGATATGGGTTCCGGTCGTGCTGTCCTTGAACTCGGCAATTTTGGCCAGCATGTCCAGCATGTGGTCATAGGATTGGGTCAGGTCGATGTGCAGACGCAAATTCTCCAGTGCGCTGGAACACTGCTGCGCCATCATGCCAATCAGGCTGCGGTCGGACTCATCCAGATCCTGGGTAGGCTCGATGTAGATAAACCCGACCGGCACCCGCTGCACCAGCAACGGCACCACATAGGCGTCCTTGCGCAGACCGTCCGGCATCCGTCCGGTCAGAACCGCCTCGCTGCATTGGCTGCGAATGCGCTCAAAGCGATCATCGACTGCCAAACTGCCGGACGCCGCCTGGAGCATTGCCTCCTGGTGGTCAAACGTGGCAATGACACCATCAACCGTGGAAATAAAGCTCGAACCCGACAGGTTGCACAAGCCGATGATTTGCGTCAAAACACCCTGAAAAAACTGATCCAGAGACCGGTTGGTGATGCGGTAAATATCGGGTGCGGACTTCAAAACGTGTTGCAGGCCGACCCGGTTCAAGTCAATGGTGCGCAAGTCGCGGTATGACTTGACGGCCGAGCGCACTGCGGTGTACAGATGGGTCGCGGTGAGCTCGGTCTTGTCTTTGTAGTCGTCAATGTCGTAGTGGTCAATGACGTAGCGCTCCGGCGCCAGACCGGGCTGACCGGTGCGGATGATCAGACGCACCACCACATTTCTCAACTCCTTGCGGATGTACTCAACCAGGCGCAGACCCGCATCATCGGTCTCCATCACCACATCCACCAGCGCTACAGCAATATCGGGGTTTTTTGCCAGCACATCACGCGCTTCATAGGCCGACGCCGCCTCCAGGATCTCCAGATCGCGGTCAGCAAAGCGAAATCCCTTGAGGTTGAGGCGCGTGAGCTCGCGCATATCCGGCTCATCATCGACGACCAGCAGCTTCCAGGTATGGCGGGCGCCGTGCAGATTCTCGGTCGATGGCAACGGCTCACTGCGGGTACGAATCAGTTTCATGGATTGGCCTCTTCATTAGTCTCTACACGCACTGCCGGGAAACGCACATCAAAACGACAGCCCAACTGCGGCTGCCCATGGCACTCAATGCTTCCACCCAGGCGCGCGGTCACGATGCTATAACAAATATACAAGCCCAGACCGGAGCCACCCTGGCCCCGCCGGGTGGTGTAGAACGGCTCGAATATCCGCGCGATTTGCTCGGAGTCCATGCCAACGCCATCATCGGAAAACTCGATGTGGACATTGGCGCCTTCGCGCTGCACACGAATGTGAATGTTTCCGGCGCGCTGTCCGTCGCAAAAGGCGTGCTGCAGCGCATTCATCACCAGGTTGGTCAGCAGCTGCCCGATCAGTCCCGGAACCCCTTCGAGTGGCATGACATCAGGGCAGTCCACGCTGACGGTAATGGGTAAGCGCTTGAGTTCGCCCTGCAGGGCGAACAACACGTCACTGACCAGTTCCTTCATGTCGTACAGGCGCGCCTGCTCGGACGCCTGGTCGATCGAGGTGCGCTTGAAACTTTGAACCAAGTTGGCGGCCCGCCGCAGGTTGGCCATGGCCAGCGCACTGCTTTGGCGCAAGTCATCCAACTCCTCACGCAGGGACTCCTCACTGACCTCTTCCTGGCTCAGCATGGTGGAGATCCGGTCCAGCGCATCTTCGTTGTGCGAAACCGCACCCACCGCCACCCCGACCGGCGTGTTGATTTCATGTGCGAAGCCCGCCACCATGCGCCCCAGCGAGGCCATCTTTTCGCTTTGCACCAACTCTTTGCGCGTGTTTTGGAGCTCGAAAATCTTTCCGTCCAGGTCCAGCCAACGCCGGCGCAGCAACTCGAGCAGCAGCCAGCCCAAGGCCGTGACCATCACAAACACCGCGCCATAGGTCCATTCAGACTGTCGCACGCCGGCCTGCGTTGCGGCTTCGATCGGTATGTAACTTTGCGACACGCTGATGCCCCCCCGCACATCGCCCACCCGATAGCCCTGCCTGGCGTGGCAGGGCATGCAGCTGCTCTGCACCAGCAGCGGCGCCATGTAGCGCAACTGCGCTCCGGGCGGGCCCTGCGTCACCGCGACGACCTCCTTGCTTCCGTTCTCGAAGGCTTGCAAGGCGCTCTGCTCCCAGTCATCGGCCGCGTTTTGGGGGCGAATGGGGCGCAGACTGGTCAGGCGAAAGATGGCGCCCGAGTCCGACTCCGCCATCTCGGCAATCAACCGGGTCATGTAGGCGGGGTTGACCAAGGTCAACGCCTGCCCGTCCGTGGTGGTGACATCGCGCCTTGGAACATCAAGAAAGGGGTTGGGCTGGGTCTGCGGAGTCACGGGAACATAAACACCGCCGTGGCTGGAATTCCAGCTCCGGGTCAACACAACCATGCGAAACATGTTGCGGGCGCCCTCGGTGGCAACCCGGATACTTTGTGCGCGAATGTCGGCAATGTGGGTCGCCAGCATGATCCAGACGGCAACACCCCACAACAAGAGCAACACGACCCACCAGCGCCGCTGTCGAACGAGCGCAGGCACGGCCTTTGCAGCGTTACTACCTTTCAGACCAGCATCTTGCGCCATATCGATTGCTTAACGGGTGATTCAACCTGGCGAAACCCAGGCAGGCATCCCCCGACCACCAGCAAGCGACCGGGCTTCGCAGTGTGTCAGGTTGCCCCGTTCAATTCAACCAATCGACCGGGTCGATCCAGGTTTGTTGATGTACATCAACCAACAGCGCCGACCAGCGAAAAGCGGCTTGACGTGCCGGCGCGGGGCGGACGATCCGGCACACAGGGGATAATCCTGCCCACATGGCACTTATCACTTTACTTGACGCCCAGCTGGCATTTGGGCACGTCCCGCTGCTCGACCACGCTGATTTTTCCTTAGAGACGCAAGAGCGCGTAGGCCTGATTGGCCGCAATGGCGCTGGCAAATCCTCCATGCTCAAGATTTTGGGCGGCATGGAGAAACCCGACGATGGCACGCTGCAGGTACAAAACGGTACCCGCATCTCCTATGTGGCACAGGAACCCCAACTCGACGCCGATGCTACTGTTTTCGTAGCTGTCCGCGCAGGCCTGGAGAGGGTCATCGGCCTGATTGAGGAATATTGCCTGGGTCACGGTGATCTTGATGCGATGCAAAGTGAGATCGAGACGCTGGATGGATGGAACTGGGAGCAACGGGTCAATGAGACGCTGCAGCGGCTGCACCTGAACCCCGAAGCCATTGTGAACACCCTGTCTGGCGGCACCAAAAAGCGGGTGGCGCTGGCGCAGGCCCTGGTGGCGCAGCCTGATGTGCTGTTGCTCGACGAGCCAACCAACCACCTGGACCTGGACTCGATCGAATGGCTCGAAGGCCTGCTGGTCGACTTCAAAGGCAGCATCATCACCATCACCCACGACCGTTCCTTCCTGGACAACGTGGCGACCCGCATCGTCGAGCTGGACCGGGGCAAGCTACTGTCCTACCCCGGCAACTTTGCCGCCTACCTGCTGCAAAAAGAAGAGCAACTGGCGCAAGAAGCTGTGATCAGCGCCAAGGCCGACAAGTTGCTGGCACAAGAAGAAATCTGGATTCGCAAGGGTGTGGAAGCCCGGCGCACCCGCGCCACAGCGCGCATCGTGCGACTGGGCGAGTTGCGCGCCAAGCACCAGGCCAGACGCGAGGTGGTGGGCAGCGTCAACATGGATGTGAGCAGTGGCGCGGCCAGTGGCAAGCTGGTGGCCGAGCTCACACATGTGAGCAAATCTTTTGGTGACCGCAAGATCGTTCACGACTTCAGCGCCACCATACTGCGCGGCGACAAGATTGGCTTGCTGGGCCCCAACGGCGCCGGCAAGACCACGCTGCTCAAACTGATTCTGGGTGAGCACAAGCCCGACCCGGCACCACCGAACTCCCCCGCGCCGGAACCTGGCCACAGTCCCTGGGGCACGGTGCGCCAGGGTGCAAACATCTCGGTAGCCTACTTTGACCAGATGCGCAACGCGCTCGACCTCGACGCCACGCTGGAGGACTTCATCAGCCCCGGCAGTGAGTGGATTGAAATTGGCAACCAGAAGAAGCACGTCAAGAGTTATTTGGGCGACTTTTTATTCTCCCCGGCGCGTGCCAATTCACCGGTCCGCAGTTTGAGCGGTGGCGAGCGCAACCGCCTGCTGCTGGCGCGCCTGTTTGCCAGACCCGCCAACGTGCTGGTGCTCGATGAGCCAACCAACGACCTGGACATCGACACGCTGGAACTGCTGGAGGATCTGCTGCAAAACTACGACGGCACGGTGTTTCTGGTCAGCCATGACCGGACCTTTCTGGACAACGTCGTTACCAGCACCATCGCGTTTGAGGGTGATGCCAAATGGCGCGAATACGAAGGCGGCGTGAGCGACTGGCTGATCCAGACCAAGCGCGCCAACGAAATCAATGCCGCTCAGGGCAAAACCACGGCCAAGCCCTTTAATTACGAGCGTGAGCAGCTACAAAAACAAGAGCAGGCAACGGCTGCTGTGTCGGCTGCTGTGTCGGCGGCGCAACCGCCTGCCAAGGCTAAAAAACTCAGTTTCAAGGAACAGCGCGAACTCGACGGCCTGCCCGAGCGGATTGCCGCGCTGGAAGCCGAACAGAGCGAAATCGGGGCGGCACTCGCGGACGGAAGTCTGTATTCAACCGACAACCTGCAGGCCCTGAAACTGGCCACCCGCAATGCGCAGATCGACGACGAACTGATGGCCGCGCTGGAGCGCTGGGATGCGTTGGGCAAGCAGACCTAATCAGACCGGCGCCCGGTCAGGCGCAGCATCGTAGCGACCAGGTGGTCCAAGTCGAAGGGCTTGCCAATGTGTTCATCCATGCCCGCCTCCAGACAAGCCGCACGGTCCGACACCAGTGCGTTGGCAGTCATGGCGATGATGGGCAATGTGGTCAGCCCCATTTCCTGACGGAGGACACTGGTTGCGGCATAACCATCCATCACCGGCATCTGCATGTCCATCAACACCACGTCAAAGGGTGGTTTGGCTGCGGCCACCGCCGCAACGCCCAACTGGCCGTTGTCTGCCAGAGTGATATCGGCACCCTCCTTTGACAGCAGCCCCCTGGCCACCATCTGGTTGATCTTGTTGTCCTCCACCACCAGCACCCGTATGCCCTGCAACCGCTTCACCCGCTCGACAGCCGCTTCGCCCTGCACCACCGGGGCCGCCAACCCCGCGGCAGGCAGGCTCGCCAATGGGAAACGAATCTGAAAATAAAACGTACTACCCTGCCCCAGAGCGCTGGTCAGCTGCAACTCCCCGCCAAGCAGCGCCACCAACCGACTGGAGATCGACAAGCCCAGCCCGGTGCCGCCGTAGCTGCGCGTAGTGGATGCCTCGGCCTGCGAAAAGCCGCTGAAGATACGGGCCTGGTTTTCCGACGCAATGCCAATGCCGCTGTCGGACATGGCAAATTCCAGCACGGCGTCGGTCGCACTGCGCTCGGCCTGGCGCACGCGCAACACCACGGCCCCCTGGCTGGTGAACTTGATGGCGTTGCCGCCCAGATTGATCAACACCTGCAGCAGCCGCATGTCATCGCCCAACAGCACCCGCGGCACATCAGGCTCTACGTCAAAGCGCAGTACAACCGGTTTGGTGCCCACCGTGGTTGCCAGGATGACGGACAAATCTTTCAACATTTTGTCCAGATCGAATGGACGTGGATCCAGCGTCATCTTGCCGGCCTCCACTTTGGAAAAGTCCAGAATGTCATTGATCAGCCCCAGCAATGAACGCGCAGCGCCATGGATCTTGTCAACAAAATCCACTTGTGTGGCATTCAACGGGGTGTCCTGCAGCAGATGGAGCAAACCCAAAATAGCGTTCATGGGGGTGCGAATTTCGTGGCTCATATTGGCCAGGAACTGGCCCTTTGCAACGCTGGCCTGCTGCGCATTGGCCAATGCCTGCACGTACCCGGTCACATCGGTGAAGGTCCGCACAAAGCCCCCCGCAGGCAACACCGTGGACTTGATTTCCAGCGTGCGCCCGGACAGCGTGCGCCGTGTGTAGACGGGCGGTGGCGGCGGTGCACCAGGCTTGCCACCCCCGCGCAAATATGGCCGGGCAAACTCGTCAACCAAATCAAAGTCGACGCCAAAGTCGCCGCGCTCGGTCTGAAAGGCGACCAGCGCCGCATGGCCGGCCGAATGCAGTTCTTGCGGAATTTCCAGCAACTCCAAAACACGATGACTCTGAAAGACCACCCCGCTGTCCGCGGCAATCATCATCACACCCTGCGAAATATTGTCCAGTGTGACTTGCAGCTGGAGGGATCGGTCAAACAAAATTTCGTTGGCGGCCGCGCGCTCCTGCTCCGCCTGTTTACGCGCCGTGATATCGGTACGAATGGTGATGTACTGCCGTGAGTGGCCATCCTCGCCCAGCATGGGCACCATGGTTGCGTCGACCCAGTACAAATCGCCATTGCGCTTGCGGCTGCAAATTTCGCCTCGCCATACTTTGCCCTCAGCCAGGTTTTGCATGGACTGGTCGAAGTAAGACTGTGGATGCAGGTCGGAGCGAAACTCGCTGAGTTTGCGTCCCAACAACTCTGCACGGCTGTAGCCTGTGATGTCGCACAAGCGGTCATTGGCGTACAAGATGGTGCCTTCGATGTCGGCCACACTGACGATGGCGTGCTGGTCCAGGGCAAATTTCTGCTGGTCTAGTGCGCGGCGTGTAGCCTCGCGCTCACGCACCAGCGCTGCCGTCTGGTTGACCATGTCAACCAGACTCTGAATTTCAACCGGTGCATCTTCAATCACAAGCGCATTTGTGGCAGCGCCGGTTCCCAAAGCCTCTACCGTCTCGCGCAACAGCACCAAACCACCCAGCCAGCGCGCCAGCGCCACGCGGATGAATACCAAACCCACCACCAAGCTGGCTAACCCGCCACCCATAACGATGAGGGTCAGGTACCACAGGCCTGCTGCGACAAACGGCGAATCAAACTGCAGACGCAAGATACCGTAGTCCCTGCCGCCAACCGAAACGCTGCGATTCACATCGTCAAGCGACTTACGCACCCACTGAACCAGCCAGACGGGTGCATCGAGGCTGGTGTGCGCGGCGTTTTCGGCGCGCACCACTCCACCGCTGGTGTCAATGAACATCGCCGATGAAAACTGCGATCCCTGAACGCCCTTGTTAAGAATCTTTTGTATCGAGTCAAAGTCTCCAATAACGGCGCTCTCTTGAACAGACTGTGCCACCACCTCGATCAGCATCACCGCAGAAAGCTCGGCTTCCTCGACGTGCTGATGGAATTGGTACTTCAGGAACAAGACCAACCCTGCGCCCATAAACATCAACAACGTGATCGCGTACAACGCGAACACGCGGTTGGTGAGAGACGACGGCAACAAGCGCGACGGGAATTTCACGTGTTTACGGCTGATTGGTCGCCAAAATATCAACGCAGATTAACCGGTGCCGTCTGGTAAAAGTTCCGGTAGGCACTGTAATCAGCACCGGCGGATGGCACAAAACCAGTGGTAGAGGGCAACTTCACCAACTCCGACGAACTTGCCAATACCTTTTGTCCGATGGGGTCCTGGGCCATTTCCAGAAACGCCTTGCTGACTGCGGCCAGGTCCTTTGCCACCACGGTCTTGGATGCCATCAGTGCCAGGTCATTCAGCGGCTCCGACTCCCACAGCGCGCGCACGGCCTTGCCCTCCCGCTTGGACCAGCCGCTGCTGAGTTGCGTATGGGTGCCAACAGCCTTGACTTTGCCGCTGGCAAGTTGAGCAAACGCGCCATCCATGTTGCCCGCGAAGACCACCTGCACGGGAATTTTCTGGTTCATCAAGTTGGCATAGGAAAACTTGTAAGCCACGGTCGCCTCTGGCCCCGGAAACGCCACCGTCTGGTTGGACAACTGGTCCAGCTTGGTGATTGGGGAGTCAGCCAGCACCACGATCTGACTGCGAATGGGGGAGGTTGCACGCCGGCCAAAAACCTTCCAGCCCAGATGGTCACGGTCGGGGCTGAACAAGTGGTTCGAGAACACGAACTCCACCTCGTTGGCCAGCACATAGGCGGTTGTGTCCGCCGAGGTGCGCCCGATCTTGAGCTGCAACTTCACGCCGCTCTTATTGCTCACATAGTCAATGATCGGGTTCCAATAGCTGGCGGTCAGTTCAATGCCGTATTGGTTCACCGGGGAGAAACGGTAAGCCCCGCTCTCCTGCGCGTGTGCCGGGACACCGGCGCACAGCGCCACCAAACTCGCAGCAGTGGACAAGGCATGCATCAGACGATGCTTTGGGTTCACGCGAATCACAGTACTTCTCCAATCAATAAAGGGTTGTTTCAAGGCACGGTTTGGGCAGCTTCGGCCTTGCCCGCATACCGCAGCAGCGTAGCGACGAGGTGGTCCAGGTCAAACGGTTTGCCAACATGGTCGTTCATGCCGGCCTCCAGGCAGGCCGCCCGGTCGGAGGCCATGGCGTTGGCGGTCATGGCAATGATGGGCAAAGCGGTGAGCCCCAGCTCCTGGCGAATCACCCGGGTGGCAGCATAACCGTCCATGACCGGCATTTGCACATCCATCAGCACCACATCAAAAGGCGTTTGCGCCTCTGCCACGGCGTCCACCCCCAACTGGCCGTTGTCCGCCAGCGTGACCGCGGCGCCCTCCTGCCCCAACAGCCCCTTGGCCACCATCTGGTTGATCTTGTTGTCCTCCACCACCAGCAGGCGCATACCGAGCAGCCGCTTGGGTTTGACCGCTGCCTGCACCGCAGTGGGGTTGCGCCCCTGCGCGGCCGCTGCAACTGCAGATTTAGTGTCCATCACCGTATCCAGCAGCATGGAAGTGGTGACCGGCTTGATCAGGAATCCGTTGATCAGCGCGTGTTCGGCGGCACTGCGTTCGGACAGCACCTCGCGGCCATGGGCGGTGACCATGACGATGATGGGCACTGCGTCGCCACCGGCCATTTTGCGGATGCGCTGGCTTGCCTCCCAGCCATCCATCCCGGGCATCTGGAAGTCCATGAAGATGGCATCAAATGGCGGCTTCGCGGCCACCGCACGTTCCCGCACGGCAGCCATGGCCAGGTCTGCACTGGCGGCGGCTTCCACCGTCCAGCCCAGGGGCTCAATGGTGTGGCCCAGCACGTCGCGCGCGACGCTGTTGTCGTCGACGATCAAAACGTGGAGATTGCCCGGCACGGGGGCGGTCGCGGCTCCTGGCGCTGGCTGGTCCTGCATCTCAGCCAATGGGAAGCGGATTTGAAAATGGAAGGTACTCCCCTCGCCCAGCACGCTGTCTACGGCCAGGGTGCCGCCCAACAAACCCACCATCCGGCTGGAAATCGCCAGACCCAGCCCGGTGCCGCCATAGCTGCGCGTGGTCGACGCTTCGGCTTGCGAAAAGCCGCTGAAGATGTGGGCCTGGTTTTCCGGCGCAATGCCGATGCCGCTGTCTTTCATGGCAAATTCGACCAACACGCTGTGGGCGTCGCGCTCCACAACGCGCAGGCTCAGCACCGCAGCGCCGGCACTGGTGAACTTGATGGCGTTGCCGCCCAAGTTGATCAGCACCTGCTGCAGACGCATATCGTCTCCCAGCAGGCACTTGGGCAGGGCCGGATCGACATCAAACAACACTTCAATGTTCTTGGAGCCCACATTGGCCGAAAGGATGACCGACAGGTCGCGCATGAGTCGTTCGACCTTGAACGGACGGGGGTCCAGCGTCATCTTGCCGGCCTCGACCTTGGAAAAATCAAGGATGTCGTTGAGCAGCCCCAGCAGCGAGCGCGCCGCACCCTCGGTCTTGGAGGCGTAATCCATTTGGCGCACGGTGAGGTCTGTGTTTTGCAGTAGCTTGAGCATGCCCAGGATGGCGTTCATGGGGGTGCGAATTTCGTGGCTCATATTGGCCACAAACTGGCTCTTGGCAAGGCTGGCCTGCTCGGCGCGGCTAATCATGACCTTGAGCTGTTCCTCGGCCAGCCTGCGGTCGTGAACGTCCTGCGACGAGCCGGCCATGCGAACCGCCGTGCCCTGGGCGTTGCGGTAGACCTTGGCACGTGAGCGAAACCAGCGGTAGCCCTGGTGCTTGGTCAGCAGCAGGTGTTCTTCGTCGTATGGCCTGACGCCGGCTATCGCATCGGCCGACGCCAGACTGTAAAGATCCACATGGTCGGGGTGCAGGATATTTTTGAAGCTTGCAACACTGGCCGGCAACTCCTGCGGTGTGTATCCGAGCAGCGCGTAATAGCTGGGTGACCACCATTGCAGGTTGTCGTTGATGTCCAGCCAGTCCCACAGGCCGTCACTGCCGCCCTCGATTGCCAGCGTCATGCGGTCAGACATCTCGGCCAGAGCCTGCTGGTCGCGTTTGCGCGCCGTGATGTCGGTGCGCATGGAGACATATTTCTCAACCAGGCCGTCATCCCCGATGAACGGGGCAATCATGCTGTCCACCCAGTACAGGGTGCCGTCCTTGGCGCGGTTGCAAATGTCCCCGCGCCACGAGGCACCGGTTGAAATAACCGCCCACATATCGGCCCAGAACTGCGGGGTTTGCTGGCCCGAGCTGATGATTCTGTGGTCCTGTCCGATCAATTCTTCGCGGCTGTAGCCGGAGCTGTCACAGAACGCCTCGTTGACTTCGAGGATCGCCCCATGGCGGTCAGAAACCGATACGATGGTGTGCATCTCCACGGTGCCGAGCATGGCGCTGGATGCACGCAGGGCCGCCTCGAGTTTCTTCTGGGTTTCCTTCTGCAACGTGATGTCGGAACCAATTTCCATGAAACCGATCAGCATCCCCTGTGCATCGCGGGTGGGTTGCACCTCGGTATCGACCCAATACTCGCGGCCGTCTTTGGCCCGGTTGAGCACTTCAACCCGGCACGGCTTGCCCTTTGCCCGCGCACTCATCAGGAGCTGGATCGTCTGCGGGTCGACATTGTCGCTGGCCAGTAACTCACCCGGGGTCTTGCCTGTCGCTTCCTCCTGGGAGTAGCCGGTCAAACGGGTAAAGCCCTCATTGATCCAGGTAATGCGCATCTGCGCATCGGCAATCGTGACCGCATTGTTGGTGTGCTGAACCACGCGGGCCAGACGGTCCAGGTCAGCGGTCATGCGCTGGGCCTGCCGCTGCGCACGCAAGCGCCCAACCGCCAGCAGCCAGACCGTCAGGGCTGCCAGCATGCTGGCCAAGGTGCCTCCTACCCCTGCCAAAGCCAAAATGGACCGGTCCTGGCTGGCGTCGAAAACCGCCGTGCTGCTCAAGCGCAGGCTCAGGTTGCGCCCACCCACACTCAGGGGATAGGTCTGCTCGAACGCAGGCAGTGGCCGCCCCACCCCGGCATCGGCGCTCGCCAGCGCAACGGCGCCGCCGTCCGAGTCATAGAGCAGCGCATTCGTCTGGCTGGTATCGGCATCAAACAGTTCCACACGCAAGGTGCTGTCCGCCACCCCGGCGACACCGAAGAACAAATCATCTGCCACCATGGGCACGTAGAGCAGGCCCACCAACGCAGCCTGGTGCTGCTTGACGCTCACCGGGTCGACGCCTTGGCGATAGACGGGCAGAAAATACAGCATGCCAGTCATCGCCTTGCCGTTCTGTAGCAGCGCTGCTTTGCCTGTGAGGGCGGGTTGCCCGGTGTTCATGGCGCGCTCTGCGGCCTCGCGGTGCACCGCCTCCTGCCCAAGATCAAGGCCAAGCGCAGCCCGGTTGTCGGCAATGGGTTCGATGAATTTGACGATAAACAGATCGTCTGCTTCGCCTTGCGTTCCCACTTCAAACTCGGGTGCATTGTCAACACGCTCGGCGGCAACAAAGCTCGCAAGGTCAGCACGCGGCACCCGGGCTACAAAGCCGAAAGCCCGTATGCCGGGGAAATCGGTGGCCAAGTCGTGCGACTCCACAAACGCCCGAAACTCCTGCCGGCCCACATTCCGACTGGCGGCGTAGGTGCCGCGCGCACCTTTCAGCCCGTTAATGGGCTCGCCGAAACGGCGCTTGACCTCAGCCTGCACCCGTTCTGCACCCCGGTCAAAAAGGGCTTGGGCCTCTGCGTCGAGGTTTTGCTTCAGCCAAAAAACAAACGCCGCAGTGGCAATAAGACCAATAAATTGCGCAGCGGCAACCATGGCGATTGCGGCTCTGAGGCTGAAATCGGCATGGTTATTGGCACTGGAATGAACGCCATCGGATGAGCCAACCTGGCGTCGCGTGGCCGACATGCAGCGCCAATAAACGGTCGGCCCCGAAAACAGGATCAGCAGCGCGACATCGACAAGTCCCTTGGCCACGCCGCTCAGTCCGGGCGCGAGTATCGGCAAGGCCAGCATGACGAGCGCTTCCGCCAGTGCAACGACCAGTAATATTTCAGCGAAAAGGCGGATCGGGTTGAAGGATTGCTTCATGCCGTCTGGCGGATGGGGTCACACATTGCGGCGACGATGCCTCAGGATATCACCTAGATGACGCTATTGTGGCGCAAATCGGCGATTGCCACGGCGTCCAGACCCAGGCCGGCAAGCACCGCATCGGTGTGTTCGCCCAGTGCCGGAGGCGCCCGGTGCAGCACCGCAGGCGTGTCCATCAAGCGCAGCGGGCTGGCCACTGTTGCTATTGATTCAATAGCTGCATACGCATTATTCTCGGGGTCTACAGCCTGATTTACCATCAAATTCCTGGCCAGCACCTGCTCGTCGGCGAAGGCCTGGCCAATCGTATTGATAGGGCCGCAGGGCACGGCCCGGTGTTCGAGCAGCGCAATCCACTGCGCCGTGGTGCGGGTGCGGGTGAGTGCCTCGATGGCCGGAATCAGCACCGCCCTATTTTCGACGCGCAAGGTGTTGCTGGCATAACGCGCGTCCGTCGCCCAATGGGCCTGTCCGGTGGCCTCGCAGAAGCGGGCAAACTGCCCGTCGTTGCCAATCGCCAGCAGCATGGCGCCGTCAGCGGTGGGGAAATCCTGGTAAGGGGCCAGACTGGGATGGCTGTTGCCCTGGCGCTGCGGCACCTGTCCGGTGTTCAGGAACCCGGCCGCCTGGTTGGCCAAAATCGCCATGCCAACGTCGAGCAGCGCCATATCGATCAACTGGCCCTGTCCGGTGCGGTGGCGCACTTCGATGGCGGCCAAAATCGCACTGCACGCGTACACGCCGGTGAACAGGTCGGTCAGGGCCACGCCCACGCGCTGCGGCCCGCCGCCGGGTGTGCCGTCCGCCCGGCCGGTGATGTCCATCATGCCGGTCATGGCCTGGATCATCAGGTCGTAGCCGGCGCGCCCTGCATAGGGGCCGTCCTGGCCAAAACCGGTCACGGAACAGTAAATCAGGCGCGGGTTGAGCGGCTTCAAGCTTGTGTAGTCCAGCCCGTATTTGGCCAGGCCACCGACCTTGAAGTTTTCCACCAGCACGTCGCTTTGCAGCGCCATTTGGCGAATCAGCGCCTGCCCTTCGGGCTTGGACATATCAATCGTGACCGAGCGCTTGTTGCGATTGCAGGCGGTGAAATAGGTTGCGTGCCCGGTGTTGTTGCCCTGGCCATCCTGCAGAAAGGGCGGGCCCCAGTGGCGCGTGTCATCCCCCTCGCCCGGACGCTCGACCTTGACCACGTCGGCCCCCAGGTCGGCCAGCATCTGGGTGCACCAGGGCCCGGCCAGCACCCGGGACAGGTCCAGAACTTTGATATGGGGAAGGGCGGATGGCTTTGAAGTCATGGGAAGAAAGGAAGCATCCTACTTTAGCGCAGCGGCACCGCCGTCTTCGCGCAGCGCGTTTTACGGATAAACCCCTAGATACAAACTGGCACGGAAATTGTTAGCATCAACCGCACAACTTGACTAAACGGTCAGGTTTTTGATCAGGAGCTGCCAGGATGCCCAACACCCACCAACCCGACGTTCGCCCCGGCCGACTGGCCGCAGCCGAGTATGCCAAGGCATTTGCCGATGCCAGTCCGCGCCTGACACGGGCGCAGGCGCTGCTGGAGGCCGAGCGCTGCGTTTACTGCTTCGATGCGCCCTGCGCCACGGCCTGCCCCACCAGCATTGACGTGCCCTCCTTCATCAAGCGCATTGCGGACGACAACCTTCGTGGTGCAGCCCGCACCATTTTGGACTCCAACCCGCTGGGCGGCATGTGCGCGCGGGTCTGCCCGACCGAAAACCTGTGCGAAGCAGTTTGCGTTCGCAACACCCAGGAGGGCAGACCGGTCGCCATTGGCCGCCTGCAGCGCCATGCGGTAGACGCGCTGATGGAAAGCGCCAAGCCGCAAATTTTCACCCGCGCCCCTGCCACCGGCAAGACCGTCGCCGTGGTTGGCGCAGGCCCGGCCGGACTGGCCTGCGCCTACACACTGGCGCGACAAGGACACGACCCGGTCATTTTTGATGCCCGCCCCAAGGCCGGCGGACTCAACGAATACGGGCTGGCCAGTTACAAAACGCCGGACCACTTCGCGCAAGCCGAAGTGCGGTGGCTGATGGCCATTGGCGGCATCAGCGTGCGCAATAGCTGGAAACTGGAGAACGCCGCACAGCTGGACACCCTGCGCAAAGATTTCGACGCCGTATTTTTGGGCATGGGCCTGTCGGCCACGCCTGCGCTGGGCATACCCGGTGAATCTCTGCACGGCGTGCGCGACGCGGTGGACTTCATTGCCGAACTGCGCCAGTGCGCCGACCTCTCGACCCTGCCGGTGGGCCGGCGCGTGGTGGTGATTGGCGGCGGCATGACGGCGGTGGACGCTGCCGTGCAGTCCAGGCTGCTGGGCGCCGAGAGCGTGCACATGGTCTATCGACGCGGGCCCGAGGGCCTGTCGGCATCGCAAGTGGAACAGGAGTGGGCGCAAACCCACGGTGTCACCATTGCCCACTGGCTGGCACCGGTGGAGATGGTCGGCACCGGTTCTGCTGCCGGTACCACGGACCATGTCAGCGCGGTGCGCTTTGCGCGCCAAGCACTGACTGGCGGCAAGCTCACCGCCACCGGTGAGGTGGAAATCATGCCGGCTGACATGGTGCTCAAGGCGATTGGCCAGCAACTCGGCAACCCACTGCTGAAGGATGCCGGGCTGACACTGCAGGACGGGCGCATCGCCACCGATGCCCAGGGCCAGACCAGCGTGCCCGGCGTGTGGGCGGGAGGCGACTGCCGTGCCGGCGGGCTGGACCTGACGGTGGAGGCCGTGGAGCACGGCAAACAGTCGGCCCGGGCCATCCACGCCTACCTGAACCGCGCCTGAGCGCCGCACCCCCAGATTTGGAGAACACGATGGCCAATTTACGCACCGCCTTTGCCGGCATCACCAGCCCCAACCCTTTCTGGCTGGCATCCGCCCCGCCCACCGACAAAGCCGTCAACGTCAACCGCGCCTTTGAGGCCGGCTGGGGCGGCGTGGTCTGGAAAACGCTGGGCGAGGCCGGCCCGCCGGTGGTTAACGTCAACGGTCCGCGCTATGGCGCGCTGCTCACGCCCGACCGGCGGCTGATGGGCTTCAACAATATCGAACTCATCACCGACCGCGATCTGGAAATCAACCTGAAAGAGATTGCCGAGGTGAAGCGCTACTGGGCCGACCGTGCCATGGTGGTTTCGCTGATGGTGCCCTGCGTGGAAAGCGCGTGGAAGACCATTTTGCCGCGCGTGGAGGACACCGGGGCCGACGGCATCGAGTTGAACTTTGGCTGCCCGCATGGCATGAGCGAGCGCGGCATGGGCGCCGCCGTGGGGCAGGTGCCCGAGTACATCCAGATGGTGACCGAGTGGTGCAAGCAATACAGCAAGCTGCCCGTGATCGTGAAACTCACACCCAACATCACCGACATTCGCCTGCCGGCACGCGCCGCCAAAAATGGCGGGGCCGATGCGGTGTCGCTCATCAACACCATCAACTCCATCATCGGCGTGGACCCCTACACGCTGACCATGAACCCGTCCACCGGCGGCAAAGGCTCGCACGGCGGCTACTGCGGCCCGGCGGTGAAGCCGATTGCGCTCAACATGGTGGCCGAGATTGCGCGCGACCCTCTCACCGCCGGTCTGCCCATCAGCGGCATTGGCGGCGTGGGCAACTGGCGCGATGCGTTTGACTTCATCGCCCTGGGCGCAGGCAACGTGCAGGTGTGCACCGCCGCCATGGTGTACGGCTTCAAAATCGTGCAGGAAATGAGCGACGGCCTGTCCAACTACATGGACGAGATGGGTTTCACCAGCATCGAGGACTTCCGCGGCAAGGCAGTGCCCACCGTCAGCGACTGGCGCTACTTGAACCTCAACCACATCAGCAAAGCAGTCATCAACCAGGACAGCTGCATCCAGTGCGGACGCTGCCATATTGCCTGCGAAGACACCTCGCACCAGGCCATCAGCGTAACCAAGGATGGCAAGCGTTTCTTTGAGGTACAGGAAGACGAATGCGTCGGCTGCAACCTGTGCACCCTGGTATGCCCGGTGCCCGAGTGCCTCACCCTGCGCACACTGGCTCCGGGTGAAATAGACTTGCGCACCGACCGGGTTGTGAGCGATAAACACGCAGACTGGACCACCCACCCCAATAACCCGATGCGCGCCACCGCAGCGGCAAAATAGGTGCCAAATGTGGCCTTAGCCCCCGCCCTTATTGCGTAGACAGCTATTATTTCAGGAGCAACAAGATGAGCAGCATTTTGATCAAAGGCGGCACCGTGGTGAACGCGGACCGCTCTTTTAGCGCCGATGTACTCACCCAGGATGGCAAGATCATCGCCGTGGGCGAGAACCTGACTGCCCCTGCGGGCGCCACCGTGGTGGATGCGCTGGGCCAATACGTCATGCCAGGCGGCATCGACCCGCACACCCACATGCAGCTGCCGTTCATGGGCACCACCACCATGGACGACTTCTTCACCGGCACCGCAGCGGGCATGGCTGGCGGCACCACCACCATCATTGATTTCGTCATCCCCAACCCGCAGCAAAACATCATGGAGGCCTACCAGACCTGGCGCGGCTGGGCCGAGAAGGCCGCCTCCGACTACAGCTTTCACATGGCCATCACCTGGTGGGATGAGAGCGTGCGGCGCGACATGGGCACGCTGGTGCAAAACGAGGGTGTAAACAGCTTCAAGCACTTCATGGCCTACAAAAACGCCATCATGTGTGACGACGAAACGCTGGTGAACAGCTTCAAGCGCTGCATGGAGCTCGGCGCCATGCCGACTGTCCATGCTGAAAACGGCGAGCTGGTTTTCTTGCTGCAAAAGCAGATTGCCGAGATGGGCATCATGGGGCCGGAAGGTCATCCTCTGTCACGCCCACCGACGGTGGAAGGCGAGGCCGCCAACCGCGCCATTGCCATTGCCGAGGTGCTGAACGTGCCGATCTACGTGGTGCATGTGAGCTGCATCGAGGCCGCCGAGGCCATTGCCCGTGCCCGCGCGCGGGGCCAGCGGGTCTATGGCGAGGTGCTGGCCGGCCATCTGGTGGTGGATGACAGCGTCTACCGCCACCCCGACTTTGCCACCGCTGCTGCGCATGTGATGAGTCCGCCGTTTCGTCCCAAGGGCAACCAGGAGTTTTTGTGGCGCGGCCTGCAAAGCGGCAATCTGCACACCACGGCGACCGACCATTGCACCTTCTGCGCGGCGCAAAAGGCAGCGGGCAAGGACGACTTCAGCAAGATTCCCAATGGCTGTGGCGGCGTCGAAGAGAGGATGGCAGTGGTTTGGGACGCAGGGGTGAACACCGGGCGCCTGACGCCCTCGGAGTTTGTCGCCGTGACCTCGGCCAACACCGCCAAGCTGTTCAATATTTACCCGCAAAAGGGCAGTGTGTCGGTGGGGGCCGACGCCGACCTGGTGGTGTGGGACCCGGCAGGCACCAAAACCCTGTCCGCCAAAACGCAGTTCAGCAAGGGTGACTTCAATATCTTTGAGGGGCGCGCGGTTAAAGGCATTCCAAGCCACACCGTGAGCCAGGGGGAACTGGTGTTTGTGCGGGGGGATTTGCGGGCGGTTAAGGGCAAGGGGCGGTATGTCAAACGGGCGCCGTTTAGCGCCAATTTCGCGGCTAACAAGCTGCGGGCTGAGACGTTGGTGCCTTCTGCTGTTAGGCGCTGACAGATGGGTGCCTCGCCGCAGAGGGCAATGCCGGGGGCCTCATCTGCCCTGCTGGTCAGGAAATCGGCCCCCGACATTGCCCTCTGCGGCGCGAAGTGGCTTTTTTGAACTTGAAGGAAATACCATGCATTCAGCAACCCAGGTCGATATTGAATCCATTCGCATTAACGGTGATCGTTTATGGGACTCGTTGATGGAGTTGGCCAAGATTGGAGCCACGCCCAAGGGTGGCGTGTGCCGATTGACCCTGACTGACCTGGACAAACAAGGGCGCGACCTGGTGCTGGGCTGGGCGCGTGAGGCGGGTATGACCGTCACCATCGACAAGATCGGCAACGGCTTCATGCGCCGCGCCGGGCGCAACAACGCGCTGCCACCCATCATGACCGGTAGCCACATCGACACGCAGCCCACCGGCGGCAAGTTCGATGGCAACTATGGTGTGCTTGCCGGACTGGAAGTGGTGCGCACTCTGAACGACCACGGCATCACCACCGAGGCGCCGATCGAGGTGGCCTTCTGGACCAACGAAGAAGGCTCGCGCTTTGTGCCGGTGATGATGGGCTCCGGGGTGTTTGCCAAGGCCTTCACGCTGGAGCATGCGTATGCGGCCACCGACACCGAGGGCAAGTCCGTCAAGGGTGAACTGGAGCGCATCGGCTACATCGGTGCGCAGGAACCCGGCGACCACCCGATTGGGGCCTATTTTGAGACACATATCGAGCAGGGCCCGGTGCTGGAAGACAACGACAAGACCATCGGCGTGGTGCAGGGTGTGCTGGGCATTCGCTGGTTTGACTGCACCGTGACCGGCATGGAAGCGCATGCCGGCCCGACCCCGATGGCCTTGCGCAAAGACGCCATGCAGGTGGCCACCCACATCATGCAAGAAACGGTGGCGGCCGCGTTGCGCCACGCGCCGCACGGACGCGGCACCGTGGGCATGGTGCAGGTGCACCCGAACAGCCGCAACGTGATTCCGGGGCGGGTGAAGTTCAGCATCGATCTGCGCAATGCCACCGATGCCCTGGTGGACCAGATGGCCGACGAGGTAAAGGCCTTTGCTGAAAAAGTGGCCAGGGACAGCGGGCTGGATGTGAAGATCGAACTGGTGTCGAGCTACCCGGCACAAGTGTTCCACCCCGACTGTGTCGATGCCGTGGGCCGCGCAGCACAGAAGCTGGGCTACAGCAACATGCCCGCTGTCTCTGGCGCCGGGCACGATGCGGTCTACATGGCCAAGCTTGCGCCCAGCGGCATGATCTTCATTCCCTGTCTGAACGGCATCAGCCACAACGAGATTGAATCAGCCCAGCCCGAGCACATCACCGCCGGCTGCAATGTGTTGCTGCACGCCATGCTGGAGCGCTCTGGCACGTAAACTGCTTGAGACCTGCCTTACATAGAATCAGCTGTTGGCCCCGGTGGGGTTTGGCTGGCGTGCTATTGTTTTTGTATTTTTTTGTAGTGTCTTTAGTTTTTTTGGTGGTCTAACTTTGGAGAACCTATGTCGATGAAACATTTTTCCCGTCGTACTGCAGTAGCCATGGGCGCTGCCCTTGCGGCAGTGTCTCTCATGGGGCCCGGTCTGGCGCTGGCCCAGGCAAAGCCCAAGGTCGCGGGCATCTACACCGTGCCGTTTGAGCAGCAATGGGCCGGGCGCCTGCACACCGCACTGAAGGCCGCCGAGGCCCGCGGCGAAATTGAGTACAAAGCCAGCGAGAACGTCAGCAATGCCGACTACGAGCGCGTCATGCGTGAGTACGCCACAGCAGGCAACACCCTGATCGTGGGCGAGGCCTTCGCGGTCGAGGCTGCGGCCCGCAAGGTGGCCAAGGACTTCCCCAAGGTGTCGTTCCTGATGGGGTCCTCGGGCAAACCCGCCGCACCCAACTTCAGCGTCTTTGACAACTACATCCAGGAGCCCGCCTACCTGTCCGGCATGGTCGCCGGCGGCATGACCAAGAGCAACAAAATTGGTCTGGTCGGGGGTTTCCCCATTCCCGAGGTCAACCGCCTGATGAACGCCTTCATGATGGGTGCCAAAGAGGTCAACCCCAAGGTGGAATTCAGCGTCAGCTTCATCAACAGCTGGTTTGACCCGCCCAAGGCCAAGGAAGCCGCCTTCGCCATGATCGACAAGGGGGCCGACGTGCTGTATGCCGAGCGCTTTGGCGTCAGTGATGCGGCCAAGGAAAAGGGCAAACTCGCCATTGGCAATGTGATCAACACACAGGCCCAGTATCCCGACACCGTCGTGGCCTCGGCCTTGTGGCATTTCGAGCCGGCGGCCGACCGTGCCATCAAACTCGTGAAAGAGGGCAAGTTCAGCGCCGAGGACTACGGCCCCTACGCCATGATGAAGCACAAAGGCTCGTCACTGGCGCCGCTGGGCACCTTCGAGAAGAAGGTCCCCGCCGACATCGTGGCCAAGGTCAAGGCCAAAGAGAAGGCGATTGTGGATGGCAGCTTTGCGGTCAAGGTGGATGACACCCAGCCCAAGTCCACCACAAAGTAATTGATGGGTGAGCACGTTCTCACGCTGTCCCACATCACCAAGCGCTTTGGCGATTTGGTGGCCAACGACGACATCTCGCTGCAGCTGAAGGCGGGCGAAGTGTTGGCGCTGCTGGGTGAAAACGGGGCGGGCAAGTCGACCCTGGTGTCGATCCTGTTCGGGCACTACACCGCCGACTCGGGACACATCGAGGTCTTCGGTCAGCCGCTGGCGCCGGGGGACCCGCACGCCGCGCTGGATGCCGGCATCGGCATGGTGCATCAGCACTTCACGCTGGCCGATAACCTGAGTGTGCTGGACAACGTGATGATGGGCTCCGAGCCGCTGTTTCAACCGTTTACCCGGCAACGCGCGGCACGCGACAAGCTGATGGCGGTGGCGCAGCGTTTTGGCTTGCAGGTGGACCCGCGGGCCCGGGTCGGCAGCCTGTCGGTGGGCGAGCGCCAGCGGGTCGAGATTTTGAAAGCGCTTTACCGCGGTGCCCGCATTTTGATTCTGGACGAGCCCACGGCGGTGCTGACGCCGCAAGAAAGCGAAGCCCTGTTTGCGGTGCTGGCGCAGATGGTGGCACAAGGACTGTCGATCATCTTCATCAGCCACAAGCTCGGCGAGGTGCTGCGCGTCTCCAACCGGGTGGCGGTGCTGCGCGGGGGCAAACTGGTCAACGAGGCGGACGCCCGGACCACCACCCAGAGCCAGCTGGCGCAGTGGATGGTGGGGCACGCCATTGAGGCCCCGCAACGCCGCCCGGCGCTTAACGTA
>JAIPDC010000236.1 GCA_021737865.1 Rhodoferax sp.
CCGCCAAAGATCTGCACGCCCTCGCCTGCCATCCAGGTGGCTTTTTCAGCCGTCCACAAAATAACGGAAGCGCAGTCCTTGCGCACCTGACGCACATGCTCCACACCCAGCAGGTCGAGGTTCTTGGCCACCGTGTAAGCGAAAGAGCGCCCGGCTTGCAGCACCGTGTACATATCGGCCACCTTGCCCTGGATGAGCTGGAATTCGCCAATGCTCTGGCCGAACTGCTTGCGGTCGTGGATGTAGGGAATGACGTTGTCCATCACCGACTGCATGATGCCCAGCGGGCCACCGGTCAGGACGGCGCGCTCGTAGTCCAGCCCGCTCATCAGTACCTTGGCGCCGCCATTGAGCTGGCCCAGCACGTTGGACAGCGGCACTTCAACATTGTTGAACACCAGTTCTCCCGTGTGGCTACCGCGCATCCCGAGCTTGTCGAGCTTTTGGGCGATGCTGAAACCGGGCATGCCTTTTTCAATCAGGAAGGCGGTCACGCCACGGGCGCCTAGCTCGGGTTCGCTCTTCGCATACACGACCAGCGTGTCTGCGTCCGGGCCATTGGTGATCCACATTTTGTTGCCATTGAGCAGGTAGTAGCCGCCCTTGTCTTCGGCCTTGAGCTTCATGGACAGAACGTCCGAGCCTGCGCCGGGCTCGCTCATGGCCAGGGCACCCACGTGTTCGCCGCTGATGAGCTTGGGCAGGTACTTGGCGCGCTGGGCGTCGGTGCCATTGCGCTTGATCTGGTTCACGCACAGGTTGCTGTGCGCACCATAGCTCAGGCCCACTGACGCACTGGCGCGCGAGATTTCCTCCATGGCAATCATGTGCGCCAGGTAGCCCATGTTGGCGCCGCCATACTCTTCGCCGACGGTGATACCCAGCACGCCCAGGTCGCCCATCTTGCGCCACAGGTCCATCGGGAACTGGTCGTTCCTGTCAATTTCGGCAGCGCGTGGGGCGATCTCGGCCTGGGCAAATTCGCGCACTGCGTCGCGCAGGGCGTCGATGTCTTCACCGAGTTGGAAATTCAGTCCGGGCAGGTTGTTCATGAAAGACTCCTTGTGTTGTTTGAGTGATTGGGGGGCAGCGTCAGGCCTTGGCCTGTTTGGCCTGTTTGGCGGGTTTGAGGGACTTGGCCAGCAAAACGCGGGCCTCTTTTTCATGCGTCTTGAGCTCATCCAGATTGGCCTGCAGGTCGGTCATTTGCGCCTCCAGTTGCTGGCGGTGCAAGGCCAGCACATCCAGAAATTTTTTCAGCTGCGCACCGGTGTCGCGCGGGCTGTCGTACATCTGGATGATTTCCTTGGCCTCAGTCAACGAAAGACCCAATCGCTTGGCCCGCAGGGTGAGCTTGAGTCGGGTGCGGTCGCGCCCGCTGTAGACCCGGCTGCGCCCACCCGGCCCGGCCCGCCTGGGCTCGAGCAAGCCCAGATCTTCGTAAAACCGGATGGCGCGGGTGGTGAGGTCAAACTCGCGCGCCAGGTCGCCAATGCTGTAGGTGATACTCATGAAGATGGTGAGAACCTTCGAGACAGTGCATACAAATGCAGCCGCCTAAAATGCCCGTTTTGTTGACGTTTACGTAAACGTCAATTATGTAATAAAAAGACCCGCCCATGAACGATCTGGAAATGCAGCTTCATTACCCGCTGGGCGACACGCTGGCCCCTATGGGCGGCACCCTCGAAGTGGCACCGGGTGTGAAGTGGATTCGGATGTCGCTGCCGTTCGCCCTGAACCACATCAACCTGTGGCTGCTGCGGGACAACATCAATGGTGTAGACGGTTGGAGCATTGTTGACTGCTGCATCCACCATGACGAAGCCAAAGCCCAGTGGGAAAGTATTTTTGCCAACGATTTGGAGGGCCTGCCCATTTTGCGGGTGATCGTGACGCATATGCACCCGGACCACATTGGTCTTGCGCACTGGTTGTGCGATCGGTGGAATGTGCGGTTGTGGATCAGCGCCACCGACTACAACGTGGCGCGCCTGGGCTGCATGGGGCCGACCGGCTTTGGTGGGGAGCGGGCTGCAGAATTTTTTGCCTCCCACGGTCTCAATAGCCCGGAGGCAATGACGGCGATCAGGGCACGCACCGGGTACTTTCCGTCACTGGTGCCCTCAGTCCCGCCGCAATACCGGCGCATGGTGGGAGGCGATGTACTGACGATTGGCGGCCACGCGTGGAGTTGCATCAGCGGCTACGGCCATGCGCCCGAGCACATCGCACTGCACTGCGAGGCGCTTAATATTTTGATTGGCGGCGACATGATGCTTCCACGCATCTCAACCAACGTGAGTGTCTATGAACAGGAGCCCGAGTCCAACGCGCTGGCATTGTTCCTGGACTCGATTGACCGGCTTCGCGCATTGCCGCAGGACACACTGGTACTTCCTTCCCACGGCAAGCCATTTACCGGCATGCACACACGTATCCAGCAGCTGCACGACCACCATAGTGAGCGCCTGGCTGACGTGCTGCAAGCCTGCGCTGCGCGGGCTTGCAGTGCTGCCGACGCCCTGCCGGTGCTATTCAAACGCCCAATGGACATGCACCAGACCACCTTCGCCATGGGCGAGTCGATTGCCCATTTGCACGCCCTGTGGTTTGCAGGCAAAGTGCAACGCTCGCTCGACGCACAGGGTGTGTTCCGGTTCGAGGCCGTGCACTCCTGCGGATAGCAGCGCTACCACTTGGGAATCGCATCGTCCTTGAGTTGCCCGCGCAGTTCGGCGTAGTCAGGGACAACTGTGCGCACGGTGTCCCAGAAACGGGCGCTGTGGTCCATGACCCGCAAGTGGCTGAGCTCATGCGCCACGACGTAGTCAATAACAGCTGGACGAAAGTGAATCAGCCGCCAGTTAAGACGAATGGATCCGTCAATGCGTGCGCTGCCCCAGCGGGTACCGGCGGAGCTGAGGCTGAGCTTGTGCCATTGCACTTGCAGCAGTGGGGCATAGTGGTCCAAGCGGTGCTTGAAATGGTCACGCGCGTGGCGCATCAACCAGGCTTGCACGGCGTCACGAATCTGTTCGGGCATGGCGTTGGTTGGCAACCCCACGCGCAAGATGCGCTCGGCTTCGCCAGCAGCACCCACTTCAAGGCTGGCTCCTATGGTTCCAAAGCGGTGTCCCGGGTCCAGCGCCACGCGCACCGGTTCGCCAAAGAGCGGCAACACGACGCCATTGCACCAATCAATGCGCGCCTCCTGCTGTCGGGCCTGGCGCTCACGCGACTCGCCCAGCTTGCGGTTGATCCAGTTCGACTTTTCGCGCAGAGCGGCTTCGACTTCGAAGATCGGCGTCCACTTGGGCGCGCGCACCACCAGGCCGTCCGGGCCCACGACGAAGCCTATGGTGCGCCGCTTGGCACGTTGAAAAAGGTAGGCCACCATCGCATCGCCCAGGCGCAACTCCCGGTTGGCACGCGGGTGCGCAAAAGCGGCTGGAGCGATGGCCTGTCGCAAGGGTTGAGCCAAACCATGGGGTACTCCGGGAACCGCAATTGCTATAGTCTTAGGAGCATCTTGCGCAGTATCGACGGGGGCTATAGGCCCAAACAGGTCCAAAGTGTATTGGAGAAGAGCTCGCACGGGGGGAATGTTCTGAAGCAATGACTAGCGGTAAGCCTCGGGGTCCAGCCGTCGCATTTCGGCTTCGATCCAGTCTTCCACTTCCTGCATCAGCTCTTTGTGGTGCCGCCCCACACTGGGAATGGGTTTGCCGATGGAAATATCCACGATGCCAGGCGTTTTTACAAAGGCCTTGCGCGGCCAGCATTTGGCCGAGGTGACCGCGATCGGGATGACCGGCGCCCCGGTCTGCACCGCCAGGCGTGTGCCGCTGGTTTCGTACACCCCTTTTTGTCCGCGCTCGATGCGCGTGCCTTCCGGGAACATGATGATCCAGATCCCTTGGGCCAGTCGCTCCTTGCCTTGGGCAACCACACGCTTGAAAGCCTGGGTGCGCAGACTGCGGTCGATGTGAATCATGTCCAGCAGGCCGATGGACCAGCCGAAAAATGGCACGTACAGCAGTTCCTTCTTGAACACATAAGCCAATGGATGCGGCATGATGGCCGGCATCACAAAGGTCTCGAAAGTGGACTGGTGTTTGACCAGCAACACAGCGGGGGTGACTGCGCCTACGGGCAGGTTCTCCATGCCAGAGATACGCGTCTGGATACCCAGAATCACCCGTGCACTGGCCAAACTGCTCAGACCCAGCCAGGCGGATGCAATACGGTACCGGCGTGCACGCGACATGCCAAACAACGCGCCAAGCACAATGGCCAGCGTGTAGGGGACCACGGTGAGCGCCATCCACGCCATGTGCAAAACGGAACGAACAAAGTACATATTGAGAGAAAAAGGCTCATAGCCCCCGTATTTACTCAGCAGGCAGCTACTATAAATATAGCACTAGGAATCGGCAGTCTGGGCTGACTGGGCATCCTGCCCAACCAGATACTCCGCAAAGGCAGCCAGGTCCCGGTGCACCACGGTATGGACCGGATAACCATCAGGCAATATGCGCCCTTGCAGCGCGGCTGCCTTGCCGGTCAACACCAGATGGGGCTCACACCCTGCAGCCACAGCAGCGACCAGATCGCGCTGCGAGTCCCCAACCGCGGGTAGACCCTGCAACGCCAGGCCATAACGTTCGGCAATTTGTTCAAACAGGCCTGGCTCGGGCTTACGGCATCGGCATGCTTCTTCCGGCCCATGGGGGCAGTAAAAAACAGCGTCCACACGACCGCCTACGGCAGCCAGCATGCTGTGCATCTTGGCGTGCATCGCATTAAGCGAAGCCACATCAAATAACCCCCGCCCCAGTCCGGATTGGTTGGTCGCCACAACCACATGCCAACCCGCATGGTTTAGCCGCGCGATGGCCTCCAGGGCTCCAGGCAGGGGTTGCCATTCTGACGGCGACTTGACATAGTCGGCGCTGTCTTCGTTGATGGTGCCGTCGCGGTCGAGAATGACGAGCTTCATATCAAGTGGCCAGACGCGACAGGTCGGCCACACGGTTCATCGCTTCGTGCAAGGTCTTGAGCAGGCCCTGACGATTGAGGCGCAAGTCCAGCGCCTCGGCGTTGACCATGACACCATCAAAAAAGGCATCGACCGGCGCGCGCAAGGCCGCAAGGGTTTGCAGTGACCCGGAGTAGTCTCCTGCGAACAGTTGCGCACGGGCCTTGGGCTCCAGCTCTTGCATGGCGGCAAACAAGGCTTTTTCAGCCGGTTCCAGCAGCAGTATTTCGCTCACATGGGCATCCACCTCGGTTGCCTTCTTCAAAATATTGCTGATTCGCTTGTTGGCGGCGGCCAGCGCCGGGGCTTCCGGCAAGGCGGCAAAGGCACGCACAGCCGCCATGCGCTTGGGCACGTCGCCCAGGCGCTGCGGACGCAGGGCCAAAACGGCATCAACCTCTTGCGCGCTGTAGCTCTGCTCACGCAGAGTGCCTGCGAGTCGGTCGTAGATGAAGTCCTGCAGCTTGACCTGATTCGCAGCGAAATCGGAGCCCTCCCGCTCGGGCCATAGCTCCAGCATGGCCCCAAATGCCTTTGATGCATTGGCCAGCAGCGTGTCCAGGTTCAAGGAAAAATCGGACTCCATCAGAATGCGGATCACGCCCAACGCGTGTCGACGCAGAGCGAATGGGTCCTTGTCACCCGTGGGCAGATTGCCGATACCGAACATGCCAACCAGGGTTTCGAGCTTGTCGGCTAGCGCAACGACACTGCCGGTATGGTTGCGCGGCAGTGCATCGCCGGCAAATCGGGGTTTGTAGTGGTCTTCAATGGCAATGGCAACGCCATCGCGCAGGCCGT
>JAIPDC010000237.1 GCA_021737865.1 Rhodoferax sp.
CGCAAAGGCTTGTCCAGTACAAATTTTTGCGTTGCCTGCAAGCCGAGTTCAATCGGCACGATGGCCAAGGGTGCTGCAAAACCCACCATCTCCACCGCAGTTGCAAGCGGTTTGGGCGCAACTGCCGCCATCGATCGATGCAAATTGCTGCGTACCAAGCCTTGCTCCACTGCTTTAAGTAGCTTTTGCAAAGTAATGGGTTTTTCCAGAAATGCCAACGCCCCAATTTTGGTGGCCTCAACGGCGGTGTCGATGGTGGCGTGACCGCTCATCATGATGACCGGCATGGTGAGCACCCCGGTAGACGACCACTCCTTGAGTAGCGTCACCCCATCCGTGTCGGGCATCCAGATATCCAGCAACACCAGATCAGGACGCTCCCGCGAACGGGCCGCACGCGCCTGCGCAGCATTTTCCGCAAGTTCGACGTTATGCCCTTCGTCATTGAGGATCTCCCATAGCAAATCCCGAATGCCATGTTCATCATCCACAACCAGAATGTTTGCCATGTTGTTTGCGTTATCCCTTAGGTACCAATGGTTCGTCGTCAAGTCGCGGCGCGCTATCTGCCGCCAATGATAACGATACTTGCGCGCCTACCACTGATCCATCCACGACGCGGTTGACAATGTCGACCCGAGAAGCATGTTCGTCAGCAATTTTTTTAACCACTGCCAACCCCAATCCGGTGCCCTTCGATTTGGTTGTCACATAGGGTTCAAAAGCCCGCTTCAAAATGCTGTCTGAGAATCCCCCTCCGCAGTCCAGAATACTCAAGCGCACCCGCTTCGCGGCTTTTTGATTCTGTGTCCGTACCACCACGCTTGGATCCGCGAGGTCACTCCTATTAACCGACTCGCTGGCATCCTGGGCATTTTGAAGCAGGTTGTGAATCACCTGCCGTAATTGCTGGGCATCCCCCATCACCATTGGGCATTTGGGGTCCAGTTCCAAACGAACAGGAACCGCCAAGCGATCGTGCTCATAGAGGTGCAATATATCGGCGACCAATGCATTCAGGTCGACCGGTTTAAGTTCGGCGGCGGGCAAACGTGCGTAGTCTCGAAAATCGTTGACCAAGCGCTTCATGGCGTCAACTTGGTCGACGATCGTTTTCACCGACTTGGTCAATACTGCCTGATCTGTGGCGGCCAGTTTGCCGCTCAATTTCATTTCAAGCCGCTCGGCTGACAACTGAATTGGGGTCAATGGATTTTTGATTTCATGGGCCAGTCGACGCGCCACCTCACCCCAGGCCTGGGCGCGTTGCGCGGAAACGATGTCAGATATATCGTCGAACACCAACAAACGCGCATTGCCAGGCAACTCGGCACCTCGGGCAACCAGCGTCAACGTGCGGTCATACGGCCCCTGCAGCGCTGCAGCGTTGCTGGCGAGCTCAAACGAGCGCTGCCAATGGTCCGACTCCTGTTCGGCCCTTTGACCCAAGAAATCATCGAACTGGGCCTGCACCGCTTGCGCGAAGGCATCCAGCCCCTCAATATCGGCAAGCGGCCTACCTACGTACTCGTCAAGCGGGACCTTGAGAATCCGGGTTGCCCCGGGATTGGACGACCGGATCGCGCCCTGCGCGTCCATCACGATCACTCCGGCGGTCAGGTTGTCCAGAATGGTTTGCAGGTTAGCGCGTGCGGCGTCCACCTGCGCCATGCTCAGTTGCACCGCTTGTCGGGCTTCAGCCACCTGTTCGGTCATGGAGGCGAAGGCGCGTGTCAAGCCCACCAACTCATCATTGCCCTGCATGGCACCCTTGGGCGTCAGGTCACCAGCGGCGACCTGGCTGACGCCTTCAGCCAGCATCAGCAGAGGTCGGGCAATCTGATCCCCAAGGACGACAGCCAACAACACGGCACCGAATATCGCCAGGAACAGGCTCAAAGTGAGCGTTCCAATGTACATGCGCTTGAGCCCTTCCCGCCCCAATGCGCGCTCCTGATACTCACGATTGGCACGCTCGACTGCCAAGGCATTGGCAACCAGGTTGGGCGGAAGCCCACGGGTGACCATGAGAAAGCGCTGTTCAGGATTGAGCCCCAGGGCCACACTGGAAAGAGGCACCAGGACCTTGATGCGCGCGCCATCCATGTTGGCAGATGCTGCGTCATCCAAACCCTCAATCCATGATAAGGACCTATCGCCTTTGGCTGATCGGAATTGCGAAGGGGTAGGTCTATCCGGTTCCAATTGGAAGCGGGACTGCCCGGCGCTGGCGAGTAATTTCCCGGACGCACTCCACAGTGTGGCATCTGATGCACCCAACTGCTCCACCAGTCGATCCAGCGGCATGCCAGCCGCCGGCTCGGCAATTTCTGCGATCTGTGCCGCTGCCGTCTTTGCTTTTCCAGTCAAGTCATTGGACAAGGTGTCAAGGGTCACCCGCCCCAGATTCAACCCCGCTTCCAATGCACCCTCAACCTTTACATCGAACCACGTCTCAATCGATCGGGAAACAAATTGGTACGACACCACGTAGATCAGCATGCCAGGCGCCAAACCGACCAAGGCAAAAATGGTCGCCAGCTTGAGCAGCAAGCGACTGCCAAAACGTCCCTCCCGCAATCGCATCAACAGGCGATAAGCGACCCACAGGATCGCTCCGAAGAGAGCAGACGCCACAACGACGTTGACAACAAACAGCCGCGCATAATTGCGCTCGTACATTTCCCGGTTGTTGGTGGCCTCCATCAAGAGGTAGAGCAATCCTAGTCCGATGACCACCATCGCCAAGGCGCCAGCCGCAAGTGTCAAGCGCGTTGCACGAGACTTTTGCATGGTTCGATCCGATTGCTCCACGCCGAATGTCCCGTTCACTTTGGCGGGACAATTGCCAGGACTGAAGTCGTTGTCGCCACTATGTCCCAATCAGACTGCCCCAAAGCGCCAATCTGAAAAGGGCGCGGCAGCTGATTCAAGTCCAAGCGAAAGCGAAAATCGACTTTGTATTTTTGATTGGCGTCGAGATCGCTTGCCTCTGCAATTTTCCATCGAGAAATGCGCTTGATCGCTGTCATTACCTGGGACAACGTGTCAAAGCTCTGGTTCAGCGCAAGGCCCACACCAGGGTCGCGTCCTGCGCCCGCTGTCACATTGAGACGCCAGCGCCGGGTCAATGGCAAATAGGCCAGGCGCATATGGCGCTCGACGGCAATGATTTTTTTGTCATACCAATACCAGCGCTCCCGCATCACGTCGGCTTCAATGACAAAGAATAACGGTATACCCTTCAGCAAGGCATCTTCCACGGCGGGGGGAAGTTCAAACGCCATTTGGGCAGAAATGACAACCTCTTCGTCGACGCGCTCCACTTGGAACTGCGTAATCTCCGTCAAGTTTTGGCCATACGCAAAACTCGTCGCCAGCACCAGCATCAGCGCGGCAAGCGCATTCCCGGCCTGTTTAAGCCATCCGTTTCTGCAACAACGCGTAATAGAAGCCATCGTAATCACAAGGGTGATTGTCCGGGACGCCCTCGCAAAATGCGCCACTTTGGGGAATTAAATGCCCCGCAGAGGGCAGCAAAATGGCGTCGGTGTTGTGTGTTAGAAACGTTTGCACCTGGCCGCTACCCTCGACCAGAAACACGGAACAGGTGCAATACACCATGCGACCGCCCGGTCGCAACAGTTTCCAAAGAGACTGAAGCATGGTTTTCTGCAACGCAGCCAGCTGTGCAATATCTGATTCACGTCGCAGCCAGCGCACATCGGGATGTCGACGTACGATGCCCGATGCCGTGCAAGGCGCATCCAACAAGATGGCGTCAAACAATTGACCATCCCACCAGTCTTGCGGGCGCGCTGCGTCAGCCGTCAAAACGGTAGCCGCCAGCCCAAGCCTGCCAAGGTTCTCATGTATACGTGCCGTACGACGGGCATCCACTTCAAGGGCAACAACCGGACTGTCGGTTAACTCCAGCAAGTGTCCAGTCTTCCCACCCGGAGCAGCACAGGCGTCAAGAATGCGCAGATCGGATCGCGGCGCCAGTCCATCCAGCAGAAGCGGGCCAGCCATTTGGGCCGCCGCGTCCTGCACTGAAACCCATCCGTCGGCAAAGCCCGGCAACTTTTGTACCGAGGCGGGGTGCTCCAGCACAATGGCGCCACCAGCAGTGGCATGTGCGCCCATTCCCGCCTTCGTCAAAAGCGACAGGTAATCTGCCTGGTTGGTCTTTCTGATGTTGATGCGCACCGTCATCGGGGCATGGTGATTGGCTGCCTGAAGGATGGCCTGCCAGTTCTGTGGATGGTCTTTTTGCAACCGCTTGATCCACCAGAGCGGGTGGTTCCAGCGCGCAACCAGATCGGTGTCAGTGCTGGCGACCAGTGCATCGCGCTCGCGCATGAATCTTCGCAAACAAGCATTTATAAAATTGGCTTGTCCTTTGGTTGAAGCGCCGCGTTTGGCGGCTTCCACGGTCTGGTTGACCAAGGTGAACATATCATAAGGGGCGGAAGACTCCTCCCAGGCCAACGCCAGCGCAACACACAACAATGCATCGGCAGCGGGCGGTGGCAGTTTGCTCGCCAACCTGGTGCGCAGTGCCTGCGCGCGGCCAAGGTTGCGCCAAACGTGAAATGCGAGCGCCTGCACCCCCGCCCGCAACTCAGGCGGGATGTTTTCGATTGCAGCGGTCCCCGAAGCACCTTCACGCACCGCCGTTACCACCGCGGCAGCGGCGTTCAATTGCCGCCACAGGGGGACGGACTCGTCGCCAGATCTCATATTTTCCTTAAAGAATGCCGCCCGGCTTGAACCCCATCAGGCCTATCACCAAACGGGCGGGGAATTGCGCCAATGCCTCGTTGTACTTCAACGCTATCTGGTTGTAGCCATTGCGCGATGTCTCAACCCGCTGCGCGATGACATCCCATTGGATCTGGACGTCATGGGGCAGCACCGGTCCGGCAAGATCCGCTGGCACCGCTTGCAAACTGGCCCATACCTGCCGCACTGCAGCCATGGCCTGCGTCAACCCAGCCAGCGGTTCAAGGGCTAACGGAGTTGCACGTGCAGCTTTCAAGGCAGCGTCAAGCGCCTCGAGTGCACACAACACAGAGTTCCACTCGGCCGGCACTTCGCCGGGTGCCTCAAACGACAAGCCATCCTGGCCGCCTTGAAACCTGTGCATCTGCCCCTGAGCCAGATCAGCATATTCGCGCAGATGCTTTTCTACCGACCCAAACGCACTGAACCCTCTGGCACGCATGCGCATCAGCCGGTTGTACAAGCCCACCCCCCAAAAAAGGAGGATCGATAGCACCGTCCATAGCAGCAGCGAACCGTTCATGTACTTCCTGCATCTCCACCGCAAATTCGAGCGTGAATATTAAGTAAAAACGCCCCAAGCCCTCGTTAAACGGGCGTGGGGCGCTATGCTTAGTATAGCAACGCGATGTTAATCGGCGATACCACCTTCACCAGGCTGCTCGACTGCAAGCTCTGCGTCACCGGCCAGTTCTGCCGCTTCCGCATCGGCAATCGCGCGGCGCTCCGCATCATCCATGCTCTCGCGCACTTTGCGTGCTTCGTGATAGGCCAGACCGGTGCCCGCGGGAATCAATCGACCCACAATCACGTTTTCCTTCAAGCCACGCAACTCGTCGCGCTTGCCCATGATCGCCGCCTCAGTCAGCACGCGGGTGGTTTCCTGGAAGGAAGCCGCGCTGATGAAGCTGTCAGTGGACAGGGATGCCTTCGTGATACCCAACAGCAAATTGGTGAACGTGACCGGAATCTTGCCGGCAGCCCGCAGCGCATCGTTGGTGTTGAGCATTTCAGAACGCTCGACCTGCTCACCATTGATGTAGCTGGAATCAC